>CAVIRL010000001.1:0-56924 GCA_963645005.1 Prevotella sp. P5-108
GCAAAAATCCATTGAAAATTGCCTACGGCAATGGGATTTTTGCCTGCCAGCCCACGTTTTCTCACGGTCAGCGCAGCAAGTGCGCAGACCTGCTGAACAGTTACTTTTCTTTCACTATTTATATTCAGAAATTCTGCGCAGATATGCTTGCGTTTTTTCAATATATGCGTTACAATGGTTTTGTCAATAATTTTGAAGTATTTTAGTTATACTTCAAAGATTTCGATATCAAGAAAGTATTTCATGGAAATTAGAAACCTGATTACATTTACAAAGGTAGCTGAGACACAAAGTCTTTCCAAAGCTGCAAAGGTTCTGGGTTATGCCCAGTCTACTGTTACCATGCAGATGCAGCAGTTGGAACAGGAGCTTGGGGCGCAGCTTTACGAGCGCGTAGGCAAGCAGATCCGCATCACACAAACCGGACAGGAGTTCTTAAGCTATGCAGCTGCCATTGTCCGCATGTCGGAAGAAGCCCTGACGGTTGGAAAACAGAACACTTCTGCTGTAAGCGGTTCCCTGCGTCTGGGTATATTAAGTCCGCTGTCCCAGGTCTTAAGCAGCCGCATTGCGCAGTACCTGCAACGCTATCCCCAGGTTGATCTGGACGTGCAGATGATACAGGACTCGGAAGACCTGCTTTTTTTCCTACGGCACAATGAAATTGATCTCGCCATAACACTGGATGCGCTTTATACCGATACTGATCTGGTCCACGCTTCAGAAGACCAGCAGATTCCGGTTCACTATTATACAAATCAGCGGACGTACCACCGGTGCCTCCTCGATATGCAAAGCAGCAAAATGCAGCCTCTGTCCAGCCAGGCAAAGCTGCACATTACGGATCCTAATCTGGCTCTTTCCATTGCGGCCTGTGATACTTCACAAAATGATATTTCCGTCATTGTCCCGGCTCCGGATCTGATCGCGCAGAATCATCCGTGCCTTCAAAGCCTGGTCCGGCTGAACCAGGAATATGATGGTCCGGCACTCTGGCTGCAGACGCTTTATCACCGGAACAAATGGCTTACCGGAGCCATGAAGGCCTGGCTCGCAGACAGCAAAGATCCGGTCTTTTTCCTTTGACATCTTTTCCCTTATTTGTTTTGGCATAGTGTGCGTGGCCGGTCACTTTCCCCGGCCACGTACCCATCACACTTTCATAATTAGCCCGCAAAAGCTGTTTGTATTTGCAGGTTGGATGTGGAATCACCTACCGCTTCAGTATCTAAAGAAATGCCAAAATTGCTTGACAGAACAGGGGTTGGGTGGTAAACTCACAGTGTATTTTGATATGAGCTTTTGATTCACATATTTTTGTAAGTCAAGAAGTACATTCCAGATTTACAAAAATATGTGATTTTTGTTTCATACGAAAATACAAATTTTATTTTTATAGGAGGTACCACAATGAATAACGGTACAGTTAAATGGTTCAACGCAACTAAGGGTTATGGCTTCATCACCAACGATGAGACTGGTGAGGAAGTATTCGTACACTTCTCCGGTATCGTAGCTGACGGCTACAAGACCTTAGAGGATGGCCAGAAAGTTACCTTCGATACCGCAGAGGGCAACCGTGGTCTGCAGGCTGTTAACGTTCATGTTGTAGCTTAATTTACCACCTGAAAAATAGAATACCCGGAGGTCCGCAAGGTCTTCCGGGTATTTTTTTATGGCAGAAAATTGGTTCGGGTGTCAAAACACCCGAACTTTTGGTTTCATAAAATCCACGTAACTGTTCAGTGCCTTCACAGTCACGGGCAAAAATCCCCATGGCAATTCTACATCTGGGAATCTGAATGCAGTATCCGAGAACTTCACAAAAATCCAGGCACAGAAAAAACCCGGGAATCCTTGCGAATCCCGGGGTTTTGAGCTCTGATTGAGTTTTAATTACTTCAGGGTAACTTTTGCGCCCTCAGCCTCAAGTTTAGCCTTGATGTCCTCAGCCTCTTCCTTAGAAGCGCCCTCTTTCAGGACCTTCGGAGCACCATCAACTACGTCCTTAGCCTCTTTCAGACCAAGACCGGTAGCTTCACGTACAACCTTGATAACCTTAACCTTGTTCGGGCCAACCTCGGTCAGCTCTACGTCGAACTCAGTCTTCTCCTCAGCTGCCTCACCTGCGCCAGCTGCTGCTGCAACTACAACGCCTGCTGCTGCGGATACGCCGAACTCTTCCTCACAAGCCTTTACCAGCTCGTTCAGCTCTAATACGGATAACTCTTTGATAGCTTCGATAAACTCTGCAGTGGTTAACTTTGCCATTTTAATTTCCTCCATTAAAATAATTATAATTCTGAATCAATGATAGTTCGATGTAATATCGATCTGCTTATTCCTGATGGTTATGCGGCATACCGCAGGCCAGCCAGATAATTAAGCCTCTGCGCCCTGCTTCTCAGCGATCTGATTAAGCACACGAGCGAAGTTGGTGATCGGAGACTGCATGCTTCCCAGCAATCTTCCCAGAAGTACTTCTCTGGACGGGATGGTTGCGATAACCTGCATACCCTTCTGATCATAGTAAGTTCCTTCAATAACACCAGCTTTAATCTCAAGCTTGTCTGCCTTCTTGGCAAACTCAGCCAGAATTCTTGCCGGAGCTGTAGCGTCGTCCTTAGATACAGCGATTGCGGTCGGTCCTTCTAAATCCGGATCCAGAGCTGCAAAATCGGTACCCTCAGCTGCACGCTTGATCATGGTGTTCTTATATACTTTGTAAGCAACACCAGCTTCTCTTAACTGCTTACGAAGCTCGGTATCCTGAGCAACAGTAAGACCACGATAGTCTACTACTACTGCGGATGAAGCGCCGTTTAACAGCTCAGAGATTTCAGCTACGATAGGCTGTTTTAACTCAACTTTAGCCATGAATGTCTTCCTCCTGTTTTATTATATAACTGGAGACTGCAAGGAAAAGCCCCACTGTGCAAGACAGAGGGGCTCTACAAATTCGTCGTTAAATACAAATTGTACGTTCCTCGGTAGGCGGCTGTAACCTTACGCCTTACGGCACCTACTGTCTTCGGCAGTCAATACTTGTGTATGATAACATACTATATTTGGATTGTCAATCAGTTTTTCACAAAATCTGATTAAGCCATCAGCTTAACTACATTCAGCTTAACGCCCGGGCCCATGGTAGAGGTCAGGGTTGCGCTCTTGATGTAGGCACCCTTTAAGGTAGCCGGTTTTGCTTTGTTGATTGCGTCCATAAGCGTCTGGAAGTTGTCCGCTAACTGCTCCTCAGTGAAAGAAGCTTTACCCACTGGCACGTGGATAATGTTGGTTTTATCAAGTCTGTACTCGATCTTACCAGCTTTGATATCGTTGATAGCTTTGGTCACATCCATGGTTACAGTACCAGCCTTCGGGTTCGGCATTAAGCCCTTCGGTCCAAGTACACGGCCCAGACGACCAACAACGCCCATCATATCCGGGGTAGCTACAACTACATCGAAATCTAACCAGCCCTCGTTCTGGATCTTCGGGATCAGTTCCTCAGCGCCTACGAAATCTGCGCCTGCAGCCTGAGCCTCGTCAGCCTTTACGCCTTTAGCGAAAACAAGGATTCTGGTAACTTTACCAGTACCGTGCGGCAGAACAACTGCACCACGGATCTGCTGGTCAGCGTGACGTCCGTCACAACCGGTTCTGATATGAGCCTCAATGGTTTCATCAAATTTAGCTACAGCAGTCTTCTTAACAAGTGCGATAGCGTCTGCTGCATCATAAAGAGTAGCGCGGTCTACTGCTTTAGCCGCTTCTACGTATCTCTTTCCATGTTTCATAATAAAATAACCTCCTAGTGGTATTGTCGGGGATGTCCCTCCCACGTATTTAAAGTTTCATCTCAGTCCTGTTAAAAGGATTACTCCTCAACAGTGATACCCATGCTTCTTGCAGTACCTGCAATCATGCTCATAGCTGCTTCCAGACTTGCTGCGTTTAAGTCAGGCATCTTGGTCTCAGCGATCTTCTGAAGATCTGCCTTAGAGATGGTAGCAACTTTGGTCTTGTTCGGGGTTGCGGAACCGGATTTGATCTTGCAAGCTTTCTTTAACAGAACAGCTGCCGGCGGAGTCTTGGTAACGAAGCTGAAGCTTCTGTCTGCATATACGGTAATAACAACCGGAATGATCAGATCGCCCTGATCTGCAGTTCTTGCGTTGAACTCCTTGGTGAACTGTACGATATTAACGCCGTGCTGACCCAGTGCCGGACCAACCGGCGGAGCCGGGGTAGCCTTGCCTGCCGGAATCTGTAATTTGATGTAACCAGTTACTTTCTTTGCCATGATAATGACCTCCTAATAATGTGGTATTGTCGGGGGTGTCCCTCCCACGAACCGACAGCGTCGATCCCTTTTCGTTGTTACATGTGTTTCACTTCTGTGAAATTGAGCTCAACCGGTGTTTCACGGCCGAACATTTCGACATTGATCGTAAGGGTGTGCTTACTCTCATTGATAGACTTAACGGCACCGATGGTGTCCTTCCATGCGCCGGCGGTTACCACAATGGTATCACCAACTGCATAATCCAGAGCTACTTCAGTCTTTCCGAATCCAAGACTCTCCATCTCCTCATCGCTTAACGGAACAGGCTTGGAGCCCGGTCCGACAAAGCCGGTTACGCCGCGGGTGTTGCGTACTACATACCAGGTATCATCGTTCATGATCATATGGATGAGTACATAGCCCGGGAACATCTTCTTGTCCGCAAGCTTTTCCACGCCGTTTTTGAGTTCTGCGACTTCGAGCATCGGAACAGAAACTTCAAGGATCTGATCCTGAAGGTTACGATTCTCAATGGTTTTCTCAATGTCAACTTTTACTTTGTTCTCGTAGCCTGAATAGGTATGAACTACATACCACTTTGCTTCTGACATCTTATCACCCTCGCCTTAATTAAATAATGAAGCTGAGGCCCCATTTGATAATGAAATCCAGGATTGCGATGATAATTCCCAGCGCAGCGGTAACCGCTACTACAGCAACAGTCTGCTTGCCAACGGTTTCCTGGTCAGGCCATACGATTTTGTTGAACTCAGCTTTTAAACCCTTGAAAAAGCTCTTCTTCGGAGCCTTCTCAGTGCCTGTAGTTTCTCCCATATTTCACACTCCTTACTTGGTTTCTTTGTGTAAAGTATGAGTTTTGCAGAATCTACAGTATTTTTTGGTCTCCATGCGATCCGGATGTGTCTTTTTATCCTTCGTCATGTTGTAGTTCCGCTGTTTACATTCTGTACATGCCAGTGTAATCTTTGTGCGCACGACTTCCACCTCCACTTGATTTTTCGTTGTTTTTCAGCCTCTCTTTTGTGCCGGATCAGCCTGTTGGCTAATTTTGAGCATAAAAAAAAGACCTAAGCTCTTCCATTCGCCATACCACTATAGCATAACGACTTCCATGCGTCAATCTTTTTCTTTATTTTTTTACCTTCTTTTTTGCCGGAAATCCGCTTGTTTCCATGGTTTCTCCGGATTATTCTGTTTCCCGGGCTCCATTTCTGGTGCCAAGCTGGTTTTCCGGCAGATTCCGGATGAATTTCAGCAGGCCATTCAGGAGCCGCCGATGCAGATAGAAACGAAGTAAACCCGCCTCACCCCGGCTGCTTTCAGGACACGGGTGCAGGCTTCTATGGTGCTTCCGGTGGTATAGATGTCATCTATAAGGATGACGGTTAGTGGAAGCTTCAGCGCTGTGTCTGCGGTCCGTAAAACTTTTCCGGGGTCTGCCGGCACGGATGGCGTGCCTGCGGCCCGTTCCGCCAGATTCCGGCTGCATGTTTTGTCCCGGACCGGCTCGCTCCGGTATTCCTCAGCCACCTCGAATGCATGCCGCAGGTTTCTCAGGCGCTCGTCCGGACTGAGTTCCTTCTGCGGTGCTGTCTTTTTCGTCCGAAGCAGCAATGTTTCATTTACTTTAAGTTCGGTCAGACGCCCAAGGCGTACCGCCAGCTCCCCGGCCTGATTAAACCCGCGGGAGCGCAGTCTTGCCGGATGAACCGGTACCGGCACCAGAACCGCATTGCTATAGCGCGTAAAAAAATATGCATATCTCCGCGCTATCGCTTCCGCGTAAAAGTCCAGATATTCCCGGCGGTTTTTGTATTTAACCGCTGCCATGGATTTCTTGGCCACAGCGTCATAGCGGATCAGGGCCACCCCAGACTCAAAACTTCGCTGCCGCCGCAGACAGTCCGGACAATATTCTGCCCGGTCACTGATGAGCTCTGTCCCGCACTTTTTGCAGGACGGCTGGCGGATAAAATGAAGCTTTGACATACAGCCCGGGCAGATAAGGGCCCCCTCCGGCAGTACAATCTGCCCGCATACAGGGCAGCAGCGGGGGAACAAAAGGCTTACCAGGTGTTCCCTCAGCACACTCAAACCTGATACCTCGCCCGATGGTACAAGTCCGTCATTTGTTGTTCGATTTTTTACAGTTCGGATTTCATAACCTCCTGGATCCGGACCTTCAGCCCGGTATAGCGGCGCTGCTCCACCTCATTATCCACCATGGCCTGCAGCATCTCCGGGATTCCCACCAGGCATACGCAGGAACGGGCACGAGTGACCGCCGTGTAAATTAAGTTTCTTGTCATCAGCATGCGTGGTCCGGAATAAACCGGAATGACAACTGCCGGATACTCGCTTCCCTGGGATTTGTGAATCGTGATGGCATAGGCCAGCTCCAATTCTTCCAGCTGCTTAAAGCTGTAGTCCACCATCTTTCCCTCATCAAATTCTACAGTCAGTTCTTCTGCGAAGGTGTTGATCTCCCGGATGATGCCGATATCCCCGTTGAAGACTCCGGCACCGGAATCAATCGGGATGCCGTAGCGGTTGCGGGTTTCCCACTCAATCTGATAGTTATTCTTGATCTGCATGACTTTATCTCCGACACGGTAGATGGTCCCGCCCACCTCTTTTTCCGGTTTGGACGGATCCTGGGGATTTAAGAAGCTCTGCAGAATCGTGTTCAGCCGTTCCACACCAAGAGCGCCCTTTCGCATGGGTGTCATGATCTGAATGTCGAACATATCCGCATGGACATAATTCGGCAGTTTCTCCCGCACCAGCGTCAGCATGGCGCTGATAATGGCATCCGGCTGTTCCCTTCGGATAAACAGGAAATCCTTGCTGCGCTTGCCAAGCGGTATCCGCTCACCGTCATGGATCTTATGTGCATTGACGATGATATCACTTTCTGCCGCCTGCCGGAAAATCCGTGTCAGCTGCACCACATGAAACGCTTTGGAAGCAATCATGTCGCACAGTACATTGCCCGGGCCAACACTCGGGAGCTGATTGATATCTCCCACCAGGATCAGCCGGGTTCCCGGATTCACTGCACGAAGGAGCGCATGCATCAGGTAAATGTCTACCATGGACATCTCATCAATGATGATGGCATCCGCATCCAGAGGATTCTCCTCATTGCGTTCAAAATGCATGCCTGAGGTGTCTTTATCATCCGATGAAACACCGGTCAGTTCCAGAAGACGGTGAATGGTCCGGGCCTCGTAGCCCGTGGCCTCTGTCATGCGTTTGGCCGCACGGCCGGTAGGCGCCGCAAGAAGAATCTCCATCTCTTCCTGTTCAAAATAGCGGATAATCGTGTTGATGGTAGTCGTCTTACCGGTACCAGGGCCTCCTGTGATAATGAGAAGACCGCTGTTGACCGCCTCAATGACCGCACGGATCTGCAGTTCATCCGGCTCAATCCGTTCTTCCTCACAGATCTTCTCCAGTTTTTTGCGAATCTCCCCCTCCGGCTCAGACCCCCGCAGATTTAAATCGTGGAGCATGCGGGCCGTGTTGAGTTCTGTATAATAGTACTGGGAAGCGTAAACATGGCGGGAGGCCGGGGCATTGCCCGCAGCCTCAGGTGCTCCATTCCCCATGTACTGCATCCACTCCGGGTCTGTCTCCATCCATTCCGGGTCCGCTTCCTGAACTGCCTGATCCGTCGCAGGCGCTGTTGGCTTCATCCCGGGCATTGCACCTTCCGAAATTCCAGACAGTCGGTCTGTTTCCGGTTCCGGCACTTTCTCCTCATTCACCTTCACCACAATCTTCTTTTCCATCTGCAAATCCGTCAGATGTTTTTCCATCACGGACGGGTCTACATGCAGCAGTTCCGATGCCGCTGCCAGCAGTTCCTCCTGCGGCAGATAGGTGTGTCCATTCGCCACGGACTGCAGTAGCGTATAGTAAATACCGCTGCGGATACGGAAATCAGAATCCGTGAAAATTCCAACCTTCCGGGCGATCTCATCCGCCATCTTAAATCCAACACCCTGAATATCGTCCGCCAGACGGTACGGATTCTCCTTGATGATGCTGTACATGCGGGAGCCGTACTCATTGTAAATCTTTAAAGCCAGGCTCATGGAGATGCCATATTCCTGCAGAAACATCATGGCCTGGCGCATCTCTTTCTTGGCCTCCATCTGCTCAGAAATAGCCTGGGCCAGCTTCTCACTGATGCCCTTTACCTCTGCCAGACGCTCCGGCTCCTCCTCAATAATGCGGAAGGTATCTGCCTTGAACCGGCGCACAATGCGGGCTGCCAGCGCCGTACCCACGCCGCGGATCGCTCCTGATCCAAGATAGCGCTCCATGGATGCTGTATCTTCCGGTGCTTTCAGTTCATAGGATTCAACCTGGATCTGATCACCGTAAATGGGATGCTCCACATCCCGGCCGGATGCTTCAATAAAGTCGCCTTCACTGATATAAGGAAAAGTTCCCACCAGTACATAATCCAGTCCGTCCGAATTGACATTTAAGATCGAGTATCCGTTTTCCTCGTTGCGATATTTGATTTTCTCTACATATCCGCTTACTGTAGCCATATTTTATATCTCCTGTGAAATAGAATGTGCCCTGGCATATTCCCGCGCCGGGACTCACCCTGCAAAACGAAAAGAAAGGTCCCGCGTCCGCGATGGACACGAGCCCCTTTCCATTTACCCGTCAATCTTCCGTCTTAGTTGAATTCCTGCTCTTTCTTGTCTCCGTGCTGGAACTCGATGAACTTACCGGTTCCGATTGCCACCGCAGTCAGCGGATCCTCCGCTACCATGGTGGTGATACCGGTTTTTTCCTCGATCAGCTGATCGAGACCGTTTAACAGGGAACCACCGCCAGTCATCACAATGCCGCGGTCAAAGATATCTGCTGCCAGTTCCGGAGGAGTTCTCTCCAGGACATTGTGAACAGCATCCACAATCTGCATAGCCGGCTCGCGCAACGCTTCCAGAGTCTCCTCAGAAGTAACCACGATGGTCTTCGGAAGTCCGGTTACCAGGTTGCGGCCGCGCACTTCCATGGTCTGCACTTCCGGTCTGCGGTATGCAGTACCGATGTTGATCTTGATCTCCTCTGCGGTTCTCTCACCGATCAGCAGGTTGTGTTTCTTTCTCATATAGCGGACTAAAGCTTCATCGAAATCATCACCTGCGATCTTGATGGAGGTACTTACTACCGTTCCGCCAAGGGAGATAACTGCAATATCTGCAGTACCGCCACCGATATCTACGATCATGTTTCCGCATGCCTTGGAAATATCAATTCCTGCACCGATGGCTGCTGCTACCGGCTCCTCAATGATGGAAACTTCGCGAGCACCTGCCTGATAGGTAGCGTCCTCAACTGCCTTCTTCTCGACCTCAGTCGCACCGCTCGGGATGCAGACTGCTATACGCGGTTTGCGCAGGGTTCTCTTGCCTACTGCCTTATTGATGAAATACTTTAACATCTTCTCGGTAACCGTATAATCAGAAATAACGCCCTGGCGCAGCGGTCTGACCGCAATAATGTTGCCCGGTGTTCTTCCAATCATCAGACGTGCTTCCTCACCAATTGCCATGATCTTGTTGGAGTCACGGTCGATTGCTACTACGGAAGGCTCTTTCAGCACAACGCCTTTGCCTTTGATATATACCAAAATGCTTGCCGTACCTAAATCGATTCCGATATCGTTGGATACTAACATAAATTTCCTCCTGAGATTTCTCGTTTCGCAGCCGTTCAGGCTCATCACATCTTCGCAGCTGCCCTGTTTCCCATTTATTTCTATCCATGAATACGCGCAAAGAGCGCATTTTTCGTTCTAATCTCTCTTATTATATACAATCCAGGAGGTTTTTGAAAGGGTTTTTTTATTTTTTATTATGTTTATAATTTTTTTATGGTAGCGACACAGTTTAGTCACAATTCTTTTTTATACTCTAAGTACATTATCCGAAAGGGTAATGGAACCTTTGTTTCAAGTGCATACTTGAAATTACAAAGCTTTTTCATACTCATACCGGGCAGCCCGAAACTGCCCGGCCCCCCTAAAACATTTTCTTTTATTTTGTATACCTACCATTCCCAAAATCAAAGGGCGAGAAGGACTGCCAAACCTTTTCGCCCTTTGATTTTTGCTTATTTTCTCTTATCTTCTTCCGCATCCCATAAAGCGCTCAGCATTGCTGCTGACATCAAAAACAGTACACACCAGATCAGAGTTTTCCGGTCATCCCCCATGGATGGCAGGCGGATTTTCCACCGGCCGCCCGGCCCCAGATACAGCCACGCTGCCCCATCCGGTGAAGATGGCTGATACCAGGCAAGAATCTTTCCGATCCGAAGCACCGGTTGGCGCTCAGGTGTCTCCGGAGTATCATGATCCGGCACATACGGTGTTTCCGGTGTTTCCGGTTCTTTGGGTTCTTCCGAACCGGGAGTATCTGACTCTGGTGTCTCCGGTTCCGGCTCTGGCTCTGGAATATCCGGTTTTTTCCGATCCACGACCGTAACCTGATACTGTGCCTGCCCATTTGGCGGATACGAACTTACTCCTGTATCTGGTTCGAACTGCCACCGGAATACCTCCGGGTTCAGGACATAACCTTCCGGTGCCTTTATTTCGCGCAGTTCATACCAATACGGGTGAATGGCTCCATGATCCATGACTTCCCCTACGGGCAGATCTGTTTGTTCTATTGGTGCACTGAAATACATCCGAAAGACCGGTTCTGTTTCCGTCTCCCTTTCCCCGGCTGCCTCCGTGTAAGCAGCCAGTTCAAATACTGCGTCTTCCAGCGGATGGCCTGATGAATCCGTTTTCTCCAGCCTCAGCCTGCCTGTTGCCGGCCGGTCATTTACCCGCACGATCCGGATTTCCGACTGCCATTCATATAGGATCTGCACAGGCTCAAAGGTTGTGTAATACGCCGGGCTTTGTTGTTCTGCCAGCCAGTAAATCCCATCCGGCAGACGCCGGATCCGGTGGGGTTTTAAATCTCCTTCGGCATATCCCTGCGGAATCCGGTGATTGATGGCATCCAGTTCCGTATAGCGGCCGTCACTGCCGCTTACCCAGGAATCAAACAGATAGCTGCTGCTCTTCGTCAGTCCGCCCGTCTCATCCGCCCGGTAAAGAGCCAGTCTGGCTCCGGCCAGTTCTTTCGTGCCGTTTTCATATACCTTTGAGATCAGCAGAGTACCTTCCTCATTCTCCACCCGGTACAGTTGAACCTCTCCCGTATCTGCTACTGTAACCAGCGTATCTTCTGCCCGGGAGAATCCCGGCGGTACTTCTGTTTCCACGAGCACATAACAGTTTCCTGCCGGCAGATAATCCAGTCTCTGTCGGTTTTCCAGCGTCAGATAGCTGCATGCATACGCATTCACATCCGGAAGTTCCTTCCAGTTGAACTGATACTCAAACCGATACGGATGATCTGCTGGTAAATCTGTTTGCTTTGTCACGCCAATCCGGATCTGCGCCCCTGTTTCCATCTGGTAGACCAGTATAGTCTGCTGTGGATCTGTTGGATGAATCTGCTCTTTCTGGTATTCTGCCATGAATTCTGCCCGGTGCAGAGCTTCTCCGGCATCCCACATCACACTGCTTCCCGGCGCTGCTCCATGTTCCAGATACATAGTCTCAAACGCGTCCGGGAAATTCCGGTATGTGCTGCCGTCATCTGTTATCCAATGCACAATCGGAGAAGCTTTCTCATATAACGGCCTTCCTTCTTCATAACAGATGCTGCCTGCATTATCCAGTTTTGCCGGGTACAGAGTAAATCCGGCACCTCCAACCAGCATTTCCCCATCTGCGTGATCTTTTCCATTTTCCAGACAATACTTTTCCACTTCTACCCGCGTATGATCCTCCTTCATCTCATACTTCTGAATTTCAGCGCGTTCTTTTACTGTTACCCGAACCGGGTCATGAGAAACAAAGCCGGACGGAACCTGAATTTCTTTCCAGAGATATGTCCCGACAGGAAGATGGGTAATGCAGTGCGGAGCTCCGTCTGTCGTCCAGACTGATACCGGATCTGAATCGCTGTCCTCCATACCGGTTCCCGTTTTCCACAATCCGAGCACCGCGCCCTCTGCATATCCACAGTCAAACGCTGAATTTTCCCCATCTGTCTTGGAAAACTCGGTTTTGGTTGGCTCATCCGTCATGGTCACAGTCTGAAGTTCAGCTGTTTCTTCCACTGCAATTCCCATGGGAAGTGCTTTGATAAATCCTTCTGGCGCATTCAGTTCTTCCATAATGTAGCATCCCGCCGGCACCCGTTCCAGAATATCCCCCTGACCTTCTGTCATCACAGACGTAAACGGATCATTGGGATACTGTTCCGATGTGATCCAGGTATTTTCCACCACATAGGCTTCCCCTTTCCGGTGAGAAAGACCCTGCCCCTCATCCAGCAGGGCACCATGCTCCTGCACCCCATATGCCGCGTGATCGTAGGATTCCAGATTATCGGAAAATTGAGAACGCACAAACTCACCATTACGGTCATACAGCTTTGCCGCCTTATCATAACTTTCCCCGCTTCTCTGATAATAATCTACCAGTCCATGCCGGTCGTAGACCGGATCCATGGTTTTCTCAAAGTTTCCATTGTTATCATCCAGAAGGATCTCATCGTTTAAATTCTGTCCGTTTTCATTCCGGGTTATGGAAGATTCCCGGTGGCTTTCCTCACCGGAATCTGATTTCCAGCTTCCGGTGAGATATGCATTTTCTCCGTCTCCCACCAGGGCCATGCGGGAAGTCGTGATCTTGTCGCGGGCAATCACATTTCCATAGTCATCCCGGCGGATGTTGACCGGCCATACCAGAACCTGTTTTTTCCCGGCTCCGGTTCCATCCCGGCCGCGGATCTGATCCCAGCTTCCATTAGTCCCGTCAAAATCCCGTACTACATAGGCCATGCCGGTATAGGGATCTACCAAGGCATCCCGGGCTCCGTCTCTTCCAAGATGATACACGTGGGTTCCCGCATCCGGTATCAGGATCTTATCTTTTTCGTCATATGTGATCTTCGTCAGGTCCCCGCCCTCAAATTCCAGGAATTTTGAAGCTCCTTTCCAGGCAAATGCCTGGTACCGTCCGTCTTTCCCATCGGTCTCCGGTGTTATTTCCAGTCTCAGATCACTGAGGTCATAGTACAAAATATCTGTGTCCGGGCGCATGACCGTGACGGAATTCCAGACATTTCCCTCCACCTGGATGATCTCACCGTTACGATCCACGCCAGCGGGCCAGGATGCCGTATAAAGCCGCCCGTTTTCATCCTGCTCCGGGAGAAATTCCGTTTTTTCTCCCCCGAACCCTTCCTTTACATACATGCGCTCCACATGTCCGGCATCGTCTCGTTCAATCACAAGGCCCTCATATGTAAAGTCCTGAGAATCACCAGACGGTGTCAGGGAAATCGCGTCAAAAAGCGTCATCCGCGCACCTGGCACATATCCTGACTCAGGTTCAGACTCAGCATGTTCGGACACATTCTGTTCGCCCGCAGTATGTTCCTTCACTGACTCACCGGCTTCTGCCTGTGCAGCCTTCTTTTCTACCTTTAAGCGGATCGGCTCATTTTCCAGATAGACCCGTGCCGTATGAATCTGGTCCTGCGGTTTGGTTCTATAGGTTGTCTGCTCATCCGCATCATCTTCATAAACCGCCGCAAGTACCCGGCTGTCCTGTTCTCCGTTCTGATAATAGGTGATCCGATCGGAGTAAATTTCCAGAGCCACCGGCTTTGACCGTGCATACCCAGCCGGCGGTTTTGTCTCGCACAGAACATAGGCTCCGGCTGAGAGCGGCTGCGGAGTGCACAGATATCCAACCGTCTGCAGATTCCCGGAAACATCTGCTGTCTGTCCATCCCGCACCGTTGCAAATGCCTTCATCATCCCCATCTGCAGGCCAAAACGATCACCCAGAAGAATCTGCTCGCTCTCCTCACATACCGGGGTACCAGCAGGGACAACGCCTGTATAGCAGGTTTCTGAGAAGGAAATCTGTTCTTTTTCAACTGTTGGACCTGCTGATGTTGCTGCATCACGCTTCGTATCATCATCGGTCTGCTTCCAGAGCCTGCTCCAGAAACCAGCGAAGCGACCCAAGATCTCTCCGCCTCTTAAAATCGGCCGGATATCTGCTGCGCCCATAGCTGTCAGGAATTCTTTTGTTCCGCGGATCTGGGTATCCTTTTCATAAAAAAGGACCCTTCCCTCTCCATTTTCTGCATCATCCCGCTTTGCCGCGTAAATGCGGAACACTGCTCCGTCATGCAGAATATTCTCATGAGTTTCCGAATCCAGCTTTTCCAGACGCAGCCTTGCAGTGTAAAGCCGGTTACGGAATCGGACATTGCCATATCCAAGAGCCCCGGATTCCCCGGTTGTCTCCCTGACAGCAGAATATGGCACCAGCATCGGCGCATAGCGGCCGTCATAGGCTGTCTGGGAACCCTGCATACTGCTTACCTGATCCCGATACCATGTTCCGGCTGCATTATCCTCTGTCACGTTTCCATCCGGGTACCAGACGTTATCTGCCGTACCGGCCTGCTCGGAAACCGAACTGTAACGATACACCTGCGAAACAGCTTCCCGTCCATCCTGTCCCTCGCTCAGATAGTAGTGGACAGCTCCTGCCGCGCGGTCATCCGCTTCATTATAATAATTCTTTGCCGGCCGATACACCGACTGGGTCAGGGCCGCATAATCGCCCTCTGCCGGATTTTCCGGCTCTCCATTACGGAACCGGTCAAGCTCCAGGCCGTACGGATAAATCTCAAAATCTCCTCTGGTACTGTGAGCCTGAATCACGCGCGATTCTTCCAGGAAGCGAATCTGATAACGCTGCTCCAGCTGTGCCGCTGTAAAGGAAGCCTGATACCGGTAGAACGGATCCAGGCACCCCGGTGATGCCTCTGCTCCGGCCTCGTCCGCATAAACTGCCGGAAGTTCAATTTCTTTTGGCCGGTCTGTCTCGTAATGCCGGTTTTTAAAATCTTCCAGGTCCGGATATTTCGGCTGCTGCTCTGCCACCACATAAGTTCCATAAGGAAGCATGGCGGAAATCCCATAATATTCGAAAACCGAATCCGTCTCTCCGGTCTGATTCGCTGTATCCGCTGACAATGTGGTCAGATCTCCATCCGCTCCGCCGCCCGGCTCTTCATCCCAGGCAATCGCATACAATGTATCCAGATCATAGGTAAAAAACGGTTTCAGATAATTCTGTGCTTTCTCAATGGCTTCCCGCATGCCGCGGTCCAGAATCTCATCGGAAAAGGCTGTCTCTCCAGAAGCACTACTTCCATCTTCCTGTATGAGCTTTGCTGCCACATCATCCAGATACCAGGTGATGGCGAACTGCCGCACACGGTCTGAAACCCGGGTATTCCAAAGTGTATCCTCGCTGCGGTTCGCCGCGTTGCCCACCGGCCGCCAGCTGGTATACGTCGGAGCTGCTTCATCCCACTTGTCGTGATTCGCTGTCTCAATGGCATCAAAAAACTTCTCATAATTCGGGCGTGCTGCCGTCCGTACCTTCTCCCCATCTTCCACAAGTGCTTCCACTGTTTCCAGCAGCGCCGTATAGCCCGATGCCTGCTGTTCCTGAATCTGTCCATCCTCGTAAGCATACAGTTGTGTATTGCAGATTGCGGAATCCGCTGTATTTTTGTACAGCGGATCTGTGCGGTGCAGAACCCTGGTATAAATCCGGTTCACCTTTTCCGGAAATGCCGCATTTGCCTGCTCCTGCTCCGCAAAAGTCCGCTCTGTTCCCTTGCGGTCCTGCCAGATTATCTCGCCCTGCTCGTTCCGGTACAGATTCTGCAGATTGGATTTTAAATAAGCCTTAAAACGAAAGTTCTCTACTGCTGTTTTCCCGCTATACTGTCTGGTCCACCAGTCCTCATGCGCATCCGCGTAAGAACTGGTATTGCGGTACGATGTTTCCTCAATCGTTTTGCTGACCCGGATTCTCTGACGGATGCTCCGCTCCTCTACAGCCAGCGGCTCTGCCTGCGTCCCGTTTCCCGGCTTTCCGGATCCATCCTGCCATACCTCGTCCTGTCCCGGATAAAGCAGGACCACACGTCTCACAAAGCTGTTTTCTTCTCCCTCTGTTCCCGACGCATAATCCAGGCAGGCCCGCACTGATGCCTGTTTCACTGCCAGATAATACGAAGCGCGGCCCATGATATCCCCTGCACTCCAGTTTCCGGAAACCATGGCTGCCTCTTCCCCGGACAGTACAACCTGTTCCGATCCGGGCAATACCAGCTTAAACTGATATTCCTGTCTCTCTTCATCCCTGTGCGCATTTCCATAAAAATCGGTATAATTGCTCTCCACATGCCAGACTCCTGCCTGATCGCCTGTTGCAATCTCAGTCCAGTTTCCATACAGCTTTTGTGTCTCACCAGGCACGGTCTCCTCTGTGTAACAAATCTTAGGAATGCGGTTTCCGTCTGCATCCAGCGGAATTTCTCCTGGTTCATAGTAGACCGTTTCTGAAATGCAGCGAGTCACCAGACTTCCGTCCGAATCCGCCATGGCATCCGGAACCAGCACTGCGGACACGCGTCCCAGCCCATGCTCATCTCCGTTCTGAAAACCGGTATATGTGCCAAAGCTTTCCTCTTCATCCCCCTCTGTATACACTGCATAACAGTATCTGGGTGTTTCTGAGGCATCCCCCGGTACATAGGGAACCCGCAGATAAAATGCTGCGCTCCTTTCCCCCTTCTCCGGAACATAAAAGCACTCCGGACTGCCTGCACGGCCCGCATACACCGCGATTTCCCAGGTATCTTCCATCTCCTGTATCCCATCCAGACCGCCGTAAGAATAATACGCATTCTCCTGATAATAATCCAGCAGGGAAGCCAGAAGTTCTCCCACTGTCACTGCTTCTCCATTTTCCTGACAACGCGGAATCTGAAGCGTCACCACCGGAGAACCAAAGCTGATTTCTTTTCCGCTCTGATATCCCGTATCATAAACCGGATGTTCCAGAGTCGTATAGCGAACTCCCGCACCAGTACCGCTGCCCTGCTTCGGTGTTGCCTTTCCATTAGCCCGCAGGATCAGTTCCAGTTTGTATTTGACAAAATTCTGCTGTTCGCTCTGGAAGGGTTTTCTCAAAATTTCGAGTACCGAAGCTTCGTCCAGTTCTTCCTCAGCCCGCTTCATCAGCGTTTCACAGCGGGAAGCATCCAGTTCTTTTTCCGTCGCACATTCTATATCCGTTACTGTTCTGCTGACTGGCCGTTCTCTGGTAAGCAGACTTCCATCCGGACAATACCTCGGATACTGGCCCTCATACTCGGTCACAGCATAAAGCGGCCTGCCAAGCAGATCTGTCTCCACAGATTCTGTGAAACGTCCCGTGCTGACCTGGGCTGGTTTCGTTTTCAACTGAGTATCCAGACGGTACAGCCGGCTTCCCTCCGGTATGCCGGAAAATGCCAGATCAAATCCTTCGCTCTTTTCACTGGCCACCTGAAAGAACAGCTCCTGAAACGCCGGATCCCCGTAAGCGCCGCTGGCCCCGGACTGTACCTGCTGTTCCGCATAAAGGCCTTTCGTGACCACCGCATAGCCCTCCCGGTCCGTGCCCGCATAACTGTCCAGATCCTGTCCTGCATTGGTAAACGGAGCCTGCCGGTTTCCTACCGATAACTCATACCCTTCTGACCGGCTTAGCTCCTTTACATAATATCTTCCCATAAAAAGCGGCCTGCCAATCCAGCAGTTCCCATTCCGCGCAGAATAATCCGGATAGGTTCTTATGTATTGTCCGTCTTCGGTATAGTCATCAAAGCTCTGACTGCGATCATAAAGGTTGAACGGTGCCGTCAGATTCCAGCCTCCCGGCCTGTTTTCTATCTGTCCAGTCTCATAGTTGTAAAACTGTCCTGGTGCCTCCGTACAGGCCATAAAGGAAGCATCTCCGTTTTTGTCCGTGGAAACCACCGCCACCAAGTCATTTTTCTGATACACAACACCCGTTTTTCCATCCGGATGAATCAGGTCTTCCTCTGCAAACAGACCGTACACCGCACCCTCCAGAACCGCATCGCCCTGTGCATCTCCGTAGGAATCATACTGATTATTCTCTCCTGCTTTCAAATCCATATCCCGCTTATTGATATGGATTTCCCCTTCGGTCCTGTGATCATAGATCTGCCACCAGTCATCTTCCCCGTCCCGGCCGCTGCAATGACTGTAGCGGTCTTCCGGTCCTGTCGTGGTCTCCTGACCGCTGCTCTGTGCATTCAAAGCGCTGTTATAGGCATCCGTAAAAAGATCCGTGCCGCCAGCCTTCTGTTTTCGTGTTTCGGATGAGCGGAACCCGCGGACGGAAACAGCCGCCTCTGCTGCCATCTCTGCCCCGGAGGCCGTCGCTTTTCCTCCCGGGAATTCCAGTTTCAGAATCCACGATACCGGCAAATCCTCTTCCTCCGCGTCCGACCCGGTAGCCGCATTCACCTGCGCATCTGACTTCGTTGCCTGTGCATCCGACACACTGGCCTTCTCTGCCAGGCTTTTCCCATCGGCTTCTGTGGTCCGGTCATCGATCAACATCTCCTCATCGGTCTGGGATGGAAAAAAGACAGAGAGAATCCGCTGCCAGATGGAGCGCCGTTCTTTTCTTACTTCCGGCACCTCAGTTTCTGATACCAGCCTTCCGGCTCCGGCCTGCTGCCTTGCTTCCTGCACGATCCGGGCTGGTTCTGCCTGAGCCCGGTCACTGACACAAATCTCATGACTGTACAACCCGGCAAATCCTGCATTAGCCCCATGCTCCGAGGCATCCGTTGTAATGACTTCCACCGGCAGATCATCCCGGTGATTTCCGTGAAGTGTGTAACCTTCTCTGGCCGTATCCTCCGCTATGGCATAGCTGTACCGCAGCGCAATAAAATTATCATATGTCTCCTGCGTATCTTCCCCACATCCGGAATCGTCAAAAGCACGTTCTGCTTCTGCAGAAATGGTTGGGCCTGCCGATGGTGTCTCTCCTTCTTCACCGCCTGAGGACAGAATCCGCTGAATCTCCCCCGGATCCACTTCCGGCATGCACCAGTGAAAATGAACTCCCGAAAATGTTTCCGAAGACCAGGCTTCGCAGGAAGCACTGGTGTTCATCCAGAGCGCTGCCAGACGGCGGTTTTCCTCTTTTGCAGCATCAATTTCCGCCTGATTTTCAATTTCTCCGGTCTCCTCATCCTCCTCTTCTTCCGGAACCGGAACAAAAACAGGTGCCGGATGGCCGTCGCAGAAAGTCTTGTCATAATGATAGCCATGTTCTACCGTTTTTCTGGCTTCCCCGTCTTCATCCGTTACCATGGCAGACACGAAGCGGAAATCGTCCCACACAACAGGACTGTCTCTGTGATAGCTCTGATAAGGTGCACCGCCTGCATAAATATAAGCTGCTCCATCCCGGTCCATGTGAATCTCGCCTTTGTCATCAAACCGTTCATATAAGGAAAATACAGCACCTTCCAAAGGCTGTCCTGTCTCATGATCCTGCTTTCTCAGACGAACATTATAAGAAGAAGTCCAGTCCTCCTCGTGGCGGTAAATCTCAAAGTCTATACTTCCGCCCTCTCTGACTGTCGTACCTCCTCCAATCCCCGCATAATAACACAACGTTGGAGCCTGTACCTCCACAAATGCCAGTCTCTGATGGGCCGTCAGCGGTGCCGCACCACTGTACATCTGACGATGGGTCCCGGCGCATCGGCTGCACCGCCAGATCTGCAGGCACTGCTCGTACACTTCTTCCGGAGAAGAAAAGCTTCCTCCTCCGCTCCCATACCTGGTGCCCCGGACATCAAACATCAGATACAGAAGACCGCCTGCTCCGGTACTGGTCAGACGAATCTCCGTATCCGTTTTCTGACAGATCCAGCCTTCCGGCAGCTGCCCGGTAAAGGATCCCTCCGCCCCGGTAGAAGAAAATTTCAGCGGAACACTGCGGATAAATTCCGCATCCGTTCCAGATGGATCAAAAGACAGGATATATTCGCCGGGCCGCTCCACGCTCCGGGAAGGCGTCAGAAGTGCCGGACTGCTGGTCTGGGTATGCCCCTGCAACACGGCAGGCACGCCTTCCGCTGATGCGCCATTTCCCAGCAGCCCCGCCAGCTGCAGATACGTTTCCTCCCGGGCAAGTACCGCTTTCAGCCAGGGATATTTTTCCCGCACAGCAGAGGAATGGATCAATAGTTTTAAATCTGCTTCCGTGACAAAACCGGTAATTGCCGGAACCCCCTGTGCCGCAGCTCCTGCATTAATATTCTGGATCACTGCATTGATCTGCGGCACATTGCCAAAACTTGCCTGCAAAGTCAGCATTCCCCAGAATATCAGTGCTGTTTCCTCCCGGCTCAGCGTCTCCGATGGAAGAATGTATTCGTATGTATCTCCATCGATCAACGCCCGGTTTGCTCCGGCTCCATCGATACAGTAATGGTGAAATCCCGCTCCATAAGCTGTGATGGTATCCCCCTGCTGGGCCGCCTGGGCTTTCCACGGCAGCATCATCATGGCCGGAAGCAGTTTTCCGCTGATCATAACCACCGCCAGAAGCCACGCTGCCGCACGCCGTACAATTCTCATCTTTTGATCCATTTGTTTTTTCATACACCTGTTTCCCCTGTTCTCCCGCAGCCATTCACACATCATGCAAATAGCTGCCTTTTCTCCTTCGCGCCAGGCAAATACCGGTCCGATTCTGCCCTACTGTCCCGTCTCCTGACGCTGCACCACGCCATTCACGATCCACGCGCCATTTTCATTGGTCTGTTTTCCATCCGGCAAAACTGCATTGCACCGGAGGGCGCCTCGCGTTCCGTTCGATTCTTCCTCAAAGTACAGACACTGTCCGTCAATCCAGTTCCAGCCGGTCAGCATACGGCCCTGTGTTCCGTCAGAAGATGGATTCAGGTAATACCGGTTTCCATCTGCATCCTGATACCATCCGGTCACCAGGAATCCATTTTCGTCAAACCGGAACCAGTCATAAACACTCTGCCCGGCTGCCGTGCTGGCATACGGATTGTGAACTGCTGCCCATTCCTTCGCATAAGTACGTTCCTTGTCTGCAAACATCCACTGTCCGGCCGCATTCTGCATCCAGGTTCCTGTCACAACATAGGAAGGAAGCGACGGACCTGCCACCGTAGTTACCCCTCCGGAGGTAATTCCGTTGGAGCTGCTGCCTCCACCTCCGGACCCTTTTGAGGAACCGCCACCCCCGCCGGAGCCTCCTGTGCTGACTCTTGCCACAGTCTCATCCACGGTGACAAACGCAATCCTGACGCGGCACTGAGCCTGAATATGTCCGTGTGTCTGGTCTTCACTGACTGCCGTGACAAGTTCTTCCCAGGTGCCGTTTCCACTCACCTTTTCCAACGGTTTCTCTTTTTTCAGAGCCCGGTCCCGGTTGATCAGATTCTGGATCCAGGCCGGATTGCTTTCTCCTGCCGGATCCCACACGGGTGTAAGCCTGCAGTTCTGCCGGTTTGCCCCGGAAGACTCTAACTGAAGGTTCTTTCCGCTCTCCGCATCCTTCCAGCTTACCTGCTCATAAAATGGATGCTCCGGCTCCAGTGCCACCGTCAGCACTACCGGCTCCGAAACGGTGATGCTCTCCACCGGCTGATAGCAGCTTCCGGTCAGCTTTCTGGTTACTGTAAACAGCACCTCATCCTGATTTAATTTCAAATTTTCTACACGCACCGTTGTCAGGTCCACGATCTGAAAATCCACCGCCACACGGCAGTTTGCGTAAAGTGCCTGATGATTGACCGATGTCTCCGGATTGGTTACCGCAGAAACCACTCCGTATCGTGTATACACGGTATCACGGATTTTTTCCCGGTACTGGTTCTGGGCCTGGGCTTTTACTTCACGGTTTACAATATTGGTAATAAACGCAGAGTTCATATTCGGCATGACCAGTGCGTCCTTCATGGTATAACCAGTCTCAGAACGATTTTCCAGAAGATCCGTATCATCAATCATCCAGCGCACAGTCCGGTCTGCTGTCTGTCCGTTTCCGTTATGCTCTGCATGCACAAGAACCGGCTGCACCTCCACACTGTGATCCTGTTTTCCGTCCACATAGCGGGCGATCAGAATTCCATCCGCATTTTTTACCTCTGTCACGATCTGCGGGTTTTTACGATCTCCGCTGCGGGTCTGCACAATGGAGATCCGTGTTTCAGCCGGATCTGCCGTCAGCTTCGTGGTCACCTTTTCGTATTCTGCGCGAAGCTCTGTGTCACATTCCGGCATAATAAACGAGTAAGCACCTCCGCTCACATACTGCATCGGCTGTTCCTCTTCATCCTCATCCAGATAAGTGGGTGGCTTTACTCCTCCGGCTGCATGAAGGTCCACCACCATCTGATAGCGGTCCTCCGCCGTATTTTTCGGAGCAGTGGCCACCGTCACCACTGCTCCGGCCTTGATGGCTGACGGATGATCTTTGTCAATGTCCCGGTAATAGGAACTGCCTGTTGAAGAAATCGCCGACATTGCTGCCACATCGGTATCATATGTCCCGTTGGCATTCCGGGCATCGATCCGCGGAATGTAGACCAGATAGCCCCTGGTCGGTTCTCCCATGAAGCCCGGAGCGAAATGATCCAGGGCAAACGGCAGGTCTTTTTTATAGCCTTCCATGGTAAATCCACGGCCCAGCTTCTGGGTAACAATATAGCGGATACCATCCTCCAGCTCCTCATAGAAGAAGCGATCCCCGCAGTCATACTCAATCTGACCTGCTACCGTTTTATACTTTCGTTCCAGATCAGACCAGTAACCAATATGCGCATCCTCCGCAAAGCGGTTATCTCCGTCGATGGTACTGCCAAACACCTGCTTTGCCTTGGCCAGCGTGTTCGTAAACAGATAAGAAATGCGGCTGTCACGTTCTGTTCCATAAGTGAAGCGGGCACTGCTGTCCCTGGTTCCGACAAAGGTTCCCTCTCTGGATGCGCTGCCATTATTCGTCCTGGAAATGACTCCCGCCATGCGGGCCAGGATCAGATTGCCGCTCTCGTATTTTCCGACAATGCCTCCGACGGCACAGCTCCCGTTTCCGCCGATCGTGCCATTCACATACGAATTGTAAATACCGCTCAGGGTCATGACTCCGGCAATCCCGCCTACAAATCCTTTGCCCTGGATCCGGTCCGATGCCCCATTCTGGGTGATTACCACATTATCGATCAGATAAGCCTTCTCTGCATGTCCGGCAATGCCTCCCACAGCACCATCCGCTGCTACTCCATTCATGGAAATGCCTTCTGCCCGGCAGTTCTCCACGATGACCGAGCCATCGGATTCCTGAAGCTGCGTACCGGCAGCCGTTCCTTTTCCGCTTCCGCAAAGCACCGCTGCAATGCCGCCTGCATTATGGCCGGAATACACATAACCAGACACTGTCACGTTCCGGATCACGGCACCATTCTTTACGGTTCCTGCCAGAATTCCAACCCGGTCGCTTCCACGCACCTGATCGCACTGGATTTCCAGATTCTCAACACTGCCTCCATCAATCACACCGAACAGGCCCAGATTCGTTTTTCCATCCAGCTCACCGGCAATCTTCAGACCGGTTATGGTATTGCCGCATCCGTCAAAATAGCCGCGAAACGGTGTGGAAACCTCCCCGTTTAATTCCGAACGGCTGCGGTACCAGCCAATTGGGTTCCAGTCTCCCCGGTTGATGGAAAGTCCGCCAAGATCCAGACTTTGTGCCAGTTCAAAATAACAGCTTTCATAATCATTTCCGGCTGCGACTGACTCAGCCAGGCCCATCAGATGAGACAGTGTTTCAATCTGATAAGGAGATTCCCTCGTTCCCTCTCCCGGGAAATTCACATTGCCATTCCAGTCCTCCCACAGATCTCCGGTTACCGGAACCTGGGCCGCCAGCATCGGCAGATCCGATGAGGTCGCAATTTCTGTCCCCATGAAAGCATCCGAAGCCGTTGCCAGATCCGCTTCCAGCTCTATCTCTCCGGAATTATCCTCCTCTGTTTCGGTAAAATTCAAACGTGCATTGCTCTCCGTTGCCCTCGTAAAGCCGGATTTCCCTTCCGGCACCCAGGCGCCGGCATTCTCTGCCATGGCAATTCCCGCCGGAAAAACGCCCGGTGAAAGTACGGTCAGCAGCACTGCCATGGCAGACGCTGTCTGGCGTTTTCTGTAAAATTTCTTCTGGTTATTTCTCATACATCCCCCTTATCCTACAACTGCGGCAGCACGAAAGCCGGCCGCACCCCTGTTGTTCCTGTTACACGTAATTCTTCATCCATGTCTGTTTTCCGGTCCTCTGTCTTTGGCACATTCCTGCTCCCTGCTGTTCCGGTCTGTTCCCTCGTTTTCTGCCCCTCCGTTCTGTCTGACAGCCGTAGATCCGTCCTCACCGCTTCCGGCCGGATATTTCCCTGCACCAGATCCACGATATAAACCTGACTTCCCTCTGCATTCCCGCAGGGCGTGCGAAGCCAGTATCCTTTGCAGAATTCACTGGTCTGCGTTTCCGGATTCCGCTTTTTCGCCGGGCCAAACCGCCACAGCCAGTTCCGGTACCGGTATGCCTCGTCCACAGACAGGATAAACAACTGATCCTCCAGCTTCTGACTGCCCAGATACTGCGCAGTCAGTTCATCTCCCGGAAACTGTTCCCACAGCTCCGCTCCTGTCTGGCCCTCATAGGCCCGTTCCACACCGGTGTTTACCATTTCCGCATCTGAAAAATTCTCTGCTGACCCGGAAAGCCACGCACGGACAGCGGAATATTTATAATCCGCTGTGTCTCCAAAGCACACGATAGGTCCGGGATAGTAGATGTAGCCATGAGAAGCATCCTCCGGCATCTCAAATTCGTAACGGGAACCGACATTGGCTGGTATAACCTCATCACACAAAAACAAGGCACCCTTTCTGTGGTAATCCATATGGTCCGCATAATTCTGGTCAATGCATCGAAAACGATAGGATGTTCCTCCGATTTTCCGTGTGACCGTGTCCCCAATGTTCCAGTGCCGGATCTGAATTGCTTTGCTTTGCGATATTTCCTGCAGTTTTGTTGTCTCCTGTTTCTCGGCTGCCTGACCATCCGGCTCCGGCCCGGTTCCGGCTCCATAAACCGTCAATGCCGGCCCCGCCGCCAGAATGGTCCATGCACAAAGTACCAGAAGCAGATATTTGCTTCCTCGTTCTGACTGCATCGCATTCCCCCTCTCTCCTCCTGCGATCCTGTTTTTGTATTCTGATCCTGTGTAAAAACGCGCGAACTGCGCCATGAGCTGCAAATTACTGACAGCCTACTGATAAAACTGAAAACAAAAAGAATTCAAATTCATCTTCTGTTAAAACTCTGAACAAGAAAAACACTTTAAAACAGAGAAATGAACGTGATCATAACGAAACATAAAAATAAATGAGTGTGATACTAAATGAATGTAACCTAAAGATAACAGAAAAACAGAATCTCAGATCAATCGTTACTGTGTCACCATCATAGCACAGTAACGATACCAGTACAAGAAAAGTTCATCAACAAAAGATGACACAAACCGACAAAAACTGCCATGCGGGCAGGAACCATACCATGGGCAGAGCGGTATAGCTCCTGCATGACTCCGGGTTCTTAACCGCGCAGGCAGAACTCGCTGCAGTCTACCACGCGGGTGGCAAAGCCCTCGTAGAATTCCGGCTCATGGCAGATCAAAAGGATGCTGCCTTTGTAAGCCTTTAAGGCCCGGGCCAGTTCTTCCTTGGCATCTACATCCAGATGATTGGTCGGCTCGTCCAGAAGCAGTACATTGGTCTCCCGGTTGATCAGTTTACATAATCTTACTTTTGCCTGCTCCCCACCGGACAAGACACGCACCTGACTCTCGATATGCTTGGTAGTCAGGCCGCATTTTGCCAGGGCGGAACGCACCTGATACTGGGTGTAGGACGGGAATTCCTTCCAGATTTCCTCGATACAGGTGGTGGTATTGCCCGGTGCCATCTCCTGCTCAAAATAGCCCGGATACAGATAATCTCCCAGTTCTACACTGCCGGACAGCGCCGGGATCAGACCCAGAATGCTCTTTAACAGGGTGGTCTTTCCGATTCCGTTGGAGCCCTTTAAAACCACCTTCTCGCCGCGCTCCATGCTGATGTCAAAGGGGCGGGTCAGCGGCTCGCCGTAGCCGATCACCAAATCCTTCGCCTCGAAGATCATCTTGCCTGCGGCACGGGCTTCCATGAAATGAAACTCTGGCTTCGGTTTCTCCTTTGCCAGCTCAATGACGTCCATCTTATCCAGCTTTTTCTGGCGGGACATGGCCATGTTTCTTGTGGAAACTCTTGCCTTGTTGCGGGCCACGAAATCCTCCAGTTCCGCAATCTCCTGCTGCTGACGCTTGTAGGCTGCCTCCAGCTGCGCCTTCTTCGCTGCGTAAACCTCCTGGAAATGATCATAATCACCCACATAACGGTCCAGCTTCTGGTTTTCCATGTGATAAATCAGGTTGATGACGCTGTTTAAGAACGGAATATCATGGGAGATCAGAATAAAGGCATTCTCATACTCCTGCAGATAACGTTTCAGCCACTCAATGTGCTGCTCATCCAGATAGTTGGTCGGCTCATCTAAAAGCAGGATATCCGGCTTCTCCAGAAGCAGCTTGCCCAGGAGCACCTTGGTACGCTGGCCGCCTGAAAGTTCGGAAACATCTTTATCCATGCCGATTTCCTGCAGTCCCAGGGCGCGGCCGACTTCCTCCACCTTGCTGTCAATGATATAGAAATCATGAGCCATCAAAAGATCCTGAATGGTGCCCAGCTCCTCCATCATGGCGTTCATCTCGTCCTCAGATGCTTCGCCCATCCTGTCACAGATGGCATTCATCTGCTCTTCCATCTCAAACAGATATGCAAAGGCGCTTTTTAACACGTCGCGGATGGTCATTCCCTTCTCCAGCACCGTATGCTGGTCCAGATAACCGGCGCGCACATGCTTTGCCCACTCGACCTTGCCCTCATCCGGCTGCAGTTTGCCGGTGATGATGTTCATGAAGGTGGATTTACCCTCACCGTTTGCGCCGACCAGACCGATGTGCTCGCCCTTTAACAGACGGAAGGAAACGTCCTGGAAAATAGCCCGGTCACCAAATCCGTGGCTCAGATGTTCTACATTTAAAATGCTCATTCAAAACTCCTCTCAAAATCCAATATCGCGCTGTATCCTGCAATGCTTTCCGCTTCGGGTACCGCTGCATGACAGCCCCAAGCGCACGACTGTGTCTCATTTTACATGAGAAACTATGCGGTGGCAAGCTCTTTTCCGGGAATTCCCGCATATCTTATGGTAATTACGCACCGGTCTGTATGACCCCGGATACTTTTCCTGTCACAGGACCGCCGCAAACTTTTCCGGGAGGTTCCATGGTTCTTCCTCTCAGTCACATTCCCCCTGCCTCTGATGCCCGTATCGTCTGGATCGCCAGTGAACCGGTCCGGCGGGAACGCCTTGCCAGCCAGGGCTTTGTTCCCGATGAAATAGTTCGCTGTGTCCGCCGATCCCGCCGCAGGCGGCTTTTTCTGTTCCGGGTGCGTGGGCGCCTGGTTCTGCTGCCAAGAAAACCGGCTGATGAGATCTTTGCGGAAATCCAAAGCTGATCCTTCCCAATAAAACTTCGTAACTGTTCCATAGCTTCACAGTCACGAGCAAAAATCCCATGTTTTCGTACGGTCAGCGCAGCAAATGCGCAGATCTCCTAAACAAAAACTTCTTAACAATTTGAAACAAACGCAGTATAATGGAAAAAATTTCAGACACTGCTTTCAGAACACCCGGGAAATGCAGGACAGAAAGCAGAATTACAGATTAGGAGGCAACACGAAATGAAGAGTCAGATCACAAGAGATGAAGCATTCAACTTACTGAAAGCATACAACAAGGAGCCGTTCCATATCCTGCACGGTCTCACTGTGGAAGGTGTCATGCGCTGGTACGCAAAGGAACTGGGTTACGGGGATGAGGAAGATTTCTGGGGAATCTGCGGACTGCTCCACGATATTGATTTTGAGCTATATCCGGAGCAGCACTGCATCAAGGCACCGGAGCTGTTAAAGGCGGGCGGCGTTGGCGATGACATGATCCACACCATCTGCTCTCACGGCTACGGCATCTGCTGCGATGTGGAGCCGGTTCATGAGATGGAGAAGGTGCTGTTCGCCGCAGACGAGCTGACCGGCCTGATCGGCGCAGCCGCCCGCATGCGCCCATCCAAAAGCACCAAAGATATGGAGGTGTCCAGCTTAAAGAAGAAATTCAAAGATAAAAAGTTCGCAGCCGGATGCTCCCGCGATGTCATCCGCACCGGTGCCGAGCGTCTGGGATGGGAGCTGGATGAGCTCTTTGCAAAGACCATTGAGGCTATGCGATCCTGCGAGGATTATGTCAACGCAGAAATGGAACAGGAATAAAATTTTTATTTCTCCACGTTATTGCGGTCGGTTAAAATGATCCCCTTATAGCGTGGAGAAATTCTCTCCAGTTCATAACACTCGCCCTCCGGGGTCGGGTACCGGCTGATGAAGTCGCGGATGGTCTTCATCTCGTCTGCGGTTAAGTCAAACTGCAGGGTCTGGATGTTGGACTGGACATGTTTGGAGTTTCTGGTTCCGACCATGACAGCGCCTACACTCTTCTGGTTTAAGATGTACTGGGTTGCCACGTTGGCAATGGTAACGCCGTGATGCTCTGCGATCTCTTTTAAGACCGGAAGCAGCTTCTGCATGCCGTCCCATCCCAGGGAATCCTCAATGATCTGCATATATTTGACCTGGGAACGGGTCTCTGGTGCCTCGTATTTCTTGCCCATGTAACGCTCTGTCAGAAATCCGCCTGCAAGTGTACCGTAGGCAAAGGTGTAAATGCCATGCTCGGCACTGTAGTCTAACAGGGTGCGCTCCGGGCGGCGGTCAAATACAGAATACTGGGCCTGATTGGAAACAACCGGAATGCCTGCGTCTACCATCAGCTTTAAGGCATTGGTGTCCATGTTGCACATACCGATGTTGCGGATCTTGCCCTTCTCCTGGAGGCGTACCAGATCAAAGGCAGTATCCAGCATGCCCGGCACGTCAAAATCCCACCAGTGGAACTGCACCAGATCCAGCGCTTCGCGGTGCATGCGCTTTAAGGAACGGTCCACGATGCCCTCGGTGTATTCCATGTTGATGACCGGCAGCACATCCTTATCCGGCACAAATTTGGTGTGAATCTGGATGTTCTCCTCCTGATAATGTCCGGTTCCCTTTAAATCCATAACAAAACGGCCCAGCACTTCCTCCGCGCCAGTGTAGATATCCGCACAGTCGAAGGTGGTGAAACCCTGCTCCACTAACATGTGGAAAGCGCGGATGGCGTCATCGTAGTCGAGATGTCCCTGCAGGCAGTGCTCGGCAGACAGCTGCCAGCAGCCATTGATGACACGGTTGAAGGTATATCCATTTTTAAACTGACATTTTTTCTGCATATTCTATTCTCCTTTGAACCTGGCATACGCAGGTTCTGTTGTTCCGGCCAGCGCAGCAAATGCGCAGACCTACTGAACAGTTACCTTATTTCTCTGCTTTCCCTAACGGCACCACGGTACACTGTCCGTGGCTCTGGATCCGTTTTCCGATCCGGGTGATCTTAAACCGTGCCCCGCAGTTCGGATCCGGACAGGCAATCTCGGTATCGGACAGCATCCAGTCATTGGGATGCAGAGGCCGCTCCTTGGCCGGAAGCACCGGGAGCAGGGCGCTCAGGGAATACATGGAAAAGGAGGTATTCTCCGGGAACACCAGATTCTCGCCCTGCACCAGGAAATAATCGCCCACCTTGTGGCTGCAGACCATGGGACGGCTGCCGGCCACCACTTCTACTTTCAGATCATATAACTCAAAGGTATCGTCCATGTTACTCCTCTTTCTGACATCCCCATCCGGTGACCACTGCGATCAGGAATACGATAAACAGCGCAAATCCGTAAATGGTTCCGGCAGCGACCGTTACCGGAGAAAGTCCGGTCAGGGCAGAGCCGATGAAGACGAACACGCTCATAAACGGGATGATAGCCGGAAGGCTGTTGGCCGTGCCGTCTAACAGGTTCGCGCGGCGGTACGGATGGATGTTTCTGGCTGCTCCGATCTTGTTTAAGATTGGTCCGAAGGTCAGAATGGAAGCACTGGTCACACCGCCCAGTAAAATGGTGGTGAAGGAAATGCCTGCCATGCAGACCAGCTCCGCGCCGCGGGCACTCTCTGCCATCTTGCTGCCAAGAATCTTCTCCGCGATCAGGTTCAGCATTCCGGCATCGGTCAGCACGCCCATAATTCCAAATACAGAAATAACCAGCGCACAGGTCGGCAGAATATTGTTGATGCCGTCGATCAGAAAGCCGACTGCCGCATTGTTGGCTGCATCATTGGAGAAAACCTGGGCCGGAGTGAAGAGACCGGCTGCAAGACCGGTGAATGTGCCGACTGCAAGACCCACCAGAATGCCCTCGTAAATGTTCCGGGTTTTGGTGGAGACTGCCAGCATCAGCACAACCGGGATCAGCATCACCAGAGACACCGGATTTGCTGCCGCGTCAATGGAACCGCCCTCGTAGGTTCCGCCGATTCCGCCAAGTACCGCGAACAGTGCAATGGTAATGATGCCTGCCACTGCGGAATACTTGATACGGCTGGCTACCACGCCGCCGATATCGGCCGGTGTTCCGTTCTTAAACTGCTGGGTAGATGCGGATGCAATGGTGGTATCGGAAATCGGAGCCAGGTTGTCACCGAAGATCGCCCCGGATACGATACAGCCCGCCATCATCATCTCATTTGCGCCTAACATCATGCCCGCCGGATAGAAGATCGGGAAGGCAATGAACATGGTTCCGATGGAGGAACCGGTGGCCGTGGACACGATACAGGTGGCAATGAAGGTAAAGGCTACGAAGATGCCGCCCTTCATGCCGACTGCATTGGCAATCCACACGAAACCGCCGGACAGGCCACAGAGCTTGATCAGCGCACTGAACATGCCGACTAACAGCAGAATCACTACAACAGATACCGATGTAATGGAAGAAATACCGCGAACCGCACTGTCCCAGAACCTACTGTAGCTGGTACAAAATACGCCTCCGATCAGCAGAGCCAGAAAACCGCCCACTGCTAACGCTTCCATGTTAAATGCCTTAAAACCAATAAACAGCACCATGCAGAAAAACACATAGATGCCAACCGGGATCAGCGACATGCCGACTCCACCGCGAAACTCTAATTTTTTCTCCTCTTCCATATGCAGCTCCTTTTTTTCGCAAGAATTGTTATACCACATTCCCTGTTTCATATCCGCTCACTAAAATCTGCCCGATACTTTTTCAGTTTAATGTTGTAAATCATCATAGCAAGATATAGGGATTGCGTCAAGAGCAGAAAATGAAAAAAAGAATGTGCCAGGGCACATTCTCGCGCGGTCTAAAAAAGCAGGCGACGGGAATCGAACCCGCCTCCTCAGCTTGGGAAGCTGATGTTCTACCAATGAACTACGCCTGCATGCTTGTAGAAACATTGCCTATTATAAATCTTATTTTTCTAAAAGTAAAGAGATTCCTGTTTTTTGCAAAAATCTTTGCAAAAATCTTTTCAGAAATCAGGAATCTCTTAAAATAATTATACTTCCTTCGGGAAGATACGGCTTCCGTAGCGGGCTGCGAATACGTGGCCTTCTTCGTCACGGATCGCGGTCAGGTAGATGTCAGAATAAGTTCTGCGCACCATACCCTGCCACGGATATACTGCCTGAAGAGGTACCGGTTTTCCGTTCACTGCCATAGCCAGCGTTCCATTCTCCCCGGTCAGGGTGAAAGCGTCGCCTTCGCCGGATACATAGTTTCCGGCTAACTCTGCCAGTTCTTCTTTGCTCCAGCTGCGCTCTGCGTGATCCTGGCGCTCTGCCTCGACCTCAAGGCCGCAGTAAGCGCGAAGAGCTGCGTCTGCGATGGCTGCCACGGAGACATCCATGGTGTTGCACAATACCACAATGCCGACCTCCTCCTGCGGGCAGAAGGAGAAGTTGGAGGACACGCCCGGCAGGCTGCCTCCGTGCTCATAGACGGTGCGGTCTCCTAACTGCTTCGTCTCCAGGCCGTAGCAATAGTATACGCCCGGCTTCATGAACTGTCTCGGCTTTTCCATCTCCTGGACAGAATAACGGTCCACGATGCGGTTTCCGTTTCCGGCCATTCCTTCATTTAAATACATGACGGCATATTTCAGCATGTCACTCAGCGTGGACTTCATACCGCCGCCGCCGTGCAGAACGAAGGCATCATTCTGGTAATCACGGTCTGCTCTCCAGCTCCCATTCTCCAGGGAATACAGGACTGCCGCATTTTCATTCAGGCTGTTGCGGATAAAGCTGATATTGCTGCGCTCCATACCGATCGGCTTTAAGATTTTCTTGTCCAGATACTCCGCAAAGGAGCCATAACCGGAGTGACGTCGCACAATGTCAGACAGCAGGCCGAAGCCGTCGTTGCAGTAGCTCATGCGCTGTCCCGGGCGGCCGGTAAAGCGGGTCTGGGAGTCCAGGCGTCCTGCCACACGGCGGATGCCTTCCTCTGCGAAGTCTTCCCGATAGATGAGCTCTGCATCCAGAGAATCCGCAATGCCCATCTCTCGGGCGGTCCGATCCACAACAATACGCGGAAGCGGGAAATAGCCGCCGCTGTGGCACATCAGATGCCACAGCTTTACCGGCTCAGACTGGTTCTTGTTGGTGAACTCCGGAATATATTTCGAAACCGGATCATCTACCTTTAAAATGCCATCCTGCTGCATCTGCATGATGGACAGTGCCGTAAAGGATTTGGTTACGGATGCCATACCGAAGATGGTATCTCTGGTGATCGGGAGCCTGTTCTCTGCATCCCGGTACCCGAAGCAGCGCTCATACTGGAGTTCTCCGGCAGCATTGACGATGCCCACCGCGATACCGCGCGCCTCGCCGTCCTTCATTACACGGGCAACCAGCTCTTCCAGCTTTGCTTTGCCCTCCTGTGTCATACGATTCATGCCAGCATCTCCTTTTTCAGACGTTTGATGCCAAGCCCCGGCTCAGAGGAAAGGATCAGGTTTCTGGTATCCTTTACGGTAAAGCCGCCCTCATACGGTAGCTCTTTTAAGGAGAAGGTCGCATCCAGGTCGGCACGGGTGATGTTCTTTAATGCAGCGCCCAGGGAAGCTGCCGCGGTTACACCGATGCCGCTCTCCTCAGCCATGCAGCCCAGCATAACTTCCACGCCGGCTGCTTCTGCGATCGCGGTGATCTTCTTTGCCTCATACAGGCCGCCGCACTTCATCAGCTTGATGTTGATGAGATCGACTGCACGCTGGGAAACCAGCTGCAGGGCATCCTTGGAATCCCAGCAGCTTTCATCTGCCATGATCGGCACAGAACTGTGGGCGGTTACGAACTTCAGTCCCTCAAAATCGAAGCGCGGAACCGGCTGCTCTACCAGCTCAATGTCGTACTCGTTCAGGCGGTTGATGAGTTCCACAGCCTCTTTGGCTTTCCAGCCCTGGTTTGCGTCCAGGCGGATCTTCACCTGGTCACCGACTGCCTCACGGATCGCACGAACTCTAGCCAGATCGGAAGCAAAGTCTACACCGACCTTGGTCTTGATCACGTTGAAGCCGGCCTGTACATACGCTTTTGCGCGCTCAGCCATGACTGCCGGATCATCGATACCCACAGTCATGTCGGTCTCGATCTCACCGGAAAGTCCGCCCAGCACCTTGTACAGCGGAAGCTTCGTGCTCTTGCCGATGATGTCATGGCATGCCAGGTCAATGGCTGCCTTTGCGGTACCTGCGTAAGCTACGGTGCGGTTCATCACCGTATAAATCGCCTCAATATCCCGCGGATCCATGCCGATGAGTTTTTCCTTCAGACGCTCTACGGTGGCAATGGTTCCATCCAGATTCTCACCGGTGATCAGCGGTCCCGGAGAACCCTCGCCATAGCCGATGATGCCCTCATCGGTCTCAACCTCCACCAGACAGCTAACCGCATGGGTGATGAGCCCCAGTGCTATGCGGAACGGGCGCACCAGCGGCACCTGCATTCTGTAGGTCTTAATATCTGTAATCTTCATGATACTTCTATGCCTCCCCAATGAATTTGATCATCAACTGTTCAATAGCTTCACAGTTTGTTATTTTCTGCGGCTCCGTTCTGCGCACAGGCACCATTGCAGAAATGGCAGGCGCAGAGATGGCCGCCTCCGATATCCTGAAGCTCCGGCTTCTGCGTAGAGCAGATCTCCTGTGCCATGAAGCAGCGGGTGTGGAAGATACATCCGGACGGTGGGTTTGCCGGGCTCGGCAGATCGCCCTGAAGAATGATCTTCTTTCTCTTAGAATGGCGCTCCGGCACCGGAATCGCAGACAGCAGCGCCTGGGTGTACGGATGGGACGGATTCGCAAACAGCTCTTTTTTATCTGCCAGCTCTACCACATGCCCCAGATACATGACCATGACACGGTCTGAGATGTGCTTGATGACGCTTAAGTTGTGGGAAATGAAGATATATGCCATTCCCATGGATTCCTGCAGCTGACGCAACAGATTCAGCACCTGGGACTGAATGGAAACGTCCAGTGCGGATACCGGCTCATCACAGACCACCAGGGACGGCCCCAGCACAATGGCCCGGGCAATACCGATCCTCTGGCGCTGGCCACCGGAAAACTCGTGCGGATAACGGTTGTAATATTTGGTGTTCAGTCCTACGACCTCCATCACCTTTAACACCTGGGCCCGGGTCTCCTCCTGCGTCTTATAGCGCTTCTGGATATTCAACGGCTCGGCAATGATCTCACCGACCGTCATTCTCGGATTCAGAGATGCATACGGATCCTGGAAAATGATCTGCATATCCGCACGCATTTTCCGCAGCTCCTGACCGCTTGCCTTCGTGAAATCCTTTCCTTTATAGAAGATTTCACCGGAGGTCGGCTCGATCAGACGGAGCACGGAGCGTCCCATGGTGGACTTTCCGCAGCCGGACTCTCCTACCACCCCCAGGGTTTCCTTCGGATTCAGGGTAAAGGATACATCGTCTACCGCCTTGATCCACGACTTATCCTTCTGGAGGAAGGAAGATTTTCCCGCAAAGAGCTTGCGCAGGTTCCGAACCTCCAGAAGAGGGGTATTTTCATTTACTTCACTCATCAGATGTTCTCCTCCCACTCCTTCGTATATTTAAAGCATCGCACTCTGCGGCCCTCTGTCTCAACCAGCTCCGGCATCCTCTGACGGCAGATCTCGCGGGCCTCCGGGCACCGCGGGCAGAATGCACATCCGGCCGGCATGTCATCGAAGCTCGGCACCATGCCCCTGATGACGCTCAGCTCTTTGGTATCGTCATCATCCAGCTTCGGAATGCATTTCATCAGGCCGTCGGTATAGGGGTGCATCGGCTTGTCAAAGATCTGGTCACAGGTTGCGTGCTCAACCACCTTTCCTGCATACATGACCATCACATCGTCGGCAACCTCTGCGATAACGCCAAGATCATGGGTGATCATCATAACAGAGGTTCCGGTCTTTTCCTTTAACTCATTGATGAGATCCAGGATCTGCGCCTGAATGGTGACATCCAGGGCGGTGGTCGGCTCATCACAGATCAGCATGGCTGGATTGCAGCAAAGTGCCATGGCGATCATGACACGCTGGCGCATACCACCGGAAAGCTGATGCGGATATTCATCAAATCGGCGTTCTGCCAGCGGGATCTTAACCAGCTTTAACATCTCGATGGCGCGGGCCTTGGCCTCCTGCTTCGTCATCTTCTCATGGAGCAGCAGTGCCTCAACGAGCTGCTGGCCAATGGTATATACCGGATTTAAGGAGGTCATCGGCTCCTGGAAGATCATGGCGATCTTCTTGCCGCGGATGCTTCTCATCTGAGCCTCGGTCATCTTTAACAGATCCTCACCCTCAAACAGGATCTCGCCGCCTTCGATCTTGCCCGGCTTTTCCACCAGACCCATGATCGATAAGGATGTGATGCTTTTTCCGCAGCCGGACTCACCTACGATGCCAAGAGTCTTTCCTCTTTCCACGTTAAAGGAAACATCGTTCACTGCTTTCACCAGACCGGCTTCAGTATGAAAGTAGGTTTTTAAATTTTTTACCTGTAAAATATTTTCTGCCATCTCTCATACCTCCTAACTTCTCAGCTTCGGATCCAGCGCATCACGTAAGCCGTCACCGAAGATATTGAATGCGATAACCGTGATCATGATCGCCACACCTGGCATAATACTGTATACCGGGCGGTAGCTGATAAAGGTCTGTGCAGCGCTGATCATGTTGCCCCAGGACGGAGTCGGAGGCTGGATACCAATACCCAGGAAGCTTAAGGATGCCTCATACATGATGGCGTTCGGGATACCCAGGGTAACCAGAACGATGATGGTGGACAGGCAGTTCGGAACCAGCTCCTTCATGATGATCCAGTAGGTAGATGCTCCGCAGGCGCGGGCGGCCTCCACATACTCCTTTTCCTTTAGCTGCATGACAGAGCCGCGGATCATACGGGCCGTGCGGACCCAGGTCAGAAGACCCAGGGCAATGAACAGATTCAGCACGCCTTTTCCCATGAAGGTCATGATCGCCATGGCGAAGATTAGATCCGGGAATGCCTGGAAGATCTCCATGATACGGGAGATCAGGCTGTCGATCCAGCCGCCGTAGTAGCCGGCCAGGGAGCCCAGGGTCACACCCACGATGGAGGCGATGATCTGAGCCACGATTCCGATACTGATCGAAACTCGGGAGCCGTAGATGATACGGGACAGGATATCGCGCCCGTATTCATCTGTTCCAAAGGGATGAGCCTTGCACGGGGCACCGAGCACAGCGCTGTAATCCTGATAGGTCGGATCATACGGTGCGATCAGCGGTGCAAAGATTGCCATCAGCACCAGCAGGATCAGCAGACAGGCACAGAACATGGCCATCTTATTCTTTTTCAGGCGCCGCAGGCTGTCTCCGTAGAAGCTGGAGTAATGCATGCCGTTTTCCATGATGTCCTGCTCGAACTGCTTCTGTTTATTAAAAAATCCAAGTATTTTCTTCGCCATCTCTTATGCTGCTCCTTTCCCGTAACGAATTCGCGGATCCAGAAATGCATAGGAAACATCGACGATCAGGTTTACGACAACGAATACAAATGCGATGTACATAACGGTGCCCTCCAGAAGCGGAAGATCACGGTTTGACATGGCATCTACGGCCAGCTTGCCGATGCCCGGGATTGAGAAGACCTTCTCGATCAGCATGGAGCCTGTCAGCATGTAACCAAAGTCCGTACCAACAAGGGTTACGATCGGGATCATGGCATTTTTCAGGGCATGCTTCAGAATAACAGCCCAGCGCATGGCTCCCTTTGCCTTTGCGGTGCGGATGTAATCCTGTCCCAGCACCTCCAGCATACTGGTCCTGGTGATTCGTGCAATGTTTCCTGCATAACGCGCTCCCAGTGCGATACTGGGAAGTATATAAGAGGCCGGAGTGTCAAATCCGGAGATCGGCAGAATGTTCAGCTTTAAGCCGAAAAGGATCTGCAGAATGATCGCTACCCAGAAGGCCGGTGCAGATACGCCGATGATAGCAAGAACCATAACAACGGTATCGATGCCCTTCCCCCTCTTAACAGCAGCAAAGATCCCGCACGGGATACCGATCACAGCCGCAAAAAGAAAGGCCATGCACGCCAGCTTTACCGTCACCTTAAAGCAGCGGATCAGCGCATCGGTCACCACCTCCTTGGTAAAATAGGAGGTACCGAAATCCAGATGGATAGCGCCTTTTATAAAATTCAGATACTGTACATAATACGGCAGATCCAGACCGAGCTCCTTGCGCACCTTGGCGATGGTCTCCGGATCTGCACGTTTCTCCAGCATCAGGGCAACCGGGTCACCCGGTACTACCTGAAGCAGAACAAACGTGATCAGACTGATGCCCAGAAGAACGAAGATCGTCTGGAGCAGACGTTTTCCTGTGTATGAAAGCATTTTATTTTCTCCTACATGCAGACAGGGGGACTGCCAGAATGCGCAGCCCCCCTGTTTTTTGAATAACTGTAACTGTTCAGTACCTTCACAGCTACGAACAGCTTTTTAATTGTTGCCGCAGTAATTACTGAATATCAGCGTTCTTCCAGAACATACGGAAGGTAGAATCCATCTGGAATCCGGTGATCTTCGGATTTAACAGATAGAACTTGGTCTCATTGTACAGAGGAGTGGTTGCCCAGTCTTCTCTGGTCATGATATGCTCTGCCTTTGCGTAAATCTCCTGACGCTCTGCATCATCGGTGGTAGCGATACCATCCTCCAGAAGCTTGTCGAACTCGTCGTTGTGCCAGAAGCTGGAGTTGGTCTCGGTCTTGGTCATCGGATACAGCATGCTCTCCGGATCGGAGTAGTCTACATACCAGTTGGAAATACCGCAGTCAACGCCGCCGCTCTTCTTCATATCAGACCATGCTGCAGAGTCAACCTGCTCAACCTCTACGTTGATGCCTGCTGCCTTTGCCTGCTGCTGGAATGCGGTTGCGATCGCTACGTTGCCCTGGTACTTGGTGTTTACGGTTACACGAAGATCGATGCCATCCGGATATCCTGCCTCAGCAAGAAGGGTCTTTGCCTGCTCCGGATCATACTCAAACTCCGGAAGACTGTCGTCATGTCCGATGATACCTGCCGGAATGTAGGAATTCGGAACCGTTGCAGTGCCGTGAAGGATGCTCTCGCAGATAGACTTGCGGTCGATGGAAAGAGCGATAGCCTCTCTTACCTTCGCATCCGGATAGGTCTTGGTGTTTACGGTCAGGCTGTAGCAGCCGGTCGGCTGGAAGCCATGCATCTGATCCTTCAGATCTGGGTTGCTGGAGTATACCGGGTAGATAGACGGGTCAACATCTACATAGTCTACATTGCCCTTCTGATACTCAAGAACCTGGGTGTTGACATCCTCGATGAACTTGTAGTCCAGGCCGGAAAGCTTTACAGCGCCGTCATGATAATCGTCGAAGCGGCTAAGGGTTACGCCGACACCGGTCTGATAGCTGTCCATCTTGAACGGGCCGGTACCGATCAGGGTGCTCATGCCCCAGTTGTCACCGGCTGCCTCACAAGCCTCCTGCGGATAGATTGCGCAGTAAGCAGTGGACAGAACGGAAAGGAACGGTGCATACGGTTTCTTTAACTGAATGGTGAAATGGGTGTCGTCCTGAACCTGAATACCGGACAGTTCGTCTGCTGTGCCTGCACTCAGCTCATCATATCCGACAACATTCTCCAGCAGGGTTGCCATTTTTGCCATCTTCACAAGACGCTCGTAGGAATACTTGACGTCGGAAGCCTTCAGCGTCGTGCCGTCGTGGAATTTGACATCCGGAAGCAGTTCGAAGCTGTAGGTCATGTTGTCATCAGAGATGGTCGGCATATCTGCCAGAAGGGTCGGTACCAGGCCATCCTCTGTGGTGGTCAGCAGGGATTCGCTGATATTATCGGTAATCTTCATTACGATGCTGTAGGTGTACTGCTGCGGATCCAGTGCTACCTGCGGATCTACTGCTGCAATATGTACGACCTTGTCTCCGGTCTCGGTGGCTGCTGCCTCCTTGCTCTCATCTGCTGCGGAGCTCTCTGCTGCTGCCGAGGTCTCTGCAGAGCTGCCTGCGGAGCTTCCGGAACCGCCGCAGGCCGTAAGAGATGCTGCCAGCACACAGCTCAGGAACATTCCTGCCAGTGTTTTCTTCTTCATTGGTGTTTCTCCTTCTTTCCTCATTTTTGCTTTATAATGCTGCCTCTGATACTGAATCCGTATGATGATGCATTCATGTGCTTTTCCCACAATTTCGTATGGCTCTGAATCTGTTATAAAAAATAAAAAGAACATATACCGAGACTGCTTTCCCCCCGATTATATATTCTCTCATTCTCTTCATATTCGGTATGATGCCGCTTTGCACCTTCTGTCATATCTATTCAGTAAATGGAGCTCTTTCCATACCTGCATCGCTGCCGGTATTTCTTAAAGCTATGGACATTATAGCCATGTATTTATACAAATGCAAGTAAAAATTTGTATTTCTATACATTTCTTTTTCCGGTTCCGTCTCACACGCTCATATTCATCAGGTGTCCGCGCTGCGCGGTCATTCTTCTTCCTGTCGCATCACATAAAGAAAGAAGCAGTTATCATCTGTAACCGCTTCTTTCCTGGTTTTTCCTATTCGTCATCCTCTTCTGCTGCAATGGCTCCGATGGTACCAAGCATGCTGGTTACTACCGTTACCACAACGAATAACACCAGCAGCAGGATACAGCCGAGAAAAATCATGATATCCATCTGTAAACGCCTCCGTTCCTGATCTTGCGCTGCACAGGCTGCAGCGGAATGCTTCGTCACTGTTCAGCAGCTCCGTTATCGCTGCTCACGCAAACACCCTGATGATCTGCCTTCATCTACAATTGGTTTAAGTATAGCACAGCCCGTGCGGCAAGTAAAGGGGCGGGTTACTCATAATCGTCATCATAATTGTCCAGAAAGTGATGACGCACGCCGCCCTGCTTGTAGGCTACGACTGTATCCAGATTGACATTTTCCACGCTCTTGAAGATATTGCTCTCCACGAACGGGTTCTTCTCTTTCAGGGTACGGATCAGTTCCTTGACTTCCACGCGCTTGGACTGGTTTTCTTCATTATTACAGGTGGTGCAGGTATCGGTAAACTTGCAGGCGCACTGAATGAAATGCAGATTGTTGTAATCTCTCCAGGCCTTGATGTCATCCTCCCGAACCAGGTACAGCGGGCGGATCAGCTCCATGCCCTCGAAGTTGGTGCTGTGAAGCTTCGGCATCATGGTCTGGATCTGGGCGCCGTAGAGCATGCCCATGAGGATGGTCTCGATGACATCGTCATAGTGATGACCCAGGGCGATCTTGTTGCAGCCCAGCTGCTTTGCGAAAGTATAAAGGTGGCCGCGGCGCATGCGGGCACAGAGGTAACACGGTGATTTCTCGATGGTGTAGACCGCATCAAAAATGTCAGACTCGAAGATCTCGATCGGAATCTTTAACTTTCTGGCGTTCTCCTCGATAACCTGACGGTTCTCCGGGCTGTAGCCCGGATCCATGACCAGAAATTTCACCTCAAAGGGAAACTTGTTGTGCTTCTTTAACTCCTGGAACAGCTTGGCCATCAGCATGGAATCTTTGCCGCCGGAGATGCAGACCGCAATGCGGTCCCCCTCCTTCACCAGCTCGTACTGGTTGATGGCTTTCGCAAATTTACTGAATATATTTTTGTGGAATTTTTTGCGCAGGCTCTTTTCTACAGAGTCGCAGATCTCGTCTGCCTCCTGCTTTTTGATCTCGGCCATAAGCCAGGTGATGTAGCCGCCCTTTAAGCTGACTGCGTCGTAACCCTGCCCGCAGAGATTCTCTGCCACATCACGGCTTACGCGGCCGCGGCTGCAGCAGATGATGATCTTTTTGTCTTTTTCCTCCGGCGGATTCTCCTCCAGCTCCTCTGCGGAGCTTGCAATGGCACCCTTGATAGCGCCGTGGTTAATCTCTTCCGTACTGCGGATGTCGTAAAGCACATAGGTGTCCGGTGAAAGAGCGTTAAATTCTTCTATGGTTAGTTCGTTCATATTCGTTCTCCTGTGTTAATTCCTGTTTGTCATCCATCATACAGGAAATGCACGCAAAACTCAATATGCAACCTTCATTGTATAATACTGCACCTTCGGTTTCAAAAAAGCCTGCCCGTATACAGTGCCTATCCCTGTACAAGCTGACCTGACATCACCCATTCGCTCTTCTCATGCGTTCCCTGGCGCACGGTGCGGACACGGAAGCTGTACGCACCCGGCTCTGTCATCTGGGATGAGTAATCGTAGCTGGTCTTGTATACAGAACGCACAATATCTGCCTCCTCACCGTTTCGCAGCAGTTGTACCTGATAATAGCGTGCACCCTCTTCCCCATTCCAGGAGGCAGTTCCCGGATGGGCGCTGCTCCAGCCGGGGGCGGAGGATATGCCTGCCGTGCCCTGCGCGGCAGAGGTTCCCGCTGTGCTCTGCGCTGTAGAAGTTCCCGCTGCGCTCTGTGCTGTAGAGGTTCCCGCTGTGCCCTGCGCTGTAGAAGTTTCTGCTGCGCTCTGTGCAGCAGAGGTTCCCGCTGCACTCTGCGCTGTAAAAGTTTCTGCTGCGCTCTGCACGGTGGAAATTTCCGCTGCGCTCTGTGCTGCAGAGCCGGAAACGCTGCTGCCGGTCTTTCGTTTCTTATCATAGATCAGCTTCACCCGCAGCGTCAGCATCGTATTCTTTTCAGAGCGCTTCGCGCTGACAAACTGCACCTTGTCGTAGCGGTTCTTTGATGCAGCAGCCAGGTTCAGACGGAAAGCATCCGAGGAGGAGCTGGCAAAATACCACTGATCCTCATCGGCCGAAACCAGCGTTACCTCGATCTCCGGCGGATTGCTGTCACCAAAATCGTCTGAATCTTCATTTATAATGTCTGTATCACTGACATAGTAGCGGTCGGTGTTGCCTCCCTCCGCCGTGACGGAAACGGACCTTCCATCTACGCCAATGCCGAGGTCGGAGTCAAACGTAAGCTCGATTTTCCCGATCTTTCTTTTCTCCGATGCCGCATAAGCGGTACAGGCTGCTCCCAGGGCAAGGACCAGGGCTGCTGCACCGACCAGCAGCCGTTTTGTTGTCTGTCTCATAAGTGTTCGTGGTCTCCTTCCTTTATATCGTAACGTTTTCTATTCTTACCGTTGTTCCCGTTCATAAAGGCGGCAGATCAGATCCACGCAGGTTTCCGTTCCCAGCTCCGAGCTGTTGAAGGTGGCATCGTAGCTGGCACCGGCTCCCCAGCGCTTTCCGGTATAGCATTCATAGTAATTCCGGCGGCTCTTATCGGTCTTTTTGATCAGGGCGATGGCCTCATCGCGTGTGATCCTGCGGGCATCCATCAGCCGTTTGATCCGGGCATTCATGTCTGCATAAATAAACACGGAGGTCACACCCGGCTGCTCCCGCAGCACATAGTCGGCGCACCGGCCAATGATCACGCAGGACTCCTTCTCTGCCAGCTGCCGGATCACCTCTGACTGTACATTAAACACCATATCGTTGATGGCTATGCCGCGCCCGGTCTTGTCATTCTGCAGCTGCCGCGGAATGGAATAGAGCAATGGATTCGGTCTCTTCTCCTCGGCCTCTGCCAGAATATCATGCTCCAGCTCCCCGTAGTTACTGGCCAGTTCAATGAGCTGCCGGTCATAGCACCGGATTCCCAGGCGCTCTGCTGCCGCCATGCCGATCGCACTGCCACCGCTTCCGATCTGACGTCCTATCGTAATGATCCTGTTTCCTTTCATATTCCTCTTCCCCCTGTATTCCTACCGGTTGTTGAAAATTTCCACGATGGCCTTCCACATCTTCACCAGCACATTCCAGATCCGGCGCAGCGGACTCTGGCTTGCGGCCTCGCTCTCTGCATCCAGAAGCTCATCATCGTCATCCAGACTGATCTCTGCGGTGCGCAGGATGATCTGCACGGATTCCGGCTCCTGATTCTCATCAGATGTGAAGGACACCTTTTCCGCGTTCGGATCCATGTTCAGGAAGCGGGTGTCGCCATCCAAATCGTCCCACTCCTTGTCGATGGCCTCCTTCATGGTCACGCCTGCATGGCGGATGGAGGACGTACTGTCCAGCACACTCAGGCTCTTATCCAGAAGCTCCAGGGTGCCGCGGATGCTGTCGCGGGTGGCAGCATCCAGATTGTCGCTGCTGTTCTTTAATGTGTTCTGCACAATGGCTGCCGTGCTGATGCTGGTATTCATGGCCTCCGTGGTTCGGTTGAGAAGCTCCTCGGAATCATCTAGAGAGGCCTGCAGATCCGGGTAATAGCTGTCCATGGAATCGTACAGATTGGCCGTGTCCTCGGTGAGCATCTCCAGGCTGTCCGTCAGCTCTGAGGTATACTTCGCCGCATCGGACACATCATCCAGAAGCCCGGAAAGCTCTGAGGCCAGCTTATTGCTGGCTGCGGACAGCTTCTCCAGAGCTGCCTTCTTCGTCATAAGGGTCTGCAGAAGCTCCATCTGGTTCAGGGTGACACCGCTCGCCGCAGAAGCCCCAGCTCCGGATATGCTTCCGGTGCCTGCCGCATTGCTCGGAGAAGCGGTGCGGTCATCGTAAAGCTCTACCTCCCAGTCTCCGTCCAGATAATAATCCTCATCCACGTTCTGAAGGCTGACGCCCAGGGAACCCAGGGCGGTCACATAGGCCTGCTCGCTGGCCTGCAGCGTCGCATCCAGAGCGATGATCTGCTGCATCAGCTGGTTCAGCGGAGAAACCTGGCCTGCCATATCTGCAGAGCCGCTCTTAATGCCCTTCAACGCACTGTGCAGCTTGTTTAACGGATCCTGCATCTCCCGCACTGTGTTCACGATATCTCCGAGACTGTCATGGGCGGTATCTGCCGCCTCCTTTGCGGTTTCAATATGAGGGATCATGGCCTCCAGCTGATCGGATACGGCGCTCAGGGTTTCCAGTGCCTTGTCGTTGCCCGCCAGAATGCTGTCCTTCGCACCGCTCCAGGTCTTGCGCGCACTCTCGGCAGAGCTCATACCGCTCTGCAGCGCATTGATACCATCCCGCATCGCCTCCACAGACAGTGCCATCTGCTGCAGGCTGTCGTGCATTTCATCGCCGCTTTCCTTCCAGGTATCCTTTGCCTCCTTTAAGTCGGTGACATGCTCCATGTCACTGCCGGTCAGCGGGGTCATGGCCATGAACACACCGCTGGACTCGAAGCTGTCGGTACCGATGCGGACGGTGAAATCGCCGTCCTCGCCCGGAAGTGCCGTGAACACCACTGCGCTGTTGCTGCCGATGTTCTGCTTCTGCGCCCCGTCTGCCTCCAGACTGTAGCAGTCGTTCATGTCTGCCATCACTGCCACTGCCAGCACAAAGTTATTCTTATAATATTCCTTCACATCTGCGCTGTCATTAAACTTTGCGTCGATGTGGATCTCAATGAGTCCGGAAGCACCGGCCAACTCGTCGGCATTTTTCGGCACACCGTTCAGCTTATAGGATACATCGAAGTTCCAGGGGAGCGCCACCTGTTTTCCATCCAGCTCCCCTTTATAATAGAAGCGTCCCTTGTAATCCGCCGGTACGTTCCAGGTTACCTTGTTTCCCTCGATGACTGGCTCGGTATAGTCGGACATGTTGGTTACCGATGTATAATTGCCGTAATCCGTAAACGTAGTCTGGCCGTTCAGATCACAGCCCTTCACCACATTGACCTTGTCAACATTCCCATAGTAGTCCAGGTTGACATACATATTTTCATCTACAGCCACGGATGCCTGGCCGGCCAGCACCGGCAGAACTGTGCCGGTACATGCCATGACTGCAGCCAGTCCCATGACACCCAGTCTCTGATATCTTTTCTTCATGACATATTCCCTCCTGATGCCGTTCTTCGTAACTGTTCAGTACCTTCACAGTCACGAGCAAAAATCCATTTAAAATTGCCTTCAACAATGGTTTTTTTGCTTTCTAGCCCATGTTTTCTTGCGGCATCTTATTTTTCTTTCCTGCGTTCCTCCAGCCTCGTCCGGATCTGCTCCGCTCTGGCGTGGAACTGCTGTCTTCTGGTCACATAGCGCTCACGGAGTCTTCTTCCGGAGTTCTTCCATTTTTTCTCGATAACGAAACCATCGGTCATGACCAGAAGCGCCGGAAGCAGGGTCAGCACCAGCACCAGGCTTAAGAAACCGCCCCGGCCGATCAGGTGTCCCAGATCTCCGATGGCTGCCGTGGTGGAGATCATGTATACAATGTATCCCGCCAGAGTGATGATGCCGCCGGATGTGAAAATGGAGGAGCATGACCGGGTCACGGCCTCGATGCAGGCCTCCTTTTTCGGAAGAGTTGCACGCTTCGCAATGTAGTTGTTGGTGAGCAGGATCGAGTAATCGACAGTCGCGCCCATCTGGATACTGCTGACGATGATATAACCCATATAGATCATATCCACGCCCTGCACATACGGAACCGCCATATTCACAAAAATCGCAACCTCGATGGGGATCATAACCACGATGGGGATCAGCACGGACCGGAAGCTGAACGCCACGACCAGGAACACGCCCAGCAGCGTCAGCACATTTACCCGGGCATTATCCTGGGTGATGGTTGCCTTGATGTCCTGAGTGGACGGTGTCTCGCCGACCACATAGGAATCATCCGGATAATATTTCTTCATGAGATCCCGGATCTGGTCCGTATACTCAAAGGATTTATCACTTTCGCCCTTGGTCCTTATGTACAGCAGCATCCGCGCCGTATCCTTCGTATGAAGCTGGCTGACGGTGGATTCCGGAAGGAAATCCTCCGGGATGCCCTCCGGCAGCGTATTGGCCATGGAGGTGACACTCTTTACATATGGAAGCTCCTCCAGCTCATCGGACAGCTTCTTTTCTGCCACCGGATCATTGTTCGGATAGATTAGAAGCATCATATTGCTCCGGCCAAACTTTGCGGTGATTTCCTGCTCATCGGCATATACCTGGGTTCCCGGTGCTCCGCCCACGGCACTGTTGCCGTACTGGAAATTGTTCATCTGCTGCGCCACATAGGCCGGCGGTGTAATAAGAAGCACTGCCGCCAGAACCAGATAGCGGATATGATACACACCCTTTCCCAGTCTGGTAAAGTCCGGGAAGAAGGACCGGTGTTTGGTCTTATCGTTCCATTTGGTAAATTTCAGGATCATGGCCGGCATGAACAGCACCACCGTCAGAAGGCTGAAGACAATACCCTTAGCCAGTACCAGGCCCATATCAAAGCCGATGTTGAACCTCATGGTAACCAGCGCCAGGAAGCCTACCACCGTGGTAAGGCTGCTGGCGAAAATGGAGTTGATGGCCTCCTCTACTGCCTTGACAATGGCCTCCTCCTCGGAAAGCCCGGTATCACGCCAGTTCATGTAGGCATCCAGCAGGAAAATGGAATAGTCCATGGAGGTTGCCAGCTGTAATATGATCGCCACATTGTCCGTCAGAAAGGAAATCGTGCCGACGAAGATGTTGGTTCCTTTATTTAATAATACCGCCACGCCCATAACCAGCAGAAACAGGATCGGCTCCGTCCATGCCGTTGTTGCCAGACAGAGCACCACAAAGATCATGATGACTGCCACCACCAGGATCTTGCTCATCTCTGAGTGGGTCGTCTGGATCAGAGATTTGTTCTGCACCGCCATGCCGACATAGCAGCCCTTGTCCCCGGTGATGGCCTTCATCTCATCGATGGCCGCCTCGGTCTTTTCGGAGTCGGACTCCTCATCAAAGGTGATATCCATGACCGCGCAGCGATCCTTATAGTAATCCTTAATGTCGTCCATGTTGATGAAATCCTCTCCGGCATAGACATTGACCGTGGTGTCACACCAGAGAACCTGATCCACGCCGTCAATGGCCTGGATCTTATCCTTATATTGCTTTGCCTCGTAGAGACTTACGTCCTTGAGCATAACCCGGGCTGTTCCCGGATATCCGAACTCCTCCCTCATGACATCCAGTCCCATGCTGGACTGAGCCGTGGAGGGAACATACTTGGTCAGGTCATAGTTTACATTCACAAACAGCATTGACACCGCACTGAAAATACAGCCTGCAATGAAGACCGTCTCGATCCAGACCCGTTTTTCAATGATAAAACGCGCCAGGCGGATGGTAAAGCCGATATCCTCCGTGCCGTTTTGCTGTTTCTTTTCCGCTCCCTTTTTATGGGGCAGAAGTGCTTTGAATCGATCCTTCAGGGATTTTTTTTCTTTCATATCCGACTCTTGCTGCCTCCTCATTCCCTTTGTTTGTTATCTGCCGATGCCTCTACCGCATCAGGATCACCAGAAAATAATGCTCTCCGTCCTTCTCGGCATGCGCCATGCCGACACGCCGGTAGTAATCCAGGGAATCCTTCCGCTTTCCGCTGGAGTCGTATTTGTCCTGGGTCTTGCCGATAAGCTTGTCAAAGGCATCGTCCGCATCCTCGCGGCCGCGCAGATAAAGCTCTTTATAGCTGGAGCTCTTTCTGTAAGATATCTTTGTCAGGTAATCCTTTAAGGTTCCGTCACCCGGGATGGAATCGCCGCTGTAGCCGCTTGCCAAAGCTGCCTCAAGCCTGTGTGCCGCGGCCTGGTTCAGCTTTTCATCCATGATGAAGCCGGCATAGCGGTCGTACCGAGTCTTTTCATCCCCGCTGTACTCCTCCTCCCAGTCCGGATATTCGTCGAAATACAGATCCTTTTTCTCATCATTTAACTGGTCAAACAGAAGCTGGGTCTCTGCATCATAACAGAAGACCGGATACGCTCCGCCGCCGGTATTCGGCACCCACTGAGCCGTTTTCAGTGTTCCGTTCCAGTTAAACTTATAAAGAGCATTGTCAAACTGAAGATCCTGCCGGTTTTTGCTGCCGTCCGAAAGAAGATAATACCAGTCATCCCCTTCCTTCACCCAGTTTGCCCGCGCCGTTTCTGTATCCTCCGAATCCACCACCAGAGTCGTTCCATAGGTGGATGCCGCCTTCGTCTCTGCCACCGCACCGCTTCCCGCCTCGATGGTGGAGGCTGCAAAAGCTGTTACAGGATGATACAGCAGTACCAGTCCTGCAGCCAAAAGTGCGACATGTAAATGTGGTGTTAAGAATCGTTTGTTTTTGTGCAATTTATCTCGATATTCCATAAAAAACCTCCGAATTCCACTTCATTTTCTTGCACTATTATCCATGTATATGCTAAAATACACAAGTATCAGTTTCATTTGAGGTGTTTAAAATGAGACACATTTTAAATTTTTGTCCAGAAACAGACAATATATTCTGAAAGTGTTGCCAGACGGCTATGGAGACTGCGTGACTACCCCCAAGGCCACACAGACAACGGACTTTCAGATACGGTAATGTCAGTTTGATCAGGAAGGATGGAGATCACCATGGCTCAGACCACGAAAAAAAAGACCAGCATCACGGCTCGCCGCACCTATGCGCTTTTGAAGGGAGCGCTTTTTTCCCAGCTCGCAGCGGTGCCCTTAGAACAACTCACCCTGACCGACATCTGTAATACTGCTCTCATCTCCCGTTCCACCTTCTACCGCTATTTCGAAGACAAATACGACCTTCTTCACTACTGCCTCGCTTCCATTGTGGAAGAGCTGGGACTGGATGAGGATGTTCTGTATCTCGTCAACCGCGCCTCCGTGCGCGACTTTCTGATGATCCTGCTGCGTCTCATCGGTGACAACCGCATCCTCTATCATAAAATCTACCAGGCCAACCAGAACGGCGACCTGATGCGCATCATCCGCAGCGGACTCATCCGCATCATGAATGACAAGATCCAGGTCGCAGAGCAAAAGGGCTACCGCTTAAAATTGTCTGCCCCTATCTTCACCCGCCTGATGACGGATTTTTATTTCGACATCGCCAAATGCTATCTTGAACAGGAGGAGCCCTGTGACCCGGAGCTGTTTGTCAACAATGTCTGTCTGTTTGTAGAGCGGGACTTCTTCGAACCGCCGAAAAAGGGGCAGCAGTAAGGGCAAAAAAAGGGCGTGTGAAAAATGTTTTCTTATTTTTCACACGCCCCTTTTGGACTAAAAATATTTTTCAAAACAGCATTATTTACACATAAGCAGGATGTAAGGTACTTCAGGATGGTGTGCTCCCGCCTGGTCAGATCATACTTCGCCACTGCCTCTGTCACGGTTATCTTGTTCATGCCGGTCTCGCCGGATTTATAGAACTGCTCAAGCCGGTAGGCCAGATGATCCTTCAGCATATCCAGCACAAAGATATCATCATAATGGAAATCCTCCTTACCGATCGTCCTGTAGAATGTAATAGATCCCAGAAATTTCTTGTGGCGGGCTATGACGATCTGCAGGGCATAATGCCAGTTGTTTGGCTTGTACACCTTCTTGTAATAATCTGTCTGCACTCTGGCCTCGTCGGATATGATGTCTGATTCCCTGTATATGAGCATCTTGCCGCTGGCAACAATGCCTCTGCTGTAATCCAGATCCTCATACAGTTCCGACAGATCCACATCACAATTGTATGTGACCGGATCGCACAGCAGCTTTCCCTCATTCCTGGAAGCCATATAAAAATCTGCGCTGTCAAAATCCAGGATCATCCTGAGCTGTTCCAGCAATCCATACCGCATATCGTTGAAGCACTCTGTCGTATGGAGCTTGTATATGATATTGTTCAGAATGATCCAGTCGTTGGTTTCCATTTTCCGCATGCTTTACACCCTCTTTGCCTGTTGATATGCTATCTGAAAAAATTCTCTGTCACTACAACAAAAGCAAGGAGGCCGCTTCTCCGGCCTCCTTGCTTTTGTTGGTTGCAATGGTATCACATTTCAGCTTTACAGTCAATATTTTCTCAAATGGGTAATTCCACAAGGAAGCGGTTTTCCCGCACTCCATCGGACTCTGCCCGGATCGTTCCTCCATGCAGCCGCGTGATTTCCTGCGCGATGGCAAGGCCAAGGCCGCAGCCGCCTGTTTTTCCGCGGGACGGATCGGCCCGGTAGAAGCGCTCGAATATCTGCCTCTGCTCTTCCTTTGTGAGGGGCGTTCCCCGGCTGATTACCGTGATCCGCAGTTTTTTCTCGGTGCTCCGCTTCAAGCTTACCCGGATCGTGCTGTCCGGTTCGCTGTATTTGCAGGCATTGTCTAACAGAATTTCCGCAAGCTGCTTCAGTCTCTGCTCCTCTCCTTCTATCATCAGACCGGCCTCCACATCAGTCTCGATCTGCTTTCCCTGATCGAAGGCCACAGGTTCAAAGGTCAGCGCACAGCTTTCGATCAGAAAACTGAGGTCAACCGTGGTCTTTTCTTCAGCCAGACGGCCGGCATCGCTGCGGGCCAGAAACAAAAGCTCCTCCACCAGCTGCTTCATCCGCCCGGCCTCGGCCTGTATATAACCGATACGGCGTCTGTCCTCCGGATCCTTCAGCTCTGAAGATGCTGCGATCATGCCTGCATTGGATAAGATGACCGTCAGCGGTGTCTTTAACTCGTGGGAAGCGTCCGCCGCAAACCGGCGCTGCCGCTTCCAGGCTTCCTCCACCGGCTTCACCGCCCAGCCGGAAAACCATACGGCAAAGATCAGAAGGCTCAGGAATGCACCTGCGCCAATCAGCAGCGAGGAAGTGATCTGGCGCTGCAGGGACTGCTCTTCGGAATAAGTATCTCCAAAGGCATAGCGCATAATACCATCCGCACCGGCGTGATCCTTCAGAAAGCGCAGATGCTCCTGCGGCAGCTTTCCAAATTCCTGACCGCTTGCCTCGACCTGAGAGATCAGGCTCACGGTATCCGGTGTTTCCGATGTATACAATGTATTTTTCAGGATCTGAACCGTTCCCTCCGGTGAAATTTCCAGCACAAGGATGGGACGTTCTGCACGTCCCTCCGGAGGCGCAGGCATCCCCGGTCCCGGTTTCGGCGATGCTTTCGGCTCCTGCTGCAGCGCACTCCGTAGGGACTCCAGGCTCCGCGTTTCAAATCCGGATGCTTCCGAATGGTACAGAATCAGAAAGACTGACGCCAGCAGCAGCACAGCAACACCCATGACCATCAGAACCATTTTTCTTCTCAGCCTTGCGATCATGCCTGCTCCACCTCCAGCCGATAGCCAATGCCTCTGGCCACGGCAATCTTCACATCAGAACCCAGCAGAGTCAGTTTCTTTCTTAGGAAAGAAACGTAAGCCTCCACGCTGCTCTCGCCCACATCCGTATCATATCCCCAGACTCTGTCAAGAAGCGTTTCCTTGGAAAGATACTGGCTGGTATGGCTCATAAAGAGCCGCATCATATCCAGCTCCCGGGCGCTTAAGGGAACACGTTTCCCGCCACACTCCAGGGATGAGACAACTGCCATCAGATGCAAATCTCCGAAGGTCATTTCATTCGCTGTATCCGGCTTCGCCCGCCGCAGGATCGTCCGCAGGCAGGCCAGAAGCTCCTCATTTTCAAAGGGCTTGGTCAGATAATAATCCGCACCGGCATCCAGGCCGCACACCCGGTCCTCCAGACCTGACCGTGCTGTCAGCATCAGCACCGGCGTCTGTTCTCCGGCCTCCCGCAGCTGCCGCAATACCGTGTAACCATCCATGCCGGGAAGCATCACATCCAGGACAATGGCATCGTAGTCACCGCTTTTTGCGCGCTCCAGACCGGTCAGCCCGTCTCCTGCCGTATCCGCACCGTAGCCTGCATTCCGAAGCAGATCGGCCACCGTGGCCGCCAGACGCTTTTCATCTTCAATGATCAGGATCCTCATGGCATTTCATCAGCTCCTCTGTCGAATATCGCTTTTCGTTAGACATTTCCTGTCAGCCAGGCAACAATAAAGAATACAGCAAAGCCGAAAAGATAGACGAGTCCGACAATGGACAGCACCCGCAGCCAGGGCTGGATCTTATGCTCCTTCGTATTTACCAGATTGTAGTTCAATACGGCAAATACAGGTGTGGTAATAAAGGACGCTATCATGGCAAATCTGAGCATGGTCGCAACATTGCCTGAGAAGAGATAAACAATGATCAGACCGATGGCAGAGGTTGCCGTTGTCCAAATGGCGAGAGGTCGTTTTCCGGATTCCTTCCTGTCCAGAAGAAGACGAAGCGCCTCATTATTGGCCCGGGAATAACCGTCGATAACGGTAAGCACCGTGCCGAAAATGCAAAGGAATGCGATAAATGTGATAAGAAGCCTTGACCAGCTGCCGAATACCGATGCATACATATTGACAAACTGGGCGATATATGCCGCAGATGCACTCAAAACCTCTTCCCCTGAGCCAAACTGGATCAGAGCACCCAGGGCACAGAAGATCACTGCCAGGATTGCTGTTCCGATATAGCCGACATTAAAGTCAAAGAATACATCCTGAAGAGACATATTGCTGACCTGTTTTCTTTTTTCCACCTGCCACATGGAGTTGATCGCCGAAATCTCGATTGGGCAGGGCATCCAGCCCATGAGAGAAACTATGAACGGAAGGGCTGCCAGACGCCAGGGTGTCGGAGCCTCAAACCCCGGTGCATACTCACGGTGTCTGAACAGTGCGATCACCACGGCTAAGGTCGTGGCAACGGTGAGCGCCGTCATAACCCATTTTGACAGGCTGTCCAGGAACTTATAACCGCCGATCAGAAGCATTGCCCAGATGATCACAATGATGATGGTTGTGAGCTGGGAAAGAGAAAGCCCGAAGCCATTCGGCGCAATGTTAAAAAGGATCGCCGCACAGAGAATGCCGACGCCTGCGGTGTTCACGAGTGCAGAAAACACATTTAATGCGAAGAAAACCACAAGCCAGCCTTTTCCTCTTTCCGCATAACCCTCGATGAGTGATTTGTTGTTTTCCATGGTGTACTGAGAACCAAAGCGGAAAAATGGATATTTCAAAATATTGATCAGAATGATCAGGATAGCCATCTGCCAGCCGTAAATGGCTCCCGCCTGTGTCGATGAAACGATATGGGAGCCGCCGACTGCGGCAGATGCCATGAGAATTCCGGGTCCAAGGGCCCTGGCCTTGGATTTCCAGGTTGAATTTTGCGGTGTTTCGAGTGATTTAGACATATTATTACCTCCTGGATTCATCAATATGCATCTTTTGCCTTTTCACCTGTGCAGTATACCACAATTCGCAGGACAAATGCAGGACGAATCGCACAAATTGTCAGACAGATATCCGGGCATTTTTAGTAGTAATGCCTGTATTTACCGCTGAAAATACTGTTCAATCTCTTCTGTAAAGGTCTCGATGGTTTCTTTCTTGTCCGGCCGGAGTCCCTTTTTTGTGACCAGACAGCAGGTTCGCTTCGGTGGATTCTCCAGGAGCTTTAAAATATATCCATCCTCCGGCATCAGAGCAGCCGCCACCGATTGCGGCAGGATTGCCCAATCCTCCGGCTCTGTCAGAAATCTACCGGGAAATGCTCAGACCGCAGCACTCATATATTTCTTCAGGATCGGTACCAGCAGGTTCATATCGATCGGCTTCGCAACGAAATCATCCATCCCAACGGAAATTGCCTTCTGCCTGTCTTCTTCAAAGGCATTTGCAGTCATGGCAATGATTGGAATCCGGGCTTTTGTTCCATCGTTCAGCATTCTGATCCGGGCGGTTGCGTCATAGCCATCCATCACAGGCATCTGGATATCCATCAGAATAAGCTGATAATACCCATGATCTGATTTTTCCAGCATTTCCAGGCATGCCACACCGTTTTCGGCTCTGTCAACGATGAGTGCCTCTCTTCCCAGCAGCTCAATGGCAATTTCCGCATTCAGGTCATTGTCTTCAACCAGCAGGATCCGTTTGCCCGACAGCTCACGGTCTGCCGGATGCTCTGCTGCTTCCCCGGGGTGGCATTCCTCTTCACTGGCTATGCGGCACGGGATCGTAATGGTAAATTTAGAGCCTTCACCCTGTCGACTTTTTATTTCTATGGTTCCGTCCATCAGATCCACAAGCTTTTTCACAATCCCCATCCCCAGGCCGCTGCCCTCAATTCCGCTGACCGTGGAGGTACGCTCTCTTGAAAAATAGTCAAAAATGTGCTGCTGAAATTCCTCTGACATGCCTATGCCATCATCCTCCACGGAAATTTCTGTATAGCACCATCCGGCATTCCTGTGAGGATACTGCTTCAGCTCACAGCGAATATGACCATTGTTTCCTGTGTATTTGATCGCATTGCTTACCAGATTAAGAAGGATCTCAGATAATCTGGAAGGATCTATGTAAATATACGGATATACGATATCTCTGTTCACAGTCAGCTCCTGATGCTTTTTCGCAGCAGCACTGTAAAAGATATCCACATCAAAATCGATGCCGGTCTCTGTTTTCACCGGGATCACCTCCAGAACCGTTGAGTTATTCTCGATCCTGGCCAATTCCAGTATGTTATCAAGGATCGACAGCATTTTTTCGCTGCAGACGTATATTTTTTTCATGTAATCCTTCAGTACATCCGGTTCGTCAAGATGATCACCGGCCAGCTCCGCATAGCCTATGATCGCATTCATCGGAGTGCGGATATCATGGGACATATTAAACAGAAACGTTGATTTCGCCCGGTTTGCTGCCTGGGCCGCATCGGCTGCCTCGGCCAACGCATGCTTCTGTTCTTTTTCTCTCATCTGCTGCTGACGAATTGTAACAAAAATGCCAAAGCTCAGCAGAACAAGCATAACAACTGCGATCGCCCCGACTGCAAATGAGGTACGGTTGCTCTTTTCCACCAACGCATAGGCAGCTTCCATATCCATTTCGACGCAGAGCGTTCCGATCACTTCATCCGGATCATCATTTGCTGTCACCGGATAACAGGCGGTAAAAATATGTCCCCATGTGGTATCCACGATTTCCTGGGAATAAACCGTCTCACCATTGAGTGCCCTTTCGATATAGGGTATCATCTCATCTTCAATATAATCTCCCGGATTTCTGAAATCAGCAGCATCCGGATCCAGGCCGTCTACCAGATAAACCAGCCTGCCCTCTTTATTTCTTGTCGCAGTATAAAAGTAACGGATCGCGTTCAGATGGCGGATTTCATTCAGCCTCGTCTGGATCCGCTTATATCTGTCTGTGTTTCTGTCAGCCTTATCGCTTATCTCAGAAAAATCCGCCCGGTCCAGTTCATTGCCGATCAGCTTATGAACCGCATCTGAGCATGCTTTGTCACGTTCCACCTCCGATGACAGAGCATTCGCTGTGTAGGCTTTCTGCAGCACAAACGTATAGGTTGCTACCAACAGGATCGCAAGAAAAAGCAGCAGGACGATAACATTCAGATATCCGCTGATCGTATAAATCACATTTTTATTATCACGGTTTTTCTTCATCTCCGCCTCCTCAGATCGTAACTGTACCGTTCCGTTTCGTCACAGTTATCATTACTCATAGACGCATCGGGTACAATAAATTCTTTCTTCTGTCATGGTAATGATTTTACCATTCCGAATATCAAATAGCAAGCTGATCTGCCGACAGGGAATATTACGGGAGTTTTTGATCCATCTGTCCGGCGCACAAGAATAATCACCGACAGGGAATCGTGTTACTGTTCACGACAACAGACCCGTTCCGCGTCCGTCTATGAACTCTTTGTGAATTTAAGGTTCTTTTAAGCTTTGCCTCTTATACTTGGCATCATCAAACAAAAACAAGCAGAATCAGGAGAATAAAGAAATGAGAAAACGAGCACTTATCTACATGATCATGGCGGGAACCCTGGCTTTGTCCGGATGCAAGGCCACATCCCAGAGCACGGAGACCTCCGCAGTGGA
>CAVIRL010000001.1:57092-78638 GCA_963645005.1 Prevotella sp. P5-108
CGGCAAGGGCGGTCCGGACGGTAAAGGCGGCCCGGACGGCAACGGCGGCCCGGACGGTAAAGGCGGCCCGGACGGCAACGGCGGCCCGGACGGTAAGGGCGGCCCGGACGGCAACGGCGGCCCGGACGGTAAGGGCGGCCCGGACGGTAAAGGCGGCCCGGGCGGCGGACAGTCTGCGCCGGAATCCTACGATGCAGTCGATCAGATCACCTCTGACACCTCGGAATCCGGCAAAACCTATACTTCTACCGGAACCGATGAAAACGCGATCCTGGTAAGTGACGGTGCCACCCTGACCCTGAAGGACTTTAAGCTGGACCGCACCTCCGGCGACAGCACCGGTGGTGACCAGTCCAGCTTCTACGGCATCGGCGCAGGCATCCTGGTGACCGATGGCACAGCAAACTTAAGCGGCGGCACCATCAGCACCGATTCCAAGGGCGGCGCGGGCGTATTCGCCTACGGTGATGGCACTGTAAACATTTCTGACACCACCATCACCACCAGGCAGGACACTTCCGGCGGTATTCATGTTGCAGGAGGCGGCACCCTTCACGCGGAAAATCTGAAAATAGAAACCTCCGGTGAGTCTTCCGCAGCCATCCGCAGCGACCGCGGCGGCGGCACCATGACGGTAAAGGGCGGTACCTACACCTCCAACGGCTCCGGTTCCCCGGCTGTTTACTGCACCGCTGACATCACGATCAACGATGCGACCCTGACCGCAACCGGCGCCGAAGCAGTCTGCATCGAGGGTCTGAACTCCTTAAAGCTCACCGACTGCGACTTAACCGGCAACATCCCGGACAACGAGCAGAATGACTGCGACTGGACTGTCATCCTGTACCAGAGCATGTCCGGCGACTCTGAGGTCGGCAACAGCACCTTTGACATGACCGGCGGAAGCCTGACCTCCAAAAACGGCGGCATGTTCTACACCACCAACACCGAGAGTACCTTCTCTTTAACCAATGTAAAGATGACCTACTCTGACAGCAATGATTTCTTCTTAAAGTGCACCGGAAACGCCAACAAGCGCGGCTGGGGCAAGAGCGGAAGCAACGGTGCTGACTGCGTCTTCACCGCAGCGGAACAGGATATGCAGGGCGATATCATCTGGGACAGCATCAGTACCCTGGAGTTCACAATGAAATCCGGCAGTACCTTAACCGGCGCCATCGTGGACGATGAGAGCAACGCAGGCGATGGCGGAAGCGGCTACGCAAATGTCACCATCGACAAGACCTCCACCTGGACCGTAACCGGCGACAGCCGCGTATCCAAACTGGTGTGCAGCGGCACCATCGTGGACAATCAGGGTAAAAATGTCACCATTAAAGGCAGCGATGGAAAGGTTTACGCAAAGGGAACCAGCAGCTATACCATTACCGTGGATTCTTACAGCGCTTCATAAAACGACACGTTTACCCTTCAACGTTCCTGTTTCCGAAGAACATGCGCACTTATGGAATAAAGAAGCCCGGGGGCCAGTGAAAATACTGACCCCCGGGCTTCTTTATTCCGTTCCTATATCCTGCTGCCACCCGGCCTGCTTACGCATCAGCCTTCAATGGTAACATACTTCTTGGTTTCTACTGCCGGTTTCGCTTCCTTCTTCGGTACGAACAGTTTCAGGATACCGTGTTTGAACTCTGCCTTGATATCCTGCTCGCTGATATCTTCTCCAACGTAGAAGGAACGCTGGCATGCACCGGCGTAACGCTCGCGGCGGATGTATTTACCGGTTTCTTTCTCCTGCTCATCCTTATCAAGGCCCTTGGATGCGCTGATGGTCAAATAACCATCCTTCAGCTCTGCGGTAACTTCATCTTTCGTAAATCCCGGAAGATCGATCTCCAGCTCATAGCCGCCTTCCAGTTCCTTGATATCGGTCTTCATGACATTTTTAGCGTTGTGACCGTAAAGTTTCTTCTCTACATTGCTCTCTGCGCTGTTATCGAAGAACGGGAAATCTCTCATAAATTCATCAAACATATCCTCACCAAAAATACTCGGCATTAACATAAGTCATCTCTCCTTTTCTATCTAAGCTTCTCTATGCTTAACCTTGTCTCTTGGGAACCAGGATCTTTCTGGGACTTCCGGAAACCTCTTTCTTTGTTCTCTCTGTCCCTCTCCTTTGTTCTATGTGTAATATAGCACGTATTATTAGCACTGTCAAGGGGTGAGTGCTAATTTTCTGTGAACTTTTTGTGAACTCATGAAAGCTTCGGAATCTAAAGCCACTTACTTATGTTTCACTTGAATTGATTGTACCAATTTGTGATCATTCTCACTGATAAAGCTATCATTGCTACCGATTTCTGACTCGATTTCAGATTCATTGAGATCTATACTGCCTGTCCTTGACTGGTTACCTTTAGCCATGACATTCCCGGTTGCTCTTAAGCCGGATTCTTTCTTACCACCGGCAACATCTATGATATTCACTTTAACCCGATGGGGATCTGCTGCCTGATTTATCTGATTGTTTTCTTTCGTGTAGGGCTTGCAGAGATTATATACTTCCCTTGCGATACTAAAACGCTGCTTTCCCATTGCCGTAGCCTTGTAGGTAATAAATCCAAGGGTTGTCTTTGCGTTGGTATAGGCTTTTGCCGCTCTTTGTAAGCGTTCCAGTTTTTCTTTGTCCAGTTTTGTTGCCTCAGCACAGCATTCCTGCAGAATACTATAAAAGCTATCATACTCCGCTGAATTTTCATGTCCCTTACTCACTTTAATTCTTGTGAGTTCATCCTCCATTCTTTGCAGACTCGTCTTTATATCTTCTTTGTCGATTATAGTAAAACCATTTTGTATCTCAGGACCGCCCTTCAGAGCTTCTCTGTCAATTCCTGCCTCCAGACCTGCCTCGGTAAATTGCTCCGTGATATATTTCTTCTTATCTGTTGTCATAGGAATGCTGCGAACCATATAATGGATATGATCGTTAGGAATCCCTTGTGGATAGGTTATTTCATTACCCTGTTTTCTTTCACCTGCCTGATAGAACTGATCTACATTCTCTGAAAACCGAAACAGTTCACTAGGCTTTTTTGCTTTAATGGCAATGCAGCGCTCCATTATATCGCCGTAATCTTTTTTCTTTAGCTTCTCAACCCGCTGAATCTTCCCATCCTCATCAATTTGCATCCTAGGTGCATTCAGACGATTACGCAAGCTTAAATAGCCGCGAAGATATTGCCCGTTCTTACTATACGACATGTACAGCCAATCTTTTTCGGGTGTTTTATCGGTTAAGATGGACTTCCCGTCGTCTATAATTCTTTTAAACTCTTTATCGTCAATAAGCTTCTGTAAGAACGATGCCATTATGCAATCTGCATCGGGGTTATTTCTACGATACTGATAGAATCTCACGATTTTTTCTTCCAGCAATGCATCGTCTTCTGCATCCATGTCCACCTGGGAACAGAGGAACACAAGTCCCATTACAATCTTTTTCGCTTCATCTTTTTTAAAATCGATCTGATCGATCACAGCTTTCCATTTACCCATATAGTCATTTACCTCCTCAATATGATTTATCCGTGGTGATTGTGATTTTATTTTATCATAGCCTGTCGGACAAATGTGGGACAAAACGCCGTTTTATTTCATTAAAACTCCAGTTCTCTTTTTGAAAATACCAGTATGGACACTCCCAGGCCAACCGCCAGATAAAGAGCTATAACAATAAAGCTTCCTGTATCAAAAATCCCGAGCCACAGGCGATGGACAAAGTTCTGCACCGCCACAGAAGAATAGTGGGTCGGGATTTTAAGTTCTCCAACCACTTGAAATACCAGTAAATACGGCATGGCAAGACCAAGAACATTTATATACATCAGAGTATATACCAGAGATGCCACCGTAACAGACTGGCTGACAAATGCTGCCATCATGGCAATACTCATTGCCAGAATCCCTTTAAGCAGTTCGCAGGCCAGGTCAACGAAGATTTCTATCAGCACCTCTCCTGTAACCAGGTGTCCCATAATACCAACTATCAGTGTATGGATAAGTGCAAAGAAAATGGTATCCAGGAACATGATTATGCTGTATGTCATAAATTTCCCCAGAACTACCTGATACCGCAGTACGCCCATTCCTATGGCTGCCTGCAGATTTTTAGCCCGAAAATCGTCACCAAAAATTGTAAATATATACGCCAGCATAACCAGAATTCCATAGACAGGATTGCCGCCTACCATCAAGCTTGTCAGGGAAACATCCGTGTATCCCGAGATACTTTGATAAATCAATATTCCGGCCATGCTAATGCCAAAGATACAAAGCATGACGTATCTTAAAGGCTTGGTAAACACTCTGAACAGGTCAGCTTTTATGAAATTTATCATAGTTATTTTCCTCCTTACCAGACTGCAACCCGTTTATCCGGTGCCAGATACATTCCGTCTCCCTCTTTTATGTCAAAGGTGTCATAGAATTTTTCAAACTGCTGAACTACAATATTGCACCTTAGGAAGCCCACCGGATGCACATCCCGAAACAGTGCCATCTCTGACGAATAGTCCTGACAGATTACAAATGTCTTCGCATAAGACAAAAAGAATTTTTCATAATCAAAGTCATCATCCCTGGATGCAAGATTCAATGCACACTTCATGCCTCCCATATCTGCAGTCGCTTCTCCCTGTACATTCGATCCGTCTATATAGTCTCCGTCTCTGTATATGCTGTAGCTCGAGTAATATTTGGCAACCTTATCAACCTTTTCCTGAAAAGCCTCGATATCTTCGGTTTCCCACCATTGCTTCAGGTCTCCGTTTTTATCGAACATGTATCCGTCAGAATCAAACGCATGAGAAATTTCATGTCCCATGATAACTCCGATATGGGCAAGATTTTCTTCATATGAGGCATTCAGGCTAAAATAATTATCTGCTGCCACAATTCCCGCCATGATCGTTGCAGAGTTTTCCGATTGCATATAGTAGGCGTTGGTGGTAGTAGTTGTCATCATCGCATCGGATAGATCCCAGGCATCTTTTTCTGCCTTCTGATTGATCTTTGCGGCATCATTTCTCAGATTATAGTCCCGTGCTGCTGCCACGGACTCCATCAGATTCAAGCCGGAAAGATCCAGTTCTTTATAATCATTGAGTACATCCGGATACAGTACCCGAAAAGTCATATTTTGAAGTTTTTCTATTGCTTTCTCCCTGGTAGCTTCACTTAGCCAGTCTTCCTTATTCAGGATTTCCTCATAGCTGTCTGTCAGATCATAGAGCATCCTGGTCAGATATTCCTTCTGTTCCGATGAACAGTAATTTGCCACATACATTTCCTGATTGAGCTCTCTTAGGCTTTCGGACACGGTGGTGATCAGAATACTCTCATCCTCTGTGAGATCATCAGAACCTTTGGAATCTACCATAAAATACTGCTTAAGCTCCTCGTTCCCTTCTTCAAAACACTTTTTATAGGCCTCATAACAGTCTCTTGACAGGTACTTCATACCGTTTATTACGGTATGCACCAGAAAGTAATCTTTCATAACTGCAAGATTCTTCTCAGTATATAATTTTCCTGCCTTCTTTACGAAGTCCGGCTCCCACACCGTATAATTCTCAGATTTATCGTAATTGTAAGCGGATAAGATTTCAAAAAGGGGATAATTTCCTGCCATCTCCTTTAATTCTTCTTTTGTGTATGTATGATTAAAATACATGGAATTGTTTACCTTGGAACTATTTATCTGCTCATAGGAAGAGCTTTCCTTCAGCATTTCTTCATATTTCCAGCAATTTTTCAGAATCCGGTTTACATCGGCTTTGGAATATCCGTAATCCGAGAGTATGTTAAACAGACTCTCCCTAAGGAGCTCATGGTACTCATATTCCGTCAATCCGGCCTGGGAAGCACTGCAATTTTCATAGTCAGATCTGATCATTACGGTATAATTGTCATTATCCTTGTCCCAGGATTTATCTACGGAAAATCTGATGGGATAGGCACCGGATATAAAGCTTCCATCTGCATTGATCAGATATCTGGTAAGCTCTTCTATCGTTCCGATTCCTTCAATCTGTCTGATATAAGGTTCAAGAGGTTTTGTTCCTTCCGAATTTCTGGTATCCCAGTCTCCGGCAAGCTTCGTAAATGTGGAGAAGACTTCTTTTAAATGCCCGTAGACATCCGGCTCTATTCCAATCCTGTTATCTCCAAGCGTTCCCTCTTTTGCCTTATTTAACAGCTCAAGCTCCTGCCTGACTATAATCTTATGATTATCCATCATCTCGCTGACACTGCCTTCTTTCGTGACACGGTCCTTCACAGCTAAAAACCACTCTTTGTTGGCTGCCGTGTAGAAGTCATCCTTTAATGAAACATTGGTATCCCCGGTCACGGCTCCCACGATATCAGAATTGATCCACTTAGATTCCTCTGTTACGGTTTTACTGATATCTATTTTATTTCTGTACATTTCCTCTTTAAGATCTGATGCACCGCATCCGCTTAATGAAGCCGAAACGATTGCAAAGCTCAGAATCATGACAAGAAATTGTTTCCTTTTTTTCATATTCATCCTTTCTGATAACTGTCAAACGCAGTCGCAGTCCATAATTTTTATGTGCAGTCGCAGTTACTCTTTCTTATTCCGGACAAATCCCGGAACATTTCCTTCGCAGCCCCCGGCACGGGAAAGGCTTTTATCAGCATTTCCCTAGAAATCCAGCTCTTTATTTTTAAAAATTCGATATGACATATAAAATCCGAAAGCTATAAAGAAAGCAATTATCAGAAAATTCAAAAATTCAAACTGCCCGATTTTTAATCCTGCGCAAAAATTCTCGATATTCGATCCGGGAAGAATTCTGCCGATATGAAGATTTGCATACTTTGAGCCCACTCCTTCCAGCAGATGGTTCAACCGCGTAAGCGGCCTGAAAAACAATATTTCATACAAAACCAGTCCCACTCCCAAACGCAAATTCTGAAAAACCAGTATCATGGTAATGGAAGCTGCAACAGCAGTCATGAGAAGAATAAATGCAACGATCCCAAACATATTATCTGCATTGCCGCCCTTTATCACCGCACCGGCCACACCGGTTCCAAGCCACAGGCTACCTAAAAGTGTCGCAGAATCCACCAGCGTTAAGAGCATCATTTCCAGCCACTTGCAGGTAATAATTTTCCCCCGGCTGACGCCTTTGCCAATGGCCACCTGCACTGTTTTTGCCGAGAAATCATCCTCATATACGTATAAAAGATTAAAAAAGCCCAGAAACATGGTCTCATACTCCAGACAATTTCTGAAATATGTTATCAGAAGGCTTAAATTACCGCTGGTACTCTGTGCGGTGGAACGTGCAAAGTCAAAACCAATCAGCATACATAGGATCCAAAAGACCCATTTCTTTTTTCTATGTGCAATGCGCCACAGATCTGCCCTTAGATATTGACTCATTATTTTTCACCTCCCACGATGCTGAAGTAGAAGTCTTCAAGACTTAAGGTTTCTTTCTTCTCTCCCCTGATCTCTATTCCTGCTGCCGTCAAAACTTCCTTTGCCTTCTCCAGATCGTCCACGGAAATCTGCACGAGATTCTGCCTGGTGGTAAGCTCCTCCTGAGTTATTACTTTTTCTACCATGCCTTTATTTACAATTCCGAATCGATGGGCTGTATTTTGTAATTCTCCCAAAATATGAGAGGAAACGATCACTGTCATGCCAAACTCTTCGTTTAATCGCTGCACCAGCTTACGGATATCCGCAATTCCCTGAGGATCAAGACCGTTTGTGGGTTCATCCAGTATCAGGATCTCCGGATTTCCAAGGATGGCATTGGCTATTCCAAGTCTCTGCTTCATTCCCAGAGAATACTGTTTAAACTTGCTTTTTACCCCGGCTAATCCTACAATTTCCAGAACTCTGGCTATTTCTTCTTTTCTGTTTTTGATGCCCTTCAGACGGCAATAATACTGGAGATTCTGCTTAGCGTTCATGTACGGGAAAAAATTGCTTCCTATAAGAAAGCCGACTTTTGCCCGGCCCTGCTTTAATGAATCTCCCGGATCTCCGATATGAAGCTCTCCGTCCTGAAAATCCGAGAGTCCTAAGATCACCTTAAACATGGTGGTCTTTCCTGCACCGTTTTTACCTATAAGTCCAAATATGTCACCTTTATTGATCTCGATGTTTATATCCTTTAAGACACAGTGTTTTCCGTAACTTTTATTCACTCCCTTTAATGAAATTACCGGGAATTGATTCTTCTCACTCATAAATTTCTCCTTTTTCCTTTGCATTCTGTTTACCGCTTTTTATAGCAATCTCAGGCCCGAAACGATCAGTCAGGAAGATCGATCTGTTTCTCGAAAGGCCTGTATGATCTCCTGGAATATCAGCAGCATGTTATTATATAAATCACTGTTATCCAGGACATACTTAACCATTTCCGGATCTCCGGTAATCAGGTCATCCACTCTCTTGTTGCAGAGCACTTTTACATCCTCTTCACGGTCCACAGTCCAGGCAGATACTGTTTTCCCCGTCAGATGTATACTGCTGACCATTCCGGCAGTGATAAATGTAGTTTCGACACTGAAAAAGTCTGCATCCGGCAGTTCATAGTAGTTGCCGATGCCTACGGCAAGTATGTAGCCGGTCCGTATCTGCGGATCTGCCGCCTTGATCTTCTCTAAGGAATGATAACTTAAAGCTGTAACACAGACTTCGTCCGTGATTCCATTCTCCCAGATCAGTCTGGCTGTCTCTGCCTCAAGCTCCGGTGTCTTCGCGTTATCCTTGATCTCGATATTCATCCGGATCTTGCCCTTGCAAAGGTCTATAACCTCCTGAAGCGTCGGGATCTGTGTTCCTGCATATGCCGAAGAAAAAGAGCTTCCGGCATCCAGTTGGCGTACCTCATCGTAGGTCATATCGCAGATACGGCGGTCCACACCTGTGCAGCGCTTCAGACTGGGATCATGGCTTACCATGATGACTCCGTCAGCCGTCATCTGAACATCCAGCTCCACACAATCCGCACCAAAATCAATGGCAGCCTGAAAGGCCGGCAGCGTATTTTCCGGCGCAACAGCACTGTATCCGCGATGACAGGTGATGGTCGGCTTTTTAAACGGATTCAGTTCTTCAACCACTTTTCCCGCATCCTGCAGCGACCACAGTCCTGCGGCAGTCAATGCTGTAGTACAGAATATGCCAATGATTACAAGACTTACAAACAGCTTGCCGTTGGTTTGATATTTTTTCCCATCCGGTTTCTTTTCCAGTACCGGCAGGCTTCCTGTGAGAGATTCCTGATAAAAAACATAGACTAACGCACATGCGGCAAGGGTTGTGAGTGCTTCCAAAATAAAGGTGAGCGCCGGAAAAAATATGGCCTGCTGAGCCGTTCCTATAACCAGCAGCAGCTCCCGGTTATTGCAGCCGGCAAAAAGTGCCGCCAGAACACCAAAAAGCACCAGCGGAAGCATACGCAGACCTATACGGAAAAACACGCGTATATTGGAGTAGGATATCGTCCAGATATAAAGGAAAACACGTTTTCTGGTAAAACGCAGGCTCCTGCCTGCTGCCTCGGAAAATCCTTTTTTCTCCAGAATAAAGATAGGCAGCATCAGTGTCAGCAAAATGGAAAAAGCCAACCCGACCAGAAATATTACCTCATAGACCCCAAAATAAAGCGGATTCTTTCGGATCACTTCCATGATATATTCAGGAACAGCTAATTTTTTTAAATATGTAGATGTAAGAAAAAAGTTTGTAAACGGAAGCAGAATTGCTGAATACAGAAGAACCGGCCAGCCACTCGGACGCAGTACATGCCTTATATCCAGAAATGACTCCTTAATAAGCCGCCGGAGTCTGCATTTTTCCCCATTCATGCCCTTTTGCAGAGCATGAAACAGAATTGAAAATTCATAGATATTCCAGAACGCTGTAAACAAGGCGATCAGCAAGATGCCTATCAGTAAAGACGGTGACAGAAACAGTTTTCCGACCCGGTCAGTGGTTATAAATTTGTTCGATGAAAGGGCAACCGATGCCGCCCAGATTCCCTGCAGCAGCGGCGCCATCAGCAATACTGTGATTGCCTTATATAAAAAGAGTGCAGCAAGCGCAGCGCTTCCTGTACGTTTCCACAACTGAGCAGCCGCCCTGTATGCACTTTTTCTCTTCTGTTTCGCATTGCGATATTTTGTCCATATCTGCATTATGTTCTCTTCCTCTTAGCGCAAATGAGTAATCATTGCTGTTGTGTCCGATTGCCGGAACAGCAAAGTACTCTCTTTGATATAATAATACCGGGGCAAAAGCTTGCTTGCCCCGGTATCATTATATCAAAGCTCTCTGAAGTTGGATAGTCCACAAAATGATCTATTTGCAATGCAAAAATCCACCCGCCAGTCTCTTTGACTGATGGATGGATTTTCTCATTTGCATTTTACAGAAAATTGGTTCGGGTGTCAAAACACCCGAACTTTTGGTTACACGAATTGTTCCGTGCTTCGCACTCCCACAATTCTACTTCAATTCGGATTCTCGCGGGGCTTTCGCCCCACTACATCCTCATTGAAGTGCGTGTCATAAAGTCATTCCTCCACCGACATGCAAGCATGTCGTGGACTCAGACTTTTGACACTGTAACCAAAATTATTCTGCTGCATTCTCCCGCTGCTGCTCTTTCACATTCATGATCAGCATCTGCAGCCTGTTTTCCAGGTTTGCGAAGCTGACATCCGGGTCGTAGTCCAGGGGGAGGACCTGGATATCCGGGTAGTTTTCTCTCAGTTTCTTGACAATTCCTCTTCCCACAACGTGGTTCGGCAGACAGCCGAAGGGCTGCAGGATGACAAAGGTGCGGCATCCATGCTCTGCGTGATGGATGATTTCGCCGGGAATCAGGATTCCCTCTCCCGCGTCAAAGGTATGCGGGATGATGGGATCGCTCTTCTTCGCAAGCTCCGGCAGCCTGCTGGCCGGAGTGTACAGCTCATGCTTTTTCGCGATCCGGTCTGCTGCCGCGTGGGCCGCCTCAAATACCTGGTTTGCCACATGATACCAGACTTTTCGGTCCGGTGCTTTTTTCAGGTGATAGGTGCGGATCTGTTCATCCCGGCAGAAATAGGTCTTGCGGATGACATCCGTCATCCGGGCTTCGATGATCTCAAAGCCGTTTTTCTCCAGATACCGCTCAATCTCATGGTTGGCACCCGGATGGAAGTTCAGCAGGTATTCTCCTACGATCAGAACCTGCGGACGCGTTTTGCTCCGATCATAGGTGACTTTCTTCATGCGGGAAATTGCTTTTTCAAAGCCGCGGTAAAGTCCGGTCAGGCCATGCTGTTCCAGTCCCGCCACCACAAAATCCATGGCTTCATCAAAAGCGCGGTCCGCGCTTCCCTCCACCAGTTCGTAAGGCCGCATTTTCCGCAGCAGCTCTTCCAGAATATCGATCATCGGAAGGGCAGCTGCCAGGCGGATGGCAGAGAACAGGTTCATCCGGAAGCCCGGATGCAGATTGTGGTAATCTGCGTCATCGTTCGTTAAGATGGCTACCTCGGAATATCCTGCATCATCCAGTGCTTTTCGAAGCAGCGCTCCGTAATGGGTCAGGCGGCAGTCTCCAATGTATTTTCCCATGCCGATGGCAGTCTTTGACGGCTCATACTTGCCGCTTTCCAACGCTGCCAGAGCCTCACCGATGACAATCTGGGCCGGAAAACAGATATCGTTATGTACATATTTCTTTCCAAGACGGATGGCTTCTTCTCTTCCAATCTCCATCGGAACCGCGCGGATTCCCTGGGTCACCAGGGCCGCGGACATGATCCGGCAGAAAGCGTGGGAGGTGTTCGGCACCAGAACTGTGCGCGTTTTCCGGTCTTCCTTCCGGAATTTCACCGGGTACGGATCCGGAAGCTCCCGGATAACCGGCTGAGCCGCATTGTTTCCTGCGTTCTGCGCCGCGCCCGGATTGCTGCTGATTTCGTTCGCGCCGCTCTGCCTTCTGTCGGAAACGCTGTTGTTTTGGCCCGCTTCCTGATTGTCCCCGGCCACTGCTGCGTTTCTCGCCTTCCCCAGCGCATCCCGCTTCCTGATATTGATCGTCTCAATAAAGGAGCGCACCCGGATCCGCAGCGGTCCCTGTACCTCACTCTCATCCAGCTTTAAGATCAACGGAGATTTCCCCGAAATTTCTTTCATCAGGCGCTGGATCTCATCGGAAAGATAGGCATCATGTCCGCAGCCGAAGCTGACCAGCTGCACATATTCCAGATTCGGATCCTGCGCTGCCATAACCGCTGATGCCAGCATGCGTGCGTGGAAATTGTTGACCACATCCAGACGGCTGCGGCTTAAGTCGATGTCCTCGATACCAGGCAGCGAATCCGCTGTCAGCACCGGAACACCAAATTCTGTCAGCAATTTGGGGAGTCCGTGATTGATGAGTGCATCATTCTGATACGGTCTGGATGCCAGTACCACGGCATAACGTCCTTCCCGGCGCACCTGTTCCAGAATCTCCTTTCCGGCCTCCTTCAGCTTTCTGTGAAATTCCTCCATTGCGGCATTTCCGGCAGCGATGGCCTGTTTCACCTGTTCCGGATCGGAAGAAAAGGTATCCTTCATATATTCTGTGAGCTGGCGCACCTTGTCCTCTTCCCGGTTCCAGTAGAACAGCGGGGCATCGAACGGAATTCCCCACTGCTGCTCCGGCGAATCGGAATTGCGGATCACCAGCGGATAACCCTTGACCACGGCACACATAGACTCACTGGTTTCCTCCGTATTTTCAGACGGCACCTCCGCAATGGACGGCATGAAGATCCGGTCCACTTTTTTGCGGACCAGGTCACGGATATGGCCGTGCACCAGCTTGGCCGGGAAGCAGACCGTATCTGATGTCACTGCGCTTAAGCCCTCCTCGAACATCTGATGGCTTCCCTGGGCGGAAAGCTGTACCCGGAACCCGAGCTTTTTCCAGAACGTAGTCCAGAACGGCATGGTCTCCCAGAACATAAGCACCCGGGGAATGCCGATGGTGATCTTCTGATCCTCCGTTTTCTCTTCATCCTTCAGATAATCCGCAAACAGCAGCTTTTCCCGCAGGACATAAAGATCCGGTACCTGCGCCCGCTTCTTTCCGGCCTCTTTTACCAGATCCTGTACATTCTGGTCTTTCGGATCTCCCAGGATTTCGCCCCGTTCACAGCGGTTGTTGGTGATCCACGCATTTCCGTTGGAGAAGGTGATGACCGCACGCTGGCAGTGATTGGTACAGAAGGGACACGGCACATTGGCCTCCTGCTTCCAGGTCAGGGTCTCCAGGGCATCGAGTCCGATAAAGTGCTGCGCCGGTTTCTCTGTATTTCCTCGCCGCTCCTCTTCTTCCTTTGCCAGCAGCGCGGATCCGATTGCCCCCATAATGCCCGGATACGGTGCCCGGACTACCGGTCGGCCTACATACTGCTCCAGTGCGCACAGCACGGCATCATTCTCAAAGGTGCCGCCCTGCACCACGATTTTCTTTCCCAGGGAGTCCAGGTTGGAGACACGGATCACTTTTGTAAATACGTTTTCAATGATGGAACGGCAAAGCCCCGCCATAATATCCTCCGGAGACTTGCCGTTTCGCTGTTCCGTTACGATATTGCTCGTCATAAAGACGGTGCAGCGGCTTCCCAGCTCTGCCGGATTTCTAGCCTCAAATGCCTTCTTTGCGATCTCATCGGTAGGAATGTGCAGATTTGCTGCAAAATTTTCCAGGAAGGAGCCGCAGCCGGAAGAGCAGGCTTCATTAACCAGGATATTCGTAATGACACCATTTTCCAGCCAGATGGCCTTCATATCCTGTCCTCCAATATCCAAAAGGAAGGTGGCCTCCGGTGTATATTTTGCGGTTGCCCGGGCGTGAGCCACCGTTTCCACCGCATGGGTCTCTACGGAAAATGCCCTTGCAAACAGCATTTCCCCATATCCCGTCGTTCCCGCCGCCAGGATTTGCAGATTGACCCCCATCGCTTTGTATTTTTCCCGCATCTCGATGAGCGCTTTTTTCGCCACCGCCAAAGGACTTCCCTGGTTTGATGCATAAAAGGAATCCAAAAGCTCCTCATGTTCATCCACCAGGACAAACTTGGTTGTGGTGCTTCCGGAGTCGATTCCAAGATAAGCACGCAGTGTCTGCCCCGCTTTCAGATCCAGCTTTTTGATCTGCTTTTTCTGATGACGCTGCAAAAATGCTTCCTGCTCTTTTTCGTTTTTGAAAAACGGTCTGGCCTGGGCTGCATTTCTGCTTTTCTGCATTTTTTTCTCTTCCCGTTTTTCCCGGACCTCACCGGTCATCTGAAGCAGTTCCTTTGCCGAGACCGGCTTTGCATCCGTAAAGAGCTGGTTCGATGCCAGCGCTGCCCCACAGGCGATCAGCAGTTCCGGATGATCCGGGCACAGGATTTCTTCCGGTTTTAAATTCAGGCGCTCTGCAAATACCCGGATCAGGGTCGGGTTAAAGGTCAGCGGGCCGCCCTCAAATACCACCGGCTTATGGATGGTAAGGCCCTGGGCCAGTCCGCCGATGGTCTGCTTTGCGATTGCGTGAAACGAGGAAAGTGCCAGGTCTTCCTTCTTAGTCCCCTGATTCAGAAGCGGCTGGATATCGGTTTTCGCGTACACGCCGCAGCGGCCGGAAATATCGTAAACCGTGGTTCCCTTTGCTGCCAGCGCGTCAAATTCCTCAATCGGTGTTTTCAGAAGGGAAGCGATCTCATCCACGAATGCGCCGGTTCCACCGGCACAGCTTCCGTTCATGCGCATATCGGAAACCTTCTGTTTCCCTGTATTCTGATCCTTCTGGAAAAAGATGATCTTGGCATCCTGACCGCCAAGCTCGATGGCGGTTCCCACTTCCTGGTAACGCGCCTTCAGGACAATGGAATTCGCTACAACCTCCTGAATGTAGGGAATCTTTAATTCTTCCGCAAGATGTTTCGCGCCGGAGCCAGTGATCGCGGCATAAAACCTTATATCCGGAAAACGGTCTTCCACCAGCCGCAGTGCGCGTTCCACGCTTTCCAGCTGTTTCGAATGATGTCTTGTATAATCCGACAGCAGCAGCTCTTCTCCATCATTCCCAAGCACTACCACTTTTGTCGTTGTGGAACCAACATCAATTCCCACTCTGAACGTTACGGTTTCTTCTGATCTCCTCTGCTCCATTCGTATCTTCTGCCTTTCATCTCCGGTATATCTGTATCTCTCATAATTCGTAACTGTTCAGTACCTTCACAGTCACGGGCAAAAATCCATTGAAAATTGCCTACGGCAATGGGATTTTTTTTACAAGCCGCAAAAAAAAGACAATACATGAAGTCTGTTCGCTTATCATAACACAGACCATGTCAATTGTCTTTTTTTCGTGACTTGCGTCACTCTCTTGCGTTCGATCTCGTAACCCGCGTCACCCGATCAGCCCACTGTTTATTGTATTATAACTGAAATTTTCCTGTTTGTGACATGGTAATATCCCACAAAAAAATGAGAAAACAGGGGTATTTTTTCATTTTTTACAGTTTCTTTACAGGCTGCGTAGCGGCGTAAAAGAATTTTTCCCGGACGGTCCAGTCTTCGTTGACCTGTTTCTGGGTTGACATAATAAAACGCCTCTCGTAAACCTGCTAATGAATATCCAGATCTGCCGTGACCTGATAATAATCACAGGCATGGGCAGTATAATTGCTTACATTGGATCTGGAGATCATGCTCATCTGGAGGAATGAGCAGAAAATGTACGCGTGATCGTCCAGGATCCTCTGTTGAAGCTCGATGGCCAGCTCCGCCCGTTTTTCCGTGTCAAACTCCTTAGAAAGCTGCTCAATGAGCGCTGTAACCTCCGGATTATCGTAAGCGCCGAAGTTGTAATTCATTCCGGGCAGGCAGCTGGTGGTAAAGAAATACTGCGGATCGCCGGACGGTGCTGTCACCAGCGCAGAAGCATAGATGTCAAAGCTGGACCGGTCTGCCAGAAACTCGCGGCGGTTTGCGGTACAGTTGATATCGACATCTATTCCGATTTCCTTCAGACTGGCCTGAACCGTCTCTGCCAGCAGCGGCAGTTCCTGGCGGCTCGGATAAGTCAGCCATCGGATTGCCAGCTTCACGCCGTTCTTCTCCCGGATGCCGTCCCCGTCTGTATCGATCCAGCCTGCCTGATCCAGAATGGCTTTTGCCCCCTCCGGATCATACGCCTCTGCCTTCACATGCCCTCCGCCAAAACCGGCCAGGCTATCCGGGAACGCTCCGTTGGCCACGGCACCATGGCCATCCAGCAGGGCCGTCACAAAGCCTTCTTTATCAATGCTCATGGCAATGGCCTTCCGCACAGCATCATCCTGAAGCACAGGACTTGTCATATTCATGCTGGCAAAAAACACGCGGGAAGTCTGAATGGAAGAAAACCGGTAGTTATCATTTTCAAAGTTTGGATAGGCTTCATAGGCCATGCCGTAGGCCGCATCAATGTCACCGGACTGCAAAGCAGCCGATAAGGTGTCACCATTTGAAATTGTCCGGATGGTCAGTTCGTCGATTTTGGGAGTTCCGTTCCAGTAATTTTCATTTTTGGTCAGGGTCAGGTGATCATCCGTAACCAGCTCTTTCACCACATAGGGACCGGTCCCTGCAACGATGCCGTTCTCAAAATCACTGGCAGTCACATCAATGATGCAGCCATAGGGATCGCCCAGATAATTCATGAGCGCAGGATTCGGCTCGCTGGTCGTAATGGTCAGAACCTGTCCGTCTGCCTGAATATCCACAATCTTCGTATCTCCCGGAGCTCTGTCATGCACCTCCAGCAGATGATCCAGACACTGCTTCACCGCCTCGCCATCCATCCTCCGGCCACTGGAAAAAGTGACATCGTCCCGGAGGGTAATGGTCCAGGTGCAGGCTCCATCATTCTCCCAGGCCCTGGCCAGCCACGGTTCCAGCTCCATCGTATCGCTGTAATGAACCAGTGTCTCGCCCACACCATAACGGATGCAGGCCCAGCCGTTGTACGTTTCATGCGGATTGACGGTCTCCTCCCAGTTTTCCGAGTTAAATGTCGTATCCCCGATCACCATGGTCTTTCGTGAATCCGTACTGCCCGATGATTCCACGGCCGTACCGGCTGCTGCCTGCTGTGCATCCGCCACGCTGCCGGTAGGACCGCCACAGCCGGCAAGCAGGCATGCTGCAAGCCCCAGGCCCAAAAGCAGCGATCTTGTTTTTCCCATATAGCTTTTCTCCTCTGCATCACTTTCATTCTATACGCATCCCGGCTCCAGAACACTGTCGATCAGCCGCCTGGTATACGCATGTTCCGGCTTCCGGATCACATCATCCGGCTTTCCCTGTTCCACAATCTCTCCCTGATACATGACCAGCACACGGTCACAAAACTCCTGTACCAGGGACAGATCATGGCAGATAAACAGAATGGACAGATTTTTCCCCTGCGCCCGGCGCAGCTGACCCAGCAGCTCCATAATCTCTCTCTGGACTGTCACATCCAGAGCGGAGGTCGCCTCATCGCAGATCAGAAGCCGGGGCTGAATAGCCAGTGCCCGGGCAATGGCCGCTCTCTGGCACTGGCCGCCGCTGACCTGATGCGGATAGCGGTCGGCAAATTCCTTTAACAGCCCGCACTGCTCCAATAACCGCTCCACCTCTGCCCTGGTTTCCCGCTTTGACATTCCGGCATTTCTCAGACTTTCCCCGATTCCATCTCCCAGGGTTCTCCTCGGATCAAAGGAATCTGCCGGAGCCTGAAAGACCATCTGCATTTTTTTATAAGCGCCGCGAAGCGCTTTTCCCCGCAGGTTTGTGATATTCTGGCCATCCAGAATAATCTGTCCCGCGGTGGCATCCAGCAGTCTGGCGATCATGCTTACCATCGTCGTTTTTCCGCTTCCGCTCTCCCCGATCACGCCAAGACATTCCCCCGGCATCAGCTCAAAGCTGACATTCCTGACCGCGGTAACAGGCTGCTTCCCGCTCCGCGCGAAAACCTTTACCAGATTGTCCACCTTCAGAACCGGTTCCATCTTACTTCCTCCTTAACCGCGGAACAGCCGCCAGCAGTTCCTTTGTGTAAGCTGCCTGCGGGTCAGCCAGAACCCGCCCGGTCTCTCCGGATTCCACGATCTCTCCATGTTTCATCACCAGCACCCGGTCTGCCATGGCCTCAATGACCCCAATATTGTGGGACACCAGCACAATGGCTGTGCCAAAACAGCTTCGCACCATCAGCATCTCCTCGACTACCTGCTTCTGCACCGAAACATCCAGTGCCGAGGTCGGTTCATCCGCAAAAAGAAGCCGGGGCGTCAAAAGCATTGCCGCGGCAATTCCGATTCTTTGCTGCATACCACCGGAAAGCTCAAACGGATAGCTTTTTAAGATTCTCATGCCATCCGAAAATCCCAGCTTTTCCAGCATTTCCAGCGCTCTGTCCCGGAATTCCTTCTTTGAAATCCGTCTGTGTTCCCTCATCGTTTCGTATAACTGGGCTCCCACCGTGCGGATCGGGCAAAAAGAACTTCCCGCGTTCTGAAAAATGTACCCCATTTCCGGACCATTCAGTTTCCGCCGTTCTTTCTCCGGTAAATCTGTAATTTTTTTCCCCTGATACCAGATATCTCCCCGGGTGACCAGCCCCTCCTGCCCCAGAAGCCCCATCGCCGCCCTGATCAGGGTGGATTTACCGCTGCCGCTTTCGCCCGCAATCCCGAGAATTTCTCCCGGGTTTACAGCAAAGCTCACCTGCCTCACTGCCAGCTCTCCCCGGTAGGATATGTCCACCTGATCGTATTTTAATAAGCTCTCCATTCATTTCCTCCCCGGCTCTTTGGATCTGCGAAATCCCGGACCGCATCCCCCAGAAGATTAAAAATCATAACCGACAGAAAAATCGCAATTCCCGGCGAAAATGGGATCCAGGGAGATATGGTCATAAGACTCCTTGTATCACTCATCATACTGCCCCATTCCGGAACCGGAGGCTTTGCGCCCAGTCCCAGAAAGCTCAGTGCTGCAAGCTCCATCATCATGGTCCCGATATCCAGCATGGATGTGACCAGAATGGGCCCCATGATATTAGGCAGAAGATGCTTCCAAATGATCCGGAGGGTTCCACTGCCGGAAAGCTTTACTGCCTGCATCCACGTCGTTTCCCGCCGGGAAAGCGTCTGACTGCGGGCGATTCGCGCGTACCTGGGCCAGGAAATGGCCGCCAGGGCTATGACCGCGTTATGCAGTCCGCCGCCGAAACAGCCTGCCACAGCCATTGCAAACACCAGCCCCGGAAACGCAAGGAAGATGTCGGAAAGCCGCATAAAAAAAGTATCGGTAAGGCCGCCGCGCCAGCCGCAGAGGATTCCCACAGCCGTGCCCACAACGGTGATCACCGCTACCAGCAGCAGCGTGGAAAACACACTGGCTTTGCTGCCGGCTATCACCCTGGAAAGCATATCTCTCCCATAACGGTCCGTGCCCAGAAGATGAAGGGCACTGGGTGCCGCTTTGGCATTGCTTAAATCCTGTAAATAGGGATCGTATGGTGTAAGATACTGAGAAAATGCAGACGCAGCCACCAGAATTCCTGCCAGCGTCCCGAAAAGGATCAGGCGCAGCCGAACACTGTCCCGGTATTTTTTCTGAATCCGGACGGTCACATCGTTCATTCTTCACTCACCCCCAGACGGATTCTGGGATCCAGCGCGTGACAAAGCAGATCGCTGACCAGATTTACCAGGACATAGATCCCCGCCATCCAGACAACATAGGCCTGGATCATCGGATAATCCCTCATTGTAATCGAATCCACCGCCAGTTTTCCTACGCCGTCCCACATGAAAATGCTTTCAACGATCGCAGTTCCGCCCAGCAGACTGCCGATGGACAACGCCATCAGCGTAATGATCGTCAGCATGGAAGCTTTTAACACGCTCCTCCGGAGCATCACACCAGGCCGGATCCCCCTGGCCCTGGCTCCCATAACATAATCCTTGTTCAGTTCCTCCAGAACCGCTGCCCGCACCTGCCGCATATACCTGGCAGACATTGCAATGGACAGGGTCAGGGTCGGAAGCAGCGCACTCTGCAGGGTATTTCCGTCCGCAATGACCGGGAGCAGCTTCCAATGAATGGAAAACAGCTGCATCAAAAGCAGCGCTGCGAAAAAATTAGGCATGGAGTTTCCCAGAAAGCTGAAAAAGCGCAAACCATAATCCGTGAATTTATTATGCCGCACCGCCGCCAGGATTCCCAGCGGGATGGAGATCACGACCGTTGTGCCCATGGATAACACCGTCAACAGCAGGGTTGCCGGAAGTTTTGAAACAAAGGTATCAAACACGCTTTTTCCTGAAACATAGCTGATCCCCATATTTCCTGTCAGTATCCCGCAAAGCCAGGCCAAATACTGAGTAAAAAAAGGCTGGTCCAGCCCCAGCTCTGCCCTTCTGGCATCTATGATTTCCTGCGCAACTGCACCTTTGTCTCCATAAAGTTCCAGCACGGCGTCACTGCCTGCCATGCGCATCATGGCAAAGGATAAAAACGTAATGCCAAATAACACCGGAATCAGCTGCAGCAGCCGCTTTCCTATATATTTCTTCAAAGCTCTTTACTCCTTCAAGCCCGGATCTGCCACCGTCGGCTTCTCCGCACAGACCATAAAGGTGTGGATCGGATGATCCCGCTCCCAATCCAGCGGATCCTGCACGCCGGGACCAATATCCTCGATAATCTCTGCCACCTGCATACCCAGTTTTTCCAGCGCATTTCTGTCCCACTCCGGGCGCTTTTCTCTGGAAAGCGGAAGTGCGTAAGCAGTCTGTTCCAGCTCCAGAACCCGTGCCTTTGACATATTTCCTGCGTAATTATGAACCGGATATTTGGCACGAAAGGCTGCCTCTGCGGCTTTCTTCCGGGCACGAAGCTCCTCATCATAAAGATACAGATACCAGTTGGCATCAAAATATACCATGCGTCCGCCCGGTGCAAGGACTCTCGTCCACTCCGCCAGGGCCTGCTCCGGATATTCCAGATTCCAGATGACATTGCGGCTCACGATCATATCGAAGCTGCCCTTTTTAAATGGAAGAAACTCACCCCGGTGAAGGACAAAATCCACCTTTGCCCCATAGCTTTCCGCATTGCTCCTTGCATACTGCAGCATCTCCTCCGTTACGTCAACCGCAGTCACCTCATGCCCGGCCAGTGCCAGATTGATGGCAAAAAAGCCCGGACCGGTACCTATATCCAGCACGCGCAGCACTTCTCTCTGCGGCGCATGGGCGAGGATCAGATTTCTCCACGCCTCCCTGCGCCAGTCGTTCATCTCCGCAATATTCTGTGTACTGTAGCTTTTTGCCCGGTCCGTCCAGTATGAGGTAAGGGCATCCAATATTGTATCCTGACTATTCTGTTCCTGCACTTCTCAAGTTCTGCCACTCAAAATGTGTTTAAATATACTTAACACATCGAGATATCGAAGTCCT
>CAVIRL010000002.1:0-27189 GCA_963645005.1 Prevotella sp. P5-108
GGTTTTAAACACTGTTCAATCTTTCATTTTCAAGGTTCATGTTGTTGCTGTTCTCGGCGGCAACATTCGATATTTTATCACATTGCTCTCGCTTTGTCAACAACTTTTTATTTCTTTTTGAATCCTTTCAGATTCGCTTTGCTGTTTTCAACAGCGTGTTGTATCTTACCAGATGTTCACGCATTTGTCAACAACTTTTTTATTTTACATGCCCGCTGTTTTTCGCAGGTGATATTTATGATATCACCTAGCCACTGCTTTGTCAACAGCTTTTTTTAATTTTTATATCATTTTTTCATGCCAAAAGTAACAGTTCAGACGCCCCAGTGTCATAGCACGATGAGTACACCAGTTATTCAATAACTGGTGTACCATTCATAAGGTCTATAATGCTCTGAAAAATATTTAAACCTCTCCGCTTTATCGTTTCTATGAAACTCATGATTTCGCAATACATCTTTCGTCCATCTGCTGTCCGAAAACCACCCGCCATTTTTTGACGGTTTTTGCAGATTCTAAGATCTTTTTCCGATATATTATTGCTGAAATGAACTTGAAAATCATACAAAAACAGCAGGTGATTCGCTTTGTATTTCTTCAAGCGATTCAGCAGAGTTTTTTCTTCCTTTTTCGCAATGCGTCCTTTGGTATGCTTGTTTTGCTCCAGACCTCTTGCGATAATTTCATCATATCTGGTGCTGTAACGTTTCAATTGTTCCGGTGCAAAGCTGCCTGTTCCAGACTGTTTTAATACCTTTCGTGCGTGATTCATTCCTTTCAGGAAACCGCTCATCTGTCTGCTCCAGCCATTTCCGGTCTCTTCTGTATTTTTTAGAAGATATCGTTCCAGATGAACGTTACATTCACCATGACCCGTCCCGAAGTGGTATATGGCTGTTTCATGGTCATGTGTGAAGATACCGGTAAACTCTTTGTATATTCGAATCTGCTCCAGTGTTGGAAGATTCTTTTTGTCACAGCCTAAGTAAAGCACCTCTTTTTCGGTACTGAAGTTTCGGATAAATGTCTGCTTTCCATTCACCTTCATTGGTGTAGCATCCGTGCAGATCTCATGTGCATTCATCAGTTTTTCCTCAATCTGATTACAGACAGCAGAACAGGCCGAAGAAAACTTTCGGCAAAAAGCATAGACACTCCCTGTAGAGAGTGCCAGCTGATCCCCGGACAGGGAATTGAGGAAGGAACTTTTTTCGAACACATATATCTTACTACGTCTTTTAGACCGATAGTTATCCACAATAGTTGAAAAAGACTTTGTTTACGCCCATTTGTCCACTTGAGGTATTCTATTGATGGTCTAAAAATTCAGCATGTTTTTTGAGGGTCGTCTGAACTGTTACATCTGCAAAGTTCACATAAATAATGCCCTAAGGAAGAGGCTGACACAATGTCAGCCTTCTTTTGCGGAAAAGAGCGGTTTTTGTCCCACATTTGTCCTGTGGAATGTGCTATACTCAGGATACAACGGAACGTGAGAAGATACGGAAAACAGTAGCGGCCAGAAGGAGGTTTCTTATGCCAAAGGATGTCATTGGAAAAAATTCTATAGAGCAGGATAAGTTAAAAGGTACGGTATGGGAGCTGTTTCATGGTATGCTGGAGAAATTGCAGGCGCATCTGGAGGCTCTGCCTGCGGCGGACAATGAGAAAAAGGCCGGAGAAAAATTACAGGCTGACCTTGCAAAGCTTCTTGAGCAGATGAGCAGCCAGTACCAGAGGCGTAACCGGATGGGAAATTACCTTCCTATGACACAGGAGGAATACCATAATCTGCATGAGCAGTTTGAAACATGTCTGAAGGATGTCAGAGCCATTAAGGGGCCGCTGGCACAGTTTGAGGACGTCCGTGCCTTAAGGACGGCTCTGGCAAGAGGAAGAAACGGGCTGATGGCTCATAAGGAAGATCATCTGCCTGCACTGGCTCAGGCTTTATCTGGTCTGCTGCCATCCACTGTGCGTCTGGTAGATACGGATATAGAGGAGAAGCATGGTGGCATGAGCAGCCGCCTGGCTGTGAAGTATACCGATGAGCTTGGAGTCGTTCACGAAGGCTTTCTGACCAAAGATGAGGATGTGTTACCTAAATATACAGACAGCCTGAACGCTGCTGCCGAGAGCATTGCAAAAAAATATCCGGATTACGCAGATGCAATCCGGGATTCTGCAAAAGACAAGGAATTTCTGCTGGTCGTGGGAACGAGAAATATCGCCAGGTGGGATGCCTATAGCAAAGAGGGCAATCATCCATGGCTGAACCGATTGGAAGGACCGCAAAAAAAGCAGATATATGAGGAACTGCTCATAACATTCCTTCCTGTTCTGAATAAAAATGCGGTTCTGCGAAATGCAGGTATCCGGCCGGGAAGCAAACTGGCATACAGAAACAGCGCCATGAGCGATGTAGCAAGGCGTCTGGGCTTTCCGGAGCTGTTGGCAGAAAGCCGTCGAGTGACGATTGAACAGAATGGCAAAAAGATTGATGCCGTTATGATGGAAGCGGCCGACATGGACGCCGTAGACAATGGATACAAGAACGAGGATTCTCCATTTCTGGCCGTGGATTATGATCAGTTTGACAGTAAAGCGATGCTAAGCTCCCTGGCAGACCTGCAGATCCTTGACTATCTTTGCGCCAATACAGACCGGCACAAAGGTAACTTTTTCACCCGCTTTGACCTGTCCGACCCTTCAAAGCCGAAGATCTCAGGATTACAGGGAATTGATAATGACAATAGCTTCGGCGATATCGGGACTGGAGGCGTGGGGCGGCTTGCAAAGCCGGACAATCTGAGGATCATTACCCCTAAGATGGCAGCGGCAGTGGAAAATATGACTCATGAGGATCTTGAGGAGATTCTGGGGGATTACGGGCTGTCTGAGGGGGAAAAGAAAGCTGCCAATGCACGTCTTGATACATTAAAGGATTATATAAAGCAGGGGAAAATGCCCCAGAATCAAGAGCTGAATTACAGAGAACAGAATAACGGCAAAATCCATATCCGGAATAACAAAGGTTCAATCCACATTGTGAGAGATGAGGAGTGGGAAAAGCTTACGCTCACCGGCCTTGCTACCCTGGAAAATGGAGACGGAAAAGAAAATATCTTCAACCAGATGGTGAAACAGATGGAAGTAAAGCAAGATATGGAGAGCTTTAAAGTGTCCATCGATACACGCAAGGACAAAGTACAGTATACAGAGCAGGATGTCCATACTGCGCTGGAGCAGATACGGGAAGCTCTGGAAGAAGAATACCAAAAGGTACGCAAGATGAAGAAGCTTCTTGCAGGAAAATGCAAGGAGAGCCAGGGCGGAAACACCACCTTTACCGATCTGGCGGAAGCAGTCAACGATCTGAACGGGCAATACGAGAGGATTCTTGAGGATACAGCCCATATCCGGACAATGGATGATGAAACCATAGAAAAACTGGATTCCTTCTATGCGACACTGGAAGCCAACCGGGCATGGCTCGGCGAACGTGCAGCTGCTTATAAGAACAGCCATACGGGTCTGCGGTTCAGTCCAATGGGACGTGGGCGCAAGGAGCTGGCAGAAAAGCTGAGTGAATTTGTGAGCCCGGAAAAGCCGGAGAGCCGGGAGCTTTATGATAAGAATAAAACAGAGATCAAAGAAGGGCTTTCTGCTTTATACGGGAAAAACGAAAAAAATGAAAAGAACGGAAAAGTTGAGAAAATCGGAAAAAGTTCCTATGAGGAACTGCCCCATGCAGCCAACCGGTTAGTGGGCCTGATGGAAAGCACCATGAAACGCAATATGGAAAAACACTCCCGTTCTGGAGAAACCTATACCTTGGGCCTTATGGCGCTGGAAGCACAGAGGCGCCTGTGGAATTACAGCCAGTCCCAGGCCGTGGAGGAGCCGGTTTCTGAGAAAGAAAACAGTGCCCTGAACGAGGCAGGAAAAGAACAGATTTCTTTTGAGCAGCTGGTGCAGGATAAAGAGCCGATCCGAAAGGATATGAGAGCCGATGTAAGGGTGATCCTGAATTTTGTGGGAAAGCAGAGTTCATCGGCCCAAAAGAAGATCCTGTCCCGTCTGAAGCACGGAGATGTGCAGGCACTTTCTGGTCAGGCAGGGAAGAAATCCATCCAAAAGGAGCAGACGGTGTTAGGGAAGAATGAGATGCGGATCGATCCAAGGGCCATGACACCAAAGGAAGCCATTAGTTTTCTGGGAATGGTCTTTGAACAGGAAGCCAGGATGGCAAATAATGGAAAAGCCAAAAAGAAACCGGCACCGGCAAAACAGAAGGGAAAAGGGTGAACAAAGTATTTTTGCCTGCCAGCCCATGTTTTCTTACGGTCAGCGCAGCAGGTGCGCAGACCTACTGAACAGTTCATTTTGTCCCACATTTGTCCCATATAATGTGCTATACTCAGGGTAAAAGAAAAGAGACCGGAACACCGTAGACAGGGAGGAATAGAAGATGCCAAGACCAGAAGATGAGGCTTATGATAAAAAGCTATATGCAGATATAGAGCGTGAGATGAAGAACAAAAGCCCAAGACAGCAGGCGGAGTTCATGGTAGATCTGTTTATGCTGCACCAGAATGCCGACGGAGCACAGCACAAAGCGATTGACATGTTCAAACAGGAGTTCTTTTTCCCGCAGAACGAGGATGGGAAATTGGACCGGAAGCTGTTTGAAGAACGCCTGGATCAGGCGCAGAGAGTGATAACGGAACGGGTACTGATTCAGCAAGGCAAATTTTCAGTGGATCATCCTCAGAACAGTAAAAATTGGATATGGCATCAGGCTACCAGCGGCATGCCGGCAGGCGCGTGGAAATGTGCTTTTGAAATTGCCTTTTTTGCCACACTGAATGAGAATCAGGTGGATTGGCTTCTGCAGGAAGCATACAAAAAGGAATATCCCGGAAAAAGCGGTTCCATGATCTGGATCAATCTGTCGGAGGCAAAAAAAGAACAGATATACAGAAGCTATGCAGAAGAGTCGCCCAAGATGGAAGAGATCATCACAGAGGGGAGGCGTTACATCGGCAATTCGGATCAGGTATATGATAACATGACGGAGGAGGAAAAGAAGCAGCAGAAACTTCTGGAGCAACAAGAAACATTCATGAAATCCAGGGAGGAGCAGCTCCAGGCTGCAAAAGCCGGTTATGAGGCCTTTCTGGAGTTGGATCTGGGGTATATCAATCCCAAAAGCCGGAAAGCCCTTCAAGAGAGCATGATCAGACAGAAAAGAACGGAATTCGGTGATGAAAACTGGAAACCGGAGCAGATGCGGTTGGGAAAGTTTAAGTCAGAGCTGCTGGCCCAGACGGATAACATGATGGAACAGTTGAAACTGAACAGCGGCTACCGTATAACGAATTCGAAAGAATTTAATGACCTTCTGGATGATATGAAAAAGTTCAGAACCTGTCTGAAGGATTATGACAGTACAAAAAACTGGTCGGAGTTAAGGAAGACGCTGGAGCAGTTTCAAAAGGACTGCAAAACGTATCAGATGAAAGACGGAGGTCCCAAGAGGATCCCCAAAACTCCTTCTGGCAAAAGAAGACTGTCCCTGACCTTTGATATGTCTGCAATGGCCGAAAGTGCATTGAGAAGAATGGCTGAGGTGGATCGGAAAGGTCCGAAAAGGATGATGGATACAACGAATTCGATATCGAAGTTTAAAACCAATATCACAGAGCTGTCAGGAGGATCGAATAACATCCGAATGAATCACAACACGGTTCAGAAGGGAAAAGAAAACAGCAAAACAATAAGTTTAAAATGAAAAAGGACTTCTCATTTCATAGCTGTTTAGCACCTTCACGGTCATGAGCAAAGGGCGTGTGAAAAATGATTTCTCATTTTTTCACACGCCCTTTCCAGCCCATGTTTTCATCATTTTTTCCTACAAAAAACCATTTAAAACACGAATAAACAACCAGTTAAACAGATTATTCTGATATAGCAGGCTGAGCCACCAGCTCTTTTCAATCTGAAGCAGCAGCGGCTGTGTCCATGGCATACCGGCGCAGGCTTTTACCACCAGCCCGGCCAGCCATATAAACAGAAGTCCTGCCACTGCTCCCAACAGTGCGCCTGCCAGCTGATTCAGTTCCCATATTATTGGAAGACTCGCAACCTGGTTCAGCCAGTGGGCGCCTACACGGAAGAACAGGAAAACTACTGCGAACAGAATTCCAGATCCAAAAATTCGAATCATCATCATTGCCAGATAGGATCCCAGATAGTCGGCAAAACGGTCCACTCCCAGCATATGATAAATCTCGCTGTTATTATTCTCAAGAAGCACTTCCTTCATCTGCTCCGGCAGCTTCAATCCTTCTATAATATCCCGCTGGTGAGAGGCCTGCACTTCCACACCATCTTCTTCATCCATACTGCCCTGTGCTCCTGCCATGTGCAGAAGCCCCTGCCCAATCGTCTGATGAATGGCTGTGTTATCGTTCAGAGCCGCCGTGACGCAGGGTATAGCCACCCTGGTCACAATCAGGCTTAAAATTAAAGCTGACATTGTCACTGCAATGCGTACCAGGCCTCTGTAATGTCCATACAGAACCATAGACAGCCAGAATACGCCCACGCCAACAGACAGCCAGTGTTCGGTCAAGAAATCCATTGTTTGCTCCATTCTGCCACATTTACCGTATTACAGTTCATTCCTACTGCCAGGTGTACAACCGAATCCAAATTTTTACTCAGCAGAAAGCACAAGCTTTTCAATCGCATCTGCTACTCCATCCTCGTCATTGGACACCGTGACATAATCTGCCTCTGTTTTCAGCACCTCCACCGCATTGCCCATAGCAACGCCAATACCAGCCATCCGAATCATGGTTATATCGTTTTCTCCATCGCCAAATCCCATCGTCTGTTCCCGGCTTAAGCCCAGATGTTTTGCCAGGCGAAGAATGGCTTCTCCTTTGGTTGCTCCCGGTGCATTGATTTCCAGATTATTGTCCAGAGAGGAGCTGACAACCACATCGCCGCGCTCCTGTAAGACCCGCCTTGCCCGCGCCCGTTCCTGCTGATCTCCAAAGAAGTAGTTGATCTTCTCTACCGGAAGTCCCGTTTCACAGACTTTCTCCACCACATCCGGCACTTCCTGCCGTGTCTGGCGGACCATCGTCTGAATTGTATCCGGAATAGCAAAATCATCCATGTGTTCCAGGAAACGGCGTTCGCCATAAGCGCGGCCATTCACATAAACATCATACATAGTATGAAACTTTCCTGCCAGTTCCAGGATTTCAACTGCCTGGGCGCACCCCAGTTTGCGTTCATCCAGAATTTTATGTTTTTCTACGTCCTCAACAAGGGCGCCATTGGTCGTAATGGCATAATGAATCCCTGGCAAAGTGCGCAGAAACTCCGGCACTCCGCTCCAGATGCGTCCGGTGCAGGGTACAATATAAATTCCGCGGGCAATGCATTCCCACAGTGCCTTTTCATTTCTGGCAGAGAGACGCTTCTGGCTATCCAGAAGCGTCCCATCTAAATCCAATGCGATTAATCTAATATCTGTTCTCATTATATAAAATGCTCTTCCTTTAAAATAAGCATGCCGTCTTTATCATATTTGGAAGAAAACAATCCTTTGATTGCCTTTCCAAGAGACGGTTTCTCTGCGCGGTCAGCAGCTTCTTCAATAAGGGTTTCTGCTTCTTTACGAATCAGCGGAATTCCATCTTCTTCCATGATTTCAATCCGCTCATAAAGTGCAAGCATACTCTTGCCAGTAATACTGCAGTCGATCTCCGATGCATATTTGCAGCAATACTGCGCAAATTCATCGATATCCATCTCTTCCTCTTCCGCAGGCTCTTCTTCCGGCGCTTCCAGTTCTGGTTCCGGCGCACGCATGGCTTCATCGTTCACCGGAATAACACGCCGCACTGGCCGCTCATCCCGAACTTCTTCAGAATGTTTTTCCTGCTGGCTGTTCTGAGCTGTTTGCGGATGAGTTTCCGGTTCTTCACTCTGCGCCGACGGATAATCGCAGCCGATACACTCAAACTTATCTGCCAGTGACGGATTCTGTGCATGCAGCATCTCCATCTGCTTCGGATTATCGATCAGGATGATGCGCATACCGCTGGTATCTCGGGTTATGAGGGTTTCCAGTTCGCCAATCATCTGCGGAGTTAAATCTCCAGCCTCCTCGATCATCAGGTCCTTTCCGCTTAACTTGTCCGCACATGCAAGAATTCCACGCTTATTCAGTTTGGAACCGGTGATTTTTGCCACCGGATTCTTAATGCCTGTCTCCTGCTGAATCTGCTTTAAGGTCTGAATCGCAATCTCCAGTCCTTTTTCAGGAGAACGTGCCTCAATCATCAGATGATTGGTCATGCGGGGAAGTTCCGGCTCCTCGTCGAGTTCTTCAATCTCAGGTTCAGAATCCTCCTGCTCGGAAATTCCCTGTGCTGCAACAGCATTCTTCTCTGCTGCCGGCATGCAGCGAATGGAATCCAGCACGCGGGTCTTGCCCAGATTATTTTCTTCCTCTTCTACTTCATCTGCCCCAATCCGTGACACCTCTTTTGCAAGCTGTGCCTCTGCTTCTGCCTGTTTCACCTGAGCAGCGATCACTTCTTTACCATAAGAGAGATCCGGGGTAATGCTTACGTCCTGATCTGCCTCATTCTCCTTTTCCATTTCTGTCGGTTCTTCCACTGCCGTATCTGCCTCAGCCGGAGCTTCTACATCTTTCGTTTCAGGCTCTGTCACAGCTCCCCTGGCAGGAACCATAGTCTGAGCAGATGACTCCTCATCATTATCTACAGAATCTTCTGCCTCAAAGGCCTGCTCCACTGCGCGCAGCTTCTCCTCGTACTTGTCCCGGTTTTCCACCAGATCCATCTGGTACTTGTTTAACGGCGCATACTGGATTTTCAGTTCCATTGCCTTGTCTACATATTTACCAAGACCAAACATCAGCATGATCTTGTCGCAGGCTGCTACACAGTGCTGCGCATCGCCGGCACGATGATACAATTCTGCCAGTTCATACAGCCATTTCTCATCCAGTTCTTCTTCTGTGTAACTTTCCAGGGAGTGGATCTGCTGCTCGATCGGCGCATCCATCGCCTTTAAGATCATATAGCGGAGCAAATGCTGGCGCGGATCATCTCCTGCCAGATCACAGAACTCCCGGTAGTAGGCGTTGGCCTCTTCCACATTGCCTTCCTTTAGCGCAAGGTCGGTAAGCTTGTACAGCAGACGCTTGCCGATCGGCGCACGCTCAAATGCCATCAGCAGAATGTCTTTTGCGTCCTGGTACTCATGATTCTTCTCATATACGTTGGCAACCATGGACAGCAGATTGGCGTTGCGGACTTTTTTCCAGTCAATGGTATCCGCAATCTTCATGGCCGTCTCAAAGTCACCCTGATTGCTTAACTTTCTGATCTGTTCTACTTTTATGTTGAACTCGTATTTATCCATCTTCTGCACTCCTTTCCTGCTTCATTTTATGGGTTACAGTTCCACTCGCCCTTCGAGGGCTCTCAGCAGGGTTACTTCGTCAATATACTCCAGATCGCCGCCCACCGGCACACCGCTGGCGATCCGGCTCACACGGATTCCCGTAGGCTTGATCAGCTTGCTGATGTACATAGCTGTGGTCTCGCCCTCAAGGCTTGAGTTGGTGGCAATGATTACTTCTTTTATGTCACCCTGAAGACGCTGCATCAACTCCTTCAGCCTGATATCATTGGGTCCTATACCCAGCATCGGAGAGATTGCTCCGTGCAGTACATGGTACACACCTTCATATTTTCCTGTCTTTTCGTAAGCAGCCAGATCTCTGGTATTCTCCACCACCATGATGGTCTTATGGTCGCGCTTGTCGCTGCTGCAGATGGGGCAGAGTTCCTGATCTGTCAGCGTATAGCACTCCTTACAGTAGCGGATATTGGCCTTAGCCTGCGTGATGGCTCCCGCCAGGCTTGCCACCTGCTCCTGCGGCATGTTGATGATGTGAAATGCCAGCCTCTGGGCTGATTTGCTTCCAACACCCGGAAGCTTTGATAATTCTTCGATCAGCGTTGTGATCTGTTTGCTGTAATAATCCATTTTAGAATGGGAATCCTCCGCCCAGACCGCCTAAACCGCCGGTCAGCTTTGACATAGCTGCCTGAGACTCTTCCTCCATCTTGCGCAGAGCCTCATTGGTTGCTGCCACAATGAGATCCTGAAGCATTTCGATGTCATCCGGGTCTACGACCTCTTCAGCCAGCTTCACAGAAAGCACTTCTTTCTTGCCGGAAACGGTTACGGTTACTGCACCGCCGCCTGCTGATGCGCTGTACTCTTTCTCCTCCAGCTCCTTGGTGGTCTCCTCCATCTGGCGCTGCATTCTCTGCGCCTGCTTCATTAAGTTATTCATATTGCCCGGCATACCGCCCGGGAATCCTCCACGTTTTGCCATGATCAATCATTCCTCCTGATTTCTATATCTTAATCGTTGTTAATCTTCAATGGTAATGTCCATATGGATCGCATTTTTCAGTTCCTCGTCACTGACGTAAATGGTATTCAGACGTTCTCCGGCGTTGCGCATGCGCGCCTTGAAATACATGATCTTGCCGTACTGCTCCTCCACGTACTTTTCCAGTGCCCCCAGAACCGTTGGACGGCTTCCGATGGCGTAGTTGTCACTGTTGGAAAATACAATACACAGACAGCTGTCGCCACTGGGCTCCAGCACCGTGTCACGGAAGCTTGGCCGGATGGATCCACCCTGTTCCCGGATGATCTTTCCCCAGTCCTGGCGGATGAGGTTCAAATCTTCCAGCTGTGCCCGCGGAATAGCCACCTGCTGCGGGGCCTGCGCCGCTTCTGCCCCGGCTGCCGGCTGCACCATGTTTCCTGCTGCTCCCGGCGTTCCCATCTGGGCCGCCATCTGCTGCATCATCTCGGCGTTGACCGGGACACCTTCATCCATCCGGTCTTCCAGCTCGTCCAGACGCTGCAGAATGGAATCCAGATTCGGTTCCATCTGCGGCTTGGTCAACTTGATAAGGGCTAGCTCAATGAGCACGCGCTTCTGGCTGACATAGCGAATCTGGTTGGAAAGCTCGGAAAAAATGCGGATGAAACGCATCAGCGTCTCACCGCTTATCATCTCTGCCTCTTCCCGCAGAAGCTTTAAATTGTCCTCCGACATATCCAGCATGTTTTCCGCATCATCTGCGGTTTTTAATACGAGAAGGTTTCTCAGATACCAGATAAAATCCGTGACAAACTGTCCCAGTTCCCGGCCCTGAATGACCATCTCTTCCAGTTTCTTCATGCATGCCGTGGTGTCTTTTGCGATCACGGCGCGAAGCAGTTCGCTGAACACGCCGGAATCCACCGCGCCGAGTACCTCCAGCACGTTGTCATACGTAAGCAGACTGCCATAGTGGAACGCCACGCACTGGTCCAGAAGGCTTAACGCGTCTCGCATGGAGCCGTCTGCCGCCTTGGCCACATAGCGCAGGGCCTTTTCTTCTACCTGAATTTCTTCTGCATCTGCCAGTTCCCGCAGACGGGCCGCGATGGTGTCAATGGTAATGCGTCGGAAATCATAGCGCTGGCACCGGGACAGCACCGTAACCGGAATCTTGTGGACCTCCGTGGTTGCCAGAATAAAGATCACGTAAGACGGCGGCTCCTCCAGTGTCTTTAACAGCGCGTTGAATGCACCGGTAGAAAGCATATGCACCTCATCGATGATGTAGACCCGGTAGGCGCCCTCGGTAGGCGGATACTGGACCTGTTCCCGGATCTCACGGATGTTCTCAACACCGTTGTTGGATGCCGCATCAATCTCCACCACATTCATGGAGCTGCCCGACGCGATGGCTTTGCAGGCTGCGCATTCATTGCAGGGACTTCCGTCTACCGGATGTTCGCAATTGACCGCCTTGGCGAAAATCTTCGCGATGGTGGTCTTACCGGTTCCGCGGGTTCCGCAAAACAGATACGCGTGGCCGATGCGACCGCTGGTGATCTGATTTTTCAGAGTCTGCACGATATGATCCTGACCCTTGACATCATGAAATTCCGCCGGACGCCATTTGCGGTACAGTGCAGTATATGACATATTCCTTAACTCCTTGCTTCCGGCAGTCTGTATACAGGATTGCCGTTATTCGTCGCCAAAGCTGATTCCGATCATCTTGGCTTCCTGAATCATGGAGCAGTTTGGTTCTACCGTCTTTAACTTTCCGGCAACCTCTTCCAGCGGGACCTCGGTGATCTCGTTGTTCCTCACTGCTACCATGTAACCATATTTCTTTTCCTGAATCAGTTTGGCCGCTGCCGCGCCAAGACGGGTAGAAAGTACCCGGTCATACGGACATGGCTCTCCGCCTCGCTGGGTGTGACCCGGAACGGTGACGCGGACTTCCTGGCCAGTCTTCTCCGTGATCTGGGCGCCAAGGGCATAAGCCACAGACGGATATACCACCTGATTCTTTTTCTTCTCTTTTAACTCTTTTTTACTTAAAGACGCATCCTCTTTGGAGATTGCGCCTTCCGCAACCGCCAGAATAGAGAAGCGCTTGCCCTGTCGGCTGCGTTCCTTTAAGGCTGCAACAATGACTTCGATGTCGTATGGAATCTCCGGAAGCAGGATGATATCTGCTCCACCCGCGATTCCCGCATACAGTGTCAGCCAGCCGACCTTATGGCCCATAACCTCCACAATGAAAACACGGCCATGGGATGCCGCAGTTGTATGGATGCAGTCAATGGCGTTGGCTGCTACATTGATGGCGCTCTGAAATCCGAAGGTTACATCGGTTCCCCAGAGGTCATTATCGATCGTCTTAGGAAGGGATACCACATTGAGGCCCTCCTCTCGCAGGAGATTGGCTGTTTTCTGGCTTCCGTTTCCGCCCAGCACCACCAGACATTCCAGTTTTAATTTCCGGTATGTGTGCTTCATGGCTTCTACCTTGTCCAGACCGTTCTCGTCCGGAACACGCATCAGCTTGAACGGCTGTCTTGACGTTCCGAGGATGGTTCCGCCCTTTGTCAGGATTCCGGAAAAATCCGAAGGTTTCATGATCTGGTAATCTGCGTACATCAGGCCTTTATATCCATCTTCAAAACCAATGATCTCTATATCCTCAAACATCTTATACAGCGCTTTGGCTACACCGCGCATGGTTGCGTTTAAGCTCTGGCAGTCGCCGCCGCTGGTCAGCATTCCAATTCTCATTGAAGACACACCCTTCTTTCTTTACTTTTAGTGGACATAGGGAAAATTTCCCCATTCTGCTTCATTATAATACACTGGTTTCTCGTTTGTCCATGATTTTATTATATAGCATTATATCTTTATATCAAAAACAGCAGAACCGTATACGTTTTTCGGTTCTGCTGTTTTTCATCCTATTTTAAATCATTAATAGTTCATGGCATCCTTTTGAGCAAGTTCCTGATATTTATCAAAGAGTGCTTCCGCCTTCTCTTTTGATCCATTTAAATTGTAGTAACGAAACATTGCATCATACTGAATCTTTGTTGCTTCCTGTGCAATTTCATATGCAGCAAAATAATCCGTTTGTGCTGAGTAACTATTAGGATTCGCTATAAATGTCTCCTCTGCACGTTTTAAAGCCTCCAATGACCGACCACGCATATATGCGCTTTGGATTACTTTTTCAACCTCTGACACTGTGGTAAAATCTTTAGTGACTTCCGCTAATGTTTTCTTAAACATTTTTTCCGCCATACGATTATAAGCTTCATCCAACTCAGCCGATGCTTTAGCCAAGTCATAGACTTTTTCAGTTTGACCTGCATTGGAAGAAATTGCTTCATAGGCTGCATTCAGATTTTCTAAATTTAACTCCTTTGTAATCTTATCAATACTTGCTTTTTTCAAATCAACCCGCACTGCATTTCGGTACTCAGCTTTTATATTCTCAATAACATCTTTCAATTCAGGACATATGTTTTGGTACCTATCCAGCAATTCCACATTGCTGGCATAATTTGTAAGAATAACATCCACTGTCTCCGCTGAACACTTGGCAGCCTTTTCTACATACTCAAACAATTCCTCTACGGAAGCATACTCTGTCCCTTTTATTAAATCTTTTATAGCATCAAATGCTATTGAAGAATAAGCAGATGTGTTTTTTTGCGACGGATTTGTAAACAATGGGTTGTCATTTAAATATAACTCTGTTTTATGGACATCTGTATTGCATATTTCATTAATAATTTCTTTAAGATAAGACTGAGCCCAATCTTCATTTTTATCAATGGGATTTTTTCCCGTAACAAACCACTTCTTTATCATAGATGATACATCATCATAATTCACAATGAGATATTCTGTTGCATCCAAAAAGCCCATATTTTTGGCAAACTCAGCTGCGTCATCGTATTTTGCTATTTCTTTATATGCACTGTTCTTTTTTAAACGTTCTGCAAGATCCGATGGCGTTATTTCAAATCCTCTATGTCCTGGTGTTTCATCAAAATATCGAAGTCGTCCATCTACACTATGCCATCCTGTAAGCATTATTCCATTTTCATCAAAAAGGAAATTTCCTTTCACGCCATTATACCAAAGGTCATTTTGATATCCCACCAATGGCTCTCCATCTTTGTATGCTCGCCAAATCACATTTCCATTAATTGAACCACAGTCGGTAAAACCACTATCTTTATTCTTCATTTTATATGGATCATCATGATCGGATACCTTACCCGAATTATCCTTATCATCTTTGCTTTGCTGGGTCAAAACAAATTTTCCATACAGGATCACATTCTCTTTTATCTTTTTAGAAAAATCAAATTTACTAAGCGGATCAAAATTTTTTGCTGTATACCATCCGGCAAAAATATACCCATCCCACTCAGGATCTTCTGGTTCTTTGCAAATCTCACCCTCATGTACTGCCCTTATCTTAGTAAATGTTTCCTCATTAATTGTATATACAAATTTAATTATTCTCATATCATCAGCTTGTATAACAAAATTAAATTTTTCTCTACCTGTACAAGGGTCAATACTTTCATCATTTGAAACAAAGAATCCAGCCGGTATATAAAGATAATATACAATGCCTTCAGATAAATCCTGTAAAGCATTTTTTAATGTAAATACATTTCCATCCACTTCGTACTGCGCTGTAGCAGCATTCCAGGCATAATATGAATCTCCGGTTATATATTCCTTAATTTGAAATGTATCATCAGTTCCGTCCGATAAAAAATCTCCGCCTATCTGAACTGGTTTATTAAATTTAAGCACTATATCCGAATCCGTATATATATTTTCCTTTTCAACTGATGCATAGGTAATATATAAAGGTTTTGTTTCATCCGGAATATCTACATCCATATCATCATTCATTTTCCCCTGCCACTGCAAAACAGGATACGGATATGTTTCCTCTCCCATTACCCAAATGCTGTCAAAATCAAATCCGTCAAATGTACTCTGTTCTTCCATCTCACTAAAAGTTACTTTTGCCAGTTTATCTGTCAGTTCATTATTATTTCTGTTTCCTATACCTATATTAATATAATAACATTTCTCAATTTTTTTATCGAATGCACCTCCTGTGCTATATCCAGTAATATCTCCTGCATAAGAGTTTTTATCATTCGCTTCTTTTTCAATAGTTCCAATATTATAGCAACAGCTAATAGATCCTGTTCCCTGTCTATTATATCCAATAATTCCACCCGCATATCCTGCTGCCACTCTTACCTTGCCCGCATTATAACTGTTCTCGACATAAGAACTGTCAAGTTCGCCAACAATTCCTCCTGCTACACTTCTAGCCATTCTTGAATCTGCATATACGGTCCCATCATTGGCACACATACTGACTGGTAATACCATTGCAGACGCCCTGCCTGTGATTCCACCTGTAATAATTCCATATGAAGCAGTCCCCGTTACGTCTCCAAAATTCGCACAGGATTCTATCTGGTTCCTTGCTATTCCTGTAATTCCACCCACATATGAGGACCATGAATAATTGCCCGTAGAAACAACATTGATAGTACCCGCAAAAATACTATCACTGATCTGATATACACTGCCAGCAATTCCACCTAATATAAGTCTTGAATATGTGCTACCTTTAAGCGTAGAATTATTAACTCTACACTTTTTTATAGACGATATTCCCGAATCATTTCCAGTCAAAGTACCCACACTCATACTGGAAATTTCCAATGTTGTTCTTAAACATATTTCACAATCCTGGACTACACAATTTTCAATTGTCCCCCCAACTAGCGAAGCTGCTAACAGTCCCGCATTAACAGACGAACCTTCATTACCATTTATAAAATCGTCATCTAGTTCTAAAACGGAATTTGTTATTTTTAAATTTTTTACAGTCCCTGGTAATTCTGCAAATATACCATATCCAATATTTGTTCCTGAATTCCTATATTTTCTTCCTTCTTTCAAGCTTAAATTTGATATACTAAAATTCTGACCGTCTAATATTCCCTTAAATCCTCGAAGTTTTTGTTTCGTGTCTTCGCCAATTGGTTTCCATGCAAAACCAGACAGATCAATATCATTCATTAATTTATAATTACCAGACAAGTTATTTTGAATATTCTGTAAATCTTCAGCCGTATAAATTGGAATATAGGCATCTTCCTGTGCTAAGGCCACACCGTACACTGACTGCCCCTCCATGTAGCAACTTACTTCATTATTATTTTCTATCTCCTTGTCTACAACCCTTACCCGTTTATTTTCAAGATAAAACAACTCCGAATTTTCCAACTGTTCCCCAGTTACATCTTCGGAGAATTCAAATGTGATTTTGGCACCGTCTCCCACTTCAAGTTCTTCATCTTCGCTCCAAAATGTAATGTCATATGCATAAATATCCGATAATTCCTTACCGCTTTCTTTTATTGCTACTTTCAGCTTTTTCTTTGCTTCTTCTGAAACTTCTATTTTTTTAATCTGAATATCTATATCTTCCGGTAAGATCATATCTTGCAAATCCAGAGATATGATAACCCCATCCTCACACAAAAATTTCTTCTGTAAATCCATATCGCTACCTGTAGCATAACTAATTTCCTTTAATTTTGCATTGCTCTCCGTAGCGTAACTAATTTCTTCACTTTTCGCATTGCTGGGTGTGGCATACTGACTTATATCACCCAAAGAAAATACTTCCATATTGGCGTTGCTGGATGTAGCTGCATATCTGCTATTCGATATTCCCTCGTCAAAAGCCCATATAGTCCCATAATTTTCCAATACTGTTCCCGAAATAATCGCCGAAACCAATCCCCAAGCAATCCATTGCTTTTTCATTCTACCAACCTCCTTGTTATATTGCCATAAATATGGGAATGCTATTTATATAGTAATGCATTCCCATATTTATGGCAATATAAAATTTCCTATTCGTTGAGTAAACTTGTTTCATAAGTGGAGAGAACAATATGATCACATACCGACCCTTGTGGGAAACTTTACGCAAAAAACAGATTACTCAATATGAGCTTATTACAAAATATCAAATGAGCCGGGGAATGTTGGATAATTTAAAGCACGATCGAAGCATCACAATCAATACATTAAACGATCTTTGTGATATGCTTGAATGCGATATAACAGACATTATTGAATATACTCGATCTGAAAATAGCACAGAATAACTGTCAAAAAAATAGCAGGAGTATCATGACTGAATTCAATCATACTCCTGCTAAATTATTCTTTTTAAATCCGCGCACCCCGCTTTGTATACGGCTCACAGGCGTTACCCTGGCAGCCAGCTCGATCCAGGCTTCCTTGCGGCACACAGAATGACCCACTTAGTGCTGCTGCATTCCTGCCCTGACACGGTTCATGAGGTTCTGTTGCGCAAGACCCAAACGTCAACGCCGCTTACCAGGGGCAGCCCTGCAAGATCGCATCCGAGGCGGGATATCACCTCTGCTGGAGCGGATTGCAGATACAGGGCACCGCTATCTCCCCGGCTGCGCGGAAGCTTTATGACTTGTTCTTGTGCGCACTTACGCGTTTCCCCGCAAATGCCTGCTTAGTATACCCCAGAAATACGGCATTTGTCAAGGACTTCATCGTAATCAATCTTTTTCTGCCCGTTTTTTCCGCAGGTCTTTAAAAAACTGCGAAAGCATACCGGAGCATTCCTCCCGGCACACATTGATATCCGTCTGCACCTGATGATTAAACCCGTTCTCATGGAGCAGATCCAGAACAGAGCCGGCACAGCCTGCCTTCGGATTCATGCAGCCAATCACAACCCTCGGAATGCGTGCCTGCACAATGGCACCCGCGCACATCGGACACGGTTCTAAGGTCACATACATGGTGCAGTCTTCCAGCCGCCAGTCCCCCATCTTTTTGCAGGCCTTTTTCATGGCAAGGATCTCCGCATGAGCCAGTACGGTCTTGTCGGCCATGCGGCGGTTATACCCCCGGCCAATGATCTTGTCCTGATAGACGATAACACAGCCGATGGGCACATCCCCCAGTGCGGCCGCCTTTTTTGCCTGGCGGATAGCCTCTTTCATATACTTGATATCTGTTGCTTCTGTTGTCATTTGTTGTTCCTCATGTTTCGGATTTTATGAAATCATTATACCCGCATTTTTGTAAAATGAACAGCCTTTCTACAGGCGGATATCCGTGTACCAGTATCCGAACCGCCCGTCCCCCCGGGGCTGTTTTCTGGCCAGCACAAAATGAGGAAAACCAAACATGGAAGCCATGTATTTCTCGTTGCTGAAATAATGGCCCGGCACACCAAGAAGATACCGGGGCGGCTGCTGCGGATCCAGAAGCTTTGCCAGGATCAGATGGCGGTAATTGTAATATCCATGAAGAAGAAAACTGTTGTTGCCATAGGTCCAGACCTCCCTGGGTAAAAGACCGATGTCTTGTGGTTTGATAGACAGGATCTCACAGCCGTTGTCATAATTGAAGGCCAGAACTTTGGTGTACAGATTACACATCTTCTTCCAGATTCCATTGTCTGCCAGTTCCTCATTTTCTTCCCGGTCCAGTTCGGCGAGACGGGCTGCATCTTCCGGTCCCTGGGGCCGAGATTTCTGCTCTTTCTGAGTCTGCTGCAGCCCCGGTGACTGCGATTTCTGTTTTTCGTTACCTCGATATAATCCCGTTGGAGACACCTGCTGTCCCCTGGCAGCCCTCGACTGCACTGTAATCCCGTCTGTTGCCTGCTGCATCACAGGTCCTGCATCATCCTTGTCCGTGTTTTCATTTTCTTCTCCCCAGGGTGCCATCGTCTCAAGTTTCTGCTCCTCTGCTTCCAGTTCCCGCTCAATTTCCGCAGAAATCGGAAGTTCCTGTGCGGCTTCCTGCGCGGTCGGCTCCGAACCCGCTTCTGAGACCGGTTCCGGAGCCTGCGCCGACACGGTATCCGACTCTGAGACCAGTTCTGCCCCTTCGGCTTTCTCTGGCATTCCATCAAGCTCCGCCGCCTGAACTTGTGCTGCAAAATCCTGCTGCACTGCCTGCCCTGCCGGAACTTGCATTTTGTTTCGCTCAAGGCTTTCCCACTTCTTCATCTCCCGATCTTTCTGTTCTTTATCCTTCCGCTCCTGCTCTTCCTTCTGCTTTTTCAGATTCTCTGCCGTCACCTCAGCAAGCTGAATTTCTGCTGTCTGAGCCACCGCATCTTCCCAGATGGTGGTGTAGCTCTGCCAGGCATTTTCTACCTCATGGATGGTAAGTCCGTAGCAGTCTTCCATGCGAAGCCCGAAACCGTCCACATCATCCGACTGCACTTGGGTACGGTATTCCCCGGCACCGCTGCGAATAAAAATTCTTCCAAGCAGAAGTTCCCCGTCAGTGTGAAGCAGATACACACCCACATCACTGCTTCCCACATACACTTTCTTCACATTCACCTGAATGCGGCACTGGGGGCCGCGCATATCAATCTTGGCGAAACCGATATTTTTTCCTTTTTCCCCACCCTCATAGGCATATATGTACGAAATAAGTCTCCGATAATCAGACATAGCTCTCATCCCCTCCGCGATTGTTATACCCCGGAAACTCCGAGAGTACATTACTATATATGCGGAAATGATAAGAGCTATGTCCAAAATCTGTATTTGACTTATTTCAGTACCTTCACAGTTACACTTATTTACAGTTTTCTGTAAAATAATCCGCCAGCTGCGCAAACTGCTGCAAATTCAGTGCCTCGCCGCGGATGGTGGCCGGCACGCCCAGGCTTTCAATGGCCGCCACAATCTGCTCCTTGGTAAAGGAGACATCCGGCGCGTTGTTCAGACCGTTCTGCAGGGTCTTTCTGCGTTGGTTGAAGGACGCACGGATGAGGCGGAACATCAGCTTCGGATCTTCCACCTGAACCGGCATCTCTTTGTGACGGGTCAGACGGATGACCGCAGAGCCCACATTCGGGCGCGGGATGAAACAGTTCGGCGGTACATTGGCAACAATATAGGGCTCAGCGTAATACTGCACTGCCAGAGACAGTGCGCCGTAATCCTTGGAACCCGGTCCCACCTGCATGCGGTCTGCCACTTCTTTCTGTACCATGACTGTGATGTTGTCGATCGGCACATTGCTTTCAAACAGGCCCATGATGATCGGTGTGGTAATATAGTACGGCAGGTTTGCTACGACCTTGATCGGACGGCCGCCATTGTGCTCCTCCGCCAGTTTCTTTATGTCAACCTTTAAGATGTCCTCATTGATCACGGTGACATTATCATACTCTGCCAGTGTCTCCTTCAGGATCGGGATCAGGTTGTTGTCAATCTCTACCGCAACCACCTCTCTGGCTGCCTCAGCCAGATACTGGGTCATGGTTCCGATACCGGGTCCGATTTCCAGCACCATGTCCTCTTTCGTCACGCCAGCTGCCCCGATGATCTTATCCAGCACATGGGGATCGATCAGAAAGTTTTGTCCGAATTTCTTCTGGAATGCGAACTGGTATTTCTGGATCACCTCGATCGTATTCTTCGGGTTTCCAAGTTTATTCTGCATACATGTATCCTTTCTTGTTCTGTATCAATTCCTGCATCATCTGCCGTGCTTCTCCGGCCTGACGGACCAGGTTCTCCTACAACCGGTACAGTTTTCTTGCATTCTCCTCGGTCACGGCAATGATCTGCTCTGCCGGCACTTCCTTAATGCGGCTGATTTCTTCCACCACATATGGCAGGTTCAGCGAGGAATTGCGCTTTCCGCGATTCGGCACCGGAGAAAGATACGGGCAGTCAGTCTCCAGCACGATCCGTTCAAGGGGCATATAAGCTACCACCTCTTTTAACTTCTTCGCATTGTTGAAGGTCAGCACACCGCCAATTCCCAGATAAAAGCCCATATTCAGGTACTCTTTTGCCATCTCCAGGCTGTAAGAGAAGCAGTGTATCACCCCGCCGATCTCCTCTGCCTTTTCTGCTTTCATAATGTCCAAAGTATCTTTGGCTGCGTCGCGGCTGTGGATGATGACCGGAAGCTTTTTCTCCCTGGCCAGCCCAAGCTGACGCAAAAACCATGTTTTCTGAAGCTCCGGTTCCGGCTCGTCCCAGTGGTAATCCAGGCCGATTTCACCGATGGCCACCACCTTTTCCTCCCCGGCCACATGGCTCAGCCATTCAAAAAGATGGTCGTTTAACTCTGCCGTCTCACTCGGATGTACGCCAACCGCTCCGTACACAAAAGGATACTTTTTTATCAATTCCAGCGTATTTTTCGTGGTCTGGATACTGGCGCCTACGTTCACCACGGCACCAATTCCATGTTCTGCAAGACTCTTTAAGACCGCATCCCGGTCTTCATTAAATGCCTCATCATCGTAATGGGCATGGGTATCAAAAATCATTGTAATCTCCTCTTCTGAAAAGAATATGCCCCGGCCGCCTTCTGCCCATATGCTGCGTATGCTTTCCATTTCATATTATCCGAACACCAATCGCGAAATTCCATACAGGATCAGCAGATGCACCGGATACACCAGATAGAAAAACCATTTGCCCTTCCAGGCTCCGCGGGTTCCGTTGTAACACCGGATCAGAAAAAATGATACTGCAAGTCCCGGAATATAAATCGGGCGGGATTCCGCTGCCGCCATCAGGACAAAACCCGCAAGGCACGCCATATCCGGTGTCAGGCGAAACCAGAACATCACTGCTACCAGCATAATCCCTGCTGCGTCATAATCGGCCCGCAAAAACCAGGCCAGAAGCGCTGCTCCCACAATAACCACCATCTGACGGTACTGTACCTGAGCCGCATCCGTATTTCTGCCGATCCAGTCAACCGCAGTCAGCATAAGCACACCAAGAAACAGTGTAAAAAACACATTCTGGCTTCGCAGATTCCACAACTCTCCATATGCCAGAAGGTCAAAGGGTACTTCTGAAAGCAGAGCAAATATTCCAAGACGCATCGCATAGCGCATGCGGTTCCTGGTATGACAGAATCCCTCTGTTAACAGGAACACATAAATAGGAAATGCCATGCGCCCCACAGACCGTAGAATCCAGAATATCTGTTTCCATCGTTCTGCTGCCGCGTCAGCCCCGGCTACGTAAAGCGCCGGAATCAGGCCGTAGGCCAGAAGCCGGATGGCTGCATGATCGCACAGCATACTGACAACGGCAATCAGCTTTAACTGATTGCCGTTTAATCCATGTCTCAAAATCTGTTTTTGTGTCATTCGTCTTAGCAGATCTCTGCACCGGCAGGCATCTTCTTCTCCGGGACCATCAGGGACAGGTTGCCGTCTGCATCTTCTGCGCAGAGGAGCATGCCCTCAGACAGAACACCTGCAAGTTTTGCAGGCTTTAAGTTAACAACTACCATAACCTTCTTGCCTACCATCTCTTCCGGTGAGTAGTGTGCCTTGATACCGCTGACAATCTGTTTTACCTGGCTGCCGATCTTAACCTGGGAGCAGAGAAGCTTCTTGGACTTCTTGACTGCCTCGCAGGCAATGATCTCGCCGACCTGGAACTGAAGCTTTGCAAAATCATCGTACTCGATCTCAGCCTTCGGCTCAATGTCGATGACCGGCTCCTCTTCCTGTGCTTCCTCAGCTTCCGGCTGTGCTGCTTTTTCTGCTGCGCGCATAGCCTCTACCTTTTCCATCACGTCCTGGAGGTCCATTCTTGCAAACAGGATCTCCGGTGCATCGGTTACATGCTCGCCAGACGGATACAGGCCGAACTGATCCATCTCGGAAAGGGCACGCTTCTGTGCATGGAGCTGTGCCAGAATCTTCTTGGAGGTATCCGGCATGAAGGACTCCAGCAGGGATGCGCCGATGGTGATGGCCTCTACCAGGTTGTAGAGAACGGTTGCCAGACGGTCTTTCTGTGCCTCATCCTTTGCCAGTGCCCACGGCATGGTCTCGTCGATATATTTATTGCAGCGGCGGAAGATATTGAAGATCTCGGTGATGGCATCTGCCACACGAAGCTCATTCATCTTGCCCTCTGCCTTCTTTACGGATGCCAGAACAACATTCTTTAAGTCCTCATCGACTGCATCGGAAACGCCGCCGTTTCTTACCTCGCCGCCAAAGTACTTGTTGGACATGGAGATGGTACGGTTTACCAGGTTTCCAAGGATGTTTGCCAGATCAGAGTTCATGCGCTCTACCATCAGTTCCCAGGAAATAACACCATCGTTCTCAAACGGCATCTCATGCAGTACGAAGTAACGGACTGCATCTACACCGAAGAAGTCTACCAGAGTATCTGCATAAAGCACATTGCCCTTGGACTTGCTCATCTTGCCGTCGCCCTGCAGCAGCCACGGATGACCGAATACCTGCTTCGGAAGCGGCAGATCCAGAGCCATCAGGAAGATCGGCCAGTAAATGGTATGGAAGCGGATGATATCTTTACCGATCAGATGAAGATCTGCCGGCCAGTATTTCTTAAAAAGTTCGCCATGATTGCCGTCACAGTCATAACCCAGACCGGTAATGTAGTTGGTCAGTGCATCCAGCCATACATAGGTAACATGCTTCGGATCAAAGGAAACCGGAATTCCCCAGGTGAAGGATGTTCTGGACACGCACAGATCCTGAAGACCCGGAAGCAGGAAGTTGTTCATCATCTCGTTCTTTCTGGATACCGGCTGAATGAACTCCGGATGCTCGTTGATATAAGCGATCAGACGGTCTGCATACTTGCTCATTCTGAAGAAGTAAGCTTCCTCTTTAGCCGGCTGTACCTCACGGCCGCAGTCCGGGCACTTGCCGTCTACTAACTGGGACTCCGTGAAGAAGGACTCACATGGAGTGCAGTAAAGGCCCTCGTAGTAGCCTTTGTAGATATCACCCTGATCGTACAGTTTTTTGAAGATTTTCTGTACCTGAGCTTCATGATCGGCATCGGTGGTACGGATGAATTTGTCGTAGGAGGTGTTCATCAGATCCCAGATTGCCTTGATCTGACCTGCCACATCATCTACAAACTGCTTCGGAGTTACGCCTGCTGCCTCGGCCTTTAACTCGATTTTCTGGCCGTGCTCGTCGGTACCGGTCTGGAAGCGGACATCGTAGCCCTGCTCTCTCTTAAAACGCGCGATGCTGTCTGCCAGTACAATCTCGTAGGTATTGCCGATGTGCGGCTTGCCGGATGTATAGGCGATCGCGGTGGTGATATAATACGGTTTCTTACAATTACAATTTTCATTCTGACACATGAGCCAAATTCCTCCTAAACTTTCGCTGCCGATCTGCCTGTCAAATGTGACTGATTCTGTTTCCGCACAACCGGCTCAGCAACTGCGCAGACCTGTTTTTCGCTGCACTGATTAAATCAACTATATCATAAAGTCCTCGAAAACTCAATATAATGCGCGGCTTCCGCATGCCCCTGCAAACCGCATATATTGTATTTCCCCCGTGTATATTATATAATTAGGAACACTTAAGACCATTTTGGAGGATCACTTCATGCATAAAAACCATAAACCAGGAATCGGGCCGGCCGGTTTCCCACGGCTTCTGTCAGCAGCCCTCTGTGCTGCACTGCTCAGCTCCTGTGCTCCTGCGTCCCGGGCACCGCAGCCCACAACTGCCGCCCCTTACGAGGAAGAAACCGGCTCAGATTACGAGCAGCTCACAGAACGCAGCCTAAAGGAACAACAGCGCTTCGCGGATTTTGAGGAGAGTCTGTTTCAGGATGAAATTTCCGCTTCCCGCCTGGACCTGCATTTTCTTCTGAAAAACCCAGAGGCCCGCGGCATCACAGAAGCAGATGCGCTGATCGCCCCCATCTCCATGGAAGCCTTTCAGCAGACCCGCAAGGATCAGAAGGAGCTGCGAAAGGAACTCTCCGGTTTTCAGACCACCCTGCTGACAGAAGACCAGAAGCTCACGCTCCGCATTCTGGAAAGCCTGATGAACACCGAGAAAAAGGGGGATGGTCTGGAGCTTTACAGCCAGCCGCTCGCCCCCACCATCGGCACCCAGGCACAGCTTCCCATGCTGCTCTGTGAGTACACCTTTTACACCCGCCAGGACGTGGAAGACTACCTGGACATTCTGGAATACCTGGATACCTTTTACGGACAGATTCTTTCCTTTGAGCAGGAAAAGGCCGAAGCCGGACTGATGATAAGCGATACCTCCATCGACCATGTCATTGAATCCTGCAAAAGCTATCTGCTGGTTCCGGGCAATAATTTCATGATCGACTCCTTCAAAGAACGGTTAGATGCTCTTCCGGATTTGACCGATGATGCGAAAAAAGAACTTTGCGCCCGGAACGAAGCCGCCCTGGAGGAGCACTTTATTCCGGCCTACAAGCTGCTGATTGATGGCCTGGAAAAGCTGAAAGGCACCGGCACCAACGAAAAAGGTATGTGCGGATACCCGGACGGAAAAGCCTACTACGAGTATCTTGTATACACAAAAACCGGGACCTCCTACCACTCTGTTGATGAGCTTCTGACAGCTACCGAACAGGAAATTTCTGACAATCTGCAGATCACCTCTAAACTGCTGTCGGAGCATCCGGAGCTGGAATCCCTGCTGGACAGCTACCAGTACCGCCAGACCGAACCCACCGCCATTATGGAGGAATTAAAGGAGCAGACCATAAAGGACTTCCCTCAGCTTCCGGAATGCAGCTATACCTTAAAGGATGTGCCAAAAGCCCTGGAGCTTTCCTTAAGCCCTGCCTTTTACTTAACTTCACCGATCGATGACAGTTCCCAGAACGTCATCTACATTAACCGGAATCCCATCTATGACAACCAGCCCCTCTACAATACCATTGCCCATGAAGGCTACCCGGGACACTTATACCAGACGGTATGGTTCCACACCCACTGCAATTCGGATCTGCGAAAGATTCTAAGCTTTTCCGGCTACTCGGAGGGCTGGGCCGCTTATGTGGAGGCCCTCTCCTATCGGCTGGATAATGGACTGGATTCGCTGCTTGGCGAACTGCTGGAGGCCAACTCCAAAGCCACCCTCGGCATCCACGCCTATCTGGACCTGGCCGTGAATTACCTGGGATGGGAACGGAAAGATGTTCAGAAATATCTCTCCTCCTACTTCAGCGACCCGGATTCCATCGTGGGTTCCATGTTTGAAACCATGGTAGATAATCCCGGTAATTATCTTTCCTACTTCATTGGATCCCTGGAGATCCGCAATATGCGGGAAACTGCCGAGCTGCAGCTTGGTGATTCCTTCGATACAGCAAAATTCCACACTTTCCTTCTGGATATGGGAAATGCTCCCTTCGATGTGATCCAGGCCTACTTCACCACCTGGCTCATGAATCAGAAGATGGAAAATTAAACCATTCATAAGAAACGAAAAAGACAGCCGCCCGCGAAACGTTCAATCACGGACCGGCTGCCCTTTTTATGCCATTATCATAACATTTCCAATTTTATTTCATGAAGAACTTCTGCAGATCTGCCTCGGTGGTATCCTCGCCAATGGTGATCAGCTCGGTTCCGGTCAGTCTTGCGAACATTGCGATATCATCTCTGGTCAGTGCAGTAGATACTACAGAGTGATGAGCGCCGCCTGCGTAGCACCATGCTGCGGTTCCGATCTGGAAGTTCGGTTTGTGGCGGTACATGATTCTTGCTACCGGAAGGTTCGGCATCGGTTTCGGCTGTTTTACCAGCTCGATATCTGCACAGATCAGGCG
>CAVIRL010000002.1:27199-53310 GCA_963645005.1 Prevotella sp. P5-108
GATCAGGCGGAAATGGTCGCCCATGTCAACCATGGTTACCTGAATACCATCGCCGGTCACGCCGTCGAAGATCAGTCTTGCCGGATCTTCCTTACCGCCAATGCCCAGCGGCAATACGTCAATCTCCGGTTTGGTTGCTGCAAATGCCGGCGGAACCTCCAGCATATGGGATGCCAGCTCAAGCTCCTGACCCGGAGTTAAGTCGTAGGTATAGTCCTCGATAAAGCCAGTAGCGCCGTCTCTGCCCTCTGACATCTTCATAAGCACTGCGGATAATGCGGAGATCTTGTAATCACCCTCCGGACCAAAGCCGATGCCCTTTGCCATTAAGTTCTGGGCTGCGATACCCGGAAGCTGCTTTAAGCCGTGCAGATCCTGGAAGGTGTCTGCGAATGCGCCGATGCCGTTGGCTGCCAGAAATTTCTCCAGGCCAACCTCATATTTTGCCTGCTCACGAACGGAGTCGATGCGGTCGGTCTTCATGGTGTACTTGTCGGTGTACTCCTTCATCTTTGCATCAATTTCTTCCTCGGTTACTGCATTGATGGTATCAACAACATCACCCAGTGCAAAGTAGTTGCACTCCCAGCCGTATTTGATCTGGCTCTCTACGCGGTCACCGTCGGTTACTGCTACTTCACGCATGTTGTTACCGAAGGAAGCTACCTTTAAGGATTTGGAGTAGGAAATAGCCTTTGCGACCTCTGCGAAGCGGCGGATCTTTGCAACTACATCGTCATGCTTGTAATAGCCGGCAACGACCTCGTGCGGGATTCCAAGTCTTGCTACGATGAAGCCGTACTCACGGTCACCGTGAGCGGACTGGTTTAAGTTCATGAAATCCATATCAATGCTGTCATACGGAAGCTTCTCATTTGCCTGGGTGTGCAGGTGCAGAAGCGGTTTTCTCAGCTCCTGAAGACCCTTGATCCACATCTTGGCCGGAGAGAAGGTATGCATCCAGGTGATCACACCGATGCAGTCATCATCGCAGGATGCCTGACGCATAGTCTTAATGCAGCTCTCTGAGTTGATGATGGTCGGAACCAGCTCTACCCCTGCTACATCCTTCAATTTCTCATTCAAAAACTCTGCCATCTGACGGCTGTCCTCAGCCACCTGTCTTAAGCACTCATCTCCATAAAGATCCTGAGAGCCCACTGCAAAGTATAACTTTTTCATGTCAATCTACCTCCTATAAATGATCATCTTATATCACGAACCGAGTTTCCATTGTTAAGCGAAACCGGAAACTGGTGCGCGTAGTTCTTTTTCTGCCAGTCCGGATCCTCCATCATGCGGAGTAGATTCCGGGCTGTGATCCGCCCGAGATTGTACTTTGGATGGATCGCTGATAAGATTTTCAGTTCCGCTTCCTGCTCCGGTCCCGCATCGTCAAATGACACCAGGGAGATATTCTCCGGCACACGCAGTCCGCGTTCCTTTAAAAAATCCATATAGAAGCCCGCCACCTCATCGTTGTAGAGAATCATGGCTGTGCAGTCTTTTGTCCGGCGGTACATCCGCAGCAGACTTTTTCTGCTCAGCTTCTCTTCCATATCCTTGGTGGAATACCACCGGATACAGTCATCGTCAAAATTGATTCCGTAATCCGACAGACACTCGATAAAGCCGCGATAGCGCTCAATCCCCTGCATGTCATCATACTTAAAGATCCCTCCAATGCGGCGGTGTCCGTTCTGGATCAGAATCCGGGTCAGCTCATAGCCCGCCCGAGCGTCCGACATCTCCACACTGTCGAACTTTTCGTTCTGATAATGATTATGAATGAACAAGGTCGGAATGTTCCGTTTCCGGATTTCCTTATACAGACGCAGGTTCGGATTCGGGAAGCTAGACCGGGTTCCCTCAATGATGAGCCCGGCCACATTCCGGTTTAAAAATCCTTTTAAATACATCTCTTCATCGTTCAGCCGGTTTCTGGTTACAGCCACATCGATTTCAAAGCCCTTGTCCCGGAGTACCGATTCAATTCCCGCATAGACCTGTGGAAACAGATAGTCCGAAAAATAGCTCAGGATCAGCCCAACATGGGGATGTTCTCCATCTGCGTCACTGTTCTCATAGGATACATAGGTGCCGCTTCCCTTTACCCTTACGATCAGCCCGTCTTTCTCCAAACGGTCCAATGCATTGCGCACCGTCTGTCTGGAATATCCGAACTTTTTCTGAAGGATGTGTTCCGACGGGAACTTGTCCTGATTCTTGATCACACCGCTGGTGATCAGGGTGCGGCCCCAGTTATAAAGCTTCTGGTATTTCAGATTCTCCTGATTCTGACTTCCCGCTGTTCTGGGCATATCGCTCAACCTCCGATGCTATTCCTGATGCTGTCATTCCCGTCGTACTGTTGTTCACACTTACTGCAAACAGTCATATATCTTCTGCCTGTTATTTGATAACCTGCAGGGACTGACGGTCTGCGAATACTGCTACGAATACCAGGAATACCACGCCCTGGATCAACTGCATGAGCTGTGTGGAGAAGCCCATCATGGTCAGTCCGCTGTTTAATACAATGTAAAGCAGGGAGCCTACGATGATGTTCTCAAAACGTACCTTTGCGCCGCCGGAAATCGGCATACCGCCAAGTACAAGGGCGATCAGGATCTGAGTCTCTAACTGGTTGCCGCCGGAAGAAGTAACGGAACCAACCTTGATTACGTTGATGAATGCTGCGAATCCGGTAATAGCACCGGCTAAAACGTAAATCCAGAATTTCATGCGGTCAGTGCGGATACCGGAGAACATTGCTGCTTTCTCACCGGCACCGATAGCCTTTAAGTAAGTACCGAACTTGGTAAAGCGGAACAGTACGAAACCGATAGCCAGGATCAGTACGGTGCACGCAACTTTTAATCCGGTGCTGTCGAAGTTGATCAGCTTTGCGGAACCTGCAACCGGCGCATTGGTGGTCAGGTACTTGATGAATCCGCGGAACAGGAACATGGTACAGATCGTAACAATGAAGGATTTGATCTTACGGTATACATAGAAGTAACCATTGATCGCTCCGATTGCCGCGCCTGCCACGATACCGCCCGCGATGGCCAGCGGAATGCTGGTCTTGGAAAGCATACATACCACGATGGATGCAATACCCAGAATGGAACCCTGGGAGAAATCCAGACCGCCCATGGTCATGATGAAGAATACGCCGGTCGCTGCGATCATGGTCACATATACCTGTGACAGAACCAGCGGAAGATTCTTCATCATTCTGAAGTTTGTGAGTACATTAAACAGTAAAAATATGATAATCAGTCCCGCGATCGGAAGCAGGGCACGGATCATCGACATTTTTGATAATTTTTTGAGCTGCTGCTCTTTCTGCTCTGTGTTTGTCTTAACTTGATTCTCCATTGCTGCCTCCTTATACCATCATCGTAATCAGGCTATTCTCATCGAGAGCCTCATTACGCTCCAGTTCTCCACTGATTTTGCCATCCTTCATGATAATGATGCGGTCGCACATACCAATAAGCTCCATCAGTTCCTCGGAGATCATGATGATGGACTTGCCATTCTTTCTCATCTGGTTCATTAACTGGTAGATATCCTGTTTTACCTTGATATCGATGCCTCGGGTCGGGCTGTCTAACACAACGATGTCAGAGTCCTTACCAATCCATCTTGCCAGAACAACCTTCTGTTTGTTGCCGCCGGAAAGGTCAGATACAAACTGATCTACATTGACCATCTTAACGGACATCTGTTTTGCGTACTTGTTTGCAAATTCTTTTAATTTCTTATCGCTTAACAGATGGGACTTGCCGGCCAGACTGTCTAAGGACGGCAGGCAGATGTTGTCGCCAATGCTCTGGTTTAACACAACAGACTCGTTATCACGATCCTTTGATGTGTAGGCGATGCTGTGCTTGATGGCAGTCGGGATATCGTTGATCTGGGTTCCGTCCGCCAGCTCTACGGTACCGGTGCGGTCATAGGACGCGCCGAAGATGGCTTTGCCGATCTCGTGCATACCAGACTCAGACAGACCGCCAAAGCCCAGGATCTCACCCTTGTGCAGATCAAAGTTTACATCGTGGATCAGACCTGGAACAGATACATTCTTTACAGAGAGAACCACTTCATCAGAAACCTTCTCACCGTAATCGGAACGGTAGTAGTCACCGGTTACCTCACGGCCAACCATGAGACGCTTTAAGTCGTCCTCTGTTACATCTTTACTCTTAACGGTATCGATGTAAACACCGTCACGCATGATGGTGATGGTATCGGACTTGTCCAGGACCTCCGGAAGGTCATGGGAAATGAATATAATGGAGTTGCCGCTCTCGCGGATCCGGTTCATGTGCTTGTACAGCTCTTCACGTCCCTCCTGGGAAAGTGCGGTGGTGGTCTCGTCAATGACTACGATCTTCGGATCAAAGTAGGTTGCCTTTACGATCTCGATCAGCTTACGATCCTCAAAGTTATACTCGTCGATAATGTCTGCTGCTTTGATGCGCTCAAATCCATATTTCTTTAAGAGCTCCGTTGCCTTCTTGTTCATGGCATTGGTATTCTTGATTCCCATGTGTACGAACTGGTCTTCATGACCCAGGAAAATATTCTCTGCCACAGTCAGGCCGGACAGGGTACCAAGCTCCTGCACGATGATGGAGACGCCCTCATTGTTCGCCTCTACCTGATTTTTCGGATGAATCTCTTTTCCATCCAGTACGAAGGTACCGCTTCCGATGCTGTAGATACCGGTCAGCATGTTGGTCAGAGTTGATTTACCGGAACCGTTCTCACCGATCAGTGCATGTACCTCGCCTTTGTTTACATTAAATGAAACATTCTGAACCGCCTTCGTGATACCGAAGGACTTGCAAAGATTTTTTACCTCTAACCTTACTTCGCTCATTGCATTTCCTCCCTATGATCTACTTGACGATCTCGCCTTTGGTTACTTTTGTTGTTACTGTGATGATGATCAGCAGTGCAAGACCCGTGATAACATCCTGGATTGCGGTCGGAGCGCCCATGGCGATGAAACCGAAGAAGATGATATTGATCACGAACTCACCGATCACGATTGCCTGCAGCGGCATACCGTATTTCTTAAATGCCAGTCCGAAGAAGCAGCCCATGGTCGGAACGAAGTTACGGCTCATGGATGCCATACCGGTTACTGCTACCATGGAAGAACCATAGCTGATGGTCAGGACTGCCATGACACCAAGGAACGCACCGCTTAAGATAAATGCCAGAACCTTGTATTTGTCAACGCCGATACCCATGTTCTTGGCTACAAACTCGTTGCTGCCGATTGCATAGGTGTATGTACCGATCTTGGTGTAGTTTAAAAAGATATAAGCAACCACACAGGCCAGCACTGCCAGGATGATGTTGCCCGGCATCTGTCCAAACGCACGCAGGTTGGACGGAAGGGTCTGCTCTACGCCACCTGCAATGTAGTTTGCGATGGACTCGTAGATCAGGGCAAGACCGGTGGTTACGATCATGGACGGAATGTGAAGCTTAACATAGAAAACACCGTTTAATAAACCAACGATGGAACCCGTTACGATACTGCCGATGATGAGGCCTGCATAGCCCATTCCGAACCGGGATGCGAATACGCAGCCGACGATTGCGGAAAGCATGATGTTTGCGCCGATGGAGAAGTCGAACATTCCCATGACCATAACGAAATAGAAACCGACTGCACCGACTGTAGCGATCAGGCTGGCCTGGAAGTAGCTCAGCATGTTGGCCGGTGAACCAAAGTTAGAAGGTGTCAGGATCTTAAAGATCAGCCAGGAAAGCACTACCAGACCAAACAGAATCAGATAGCCTTTCGCAGTTCCCGAAAGTTTCTTTTTTCCGGGTGTGTCAACAACAGGATTACCCATATTTTTTACCTCGTTCTTATTTCATACTAAGACATGACGGCCGGCATCGCCGCGCGATACCGGCCGTCCTAAGCCACTCAGCCTAAATCATCTTGTGTAAATTATTTGCCAGCTCTTGCTGCTGCGTCTTCGATAGAGATCTTAGATGCTGCCTCCTTCAGGCCTTCAAGATCCAGCTCAGACATCTCAACCAGTTCCTCATCGGTATAAGGAAGCTGATCTACGAAGTACTGCTCATAAGCTTTGTAGTCATCTGCAGAAGATACATACAGGTACGGGAACGGAACATCCTCGAACTTGCCCTCGAATCCGCTGTAGTTGCCCTTGATTGCATTGTAAACCATCATGAAAGCGATAAGCGGGTCACAGTAATGTCCGCCGGACTCACCTGCCATGGAACCATTTTCAAGTCTCTCTCCAAGATCCGGAAGGAAGTCGGTGGAAACGATATCAATATCCTGAACCTTTCCTGCACGCTCAACTGCTGCGATAGCGCCCTGAAGCGGGTCACCGCCGCCGCCTGCCGGGATCAGTGCGTCAAGTGTCGGATCTGCAGACATCAGAGCCTCTGCTGCCTTGGAACCACCCTCAGAAGAAGTACCTGCGTACTGCGGCTCGGAAAGCTTAGCCTGATCATCCGGATGTTCCTTGTTCCAGTTCTCTACGCCTGCCTTATAACCTTCCCATCTGCCTAACCAGGTAGCATCACCCTGCTCCCAGCCGATCAGGCCGATATTTCTGTCACCCTTGTCCAGAAGGATCTGAACCAGCTTCTCGCCGTTTTCCGGCTCATTCTCATGAACCGCGCCGATGTAATACGGAGACTGGGTTGCCATCTCATAGATATCTGCACTGTTGTCCTTGCTGATTACGCGGAAGAACTGTGCCAGATAAACCTTATTGTCATTCGCGGTCTTGATTGCGGATGTCATCTCGGTATCAGAAGCGTTACAGATAATGATGCCCTGGCATCCTGCTGCTGCAAGCTGCTCAACAGAAGCGGTAACCTTCTCAGATACATGTCCCTGGTCAACGTACTGAACCTGTACCCCTAAAGCCTTTGCAGCCTCATCCAGGATCAGCTTACACTGGGAACCGAGAACATCGGTAGAAGACCAGATGGAAACACCGATCTTGATGTCCTTGTTGTCAATACCGGAAGCTGCCGCCTCGGTACTCTCTGCTTTGGACTCGCCGCCCTCTGCCTTGGAGTCAGCCGCCGGAGCTGCTGTGGTTGCGCTGGATGCTGCGCCACCGCCGCATGCGGTCAGGCTTGCCAGCATCGCTGCTGCTGTCACGGTTGCCGTTGCTTTTTTGAAGACTTTCTTCATTTTGATTCCTCCCAACATGTTTTTTGATTGTTTTCAACAACTATCATAAGCACATTATACCGATTCCGGTCAAAATGTGCAATAAAATACAGGATTTTTCTTTATTTAAGTTGTATTTTTTTCTGTTTATTTTTTGCATATTCTTATCGGCTTTTCTTGTTTTTTCAACACTTCCAACCATTCATTCTCGATATTCCTCCATATTTCGCATCGGTTTTTGTCAATTTTTGCCAATAAGTAAGTATATTTTTTAACAGTCTCCGCCATTTTCGAATACAACTTTTGGCCTTTTAAAAAGCTGTCTGTATCTGTATCCATCATTTTATCTGCCATTCTCAGGCTAATTCGCAGGCTATTCACGACCTTCGTTGCATGACATTACAATTCATGATATGATACAGAGGATATTGAGGCATATTCTGTTTTCTGCGCATCCATGCCGCATTTCAGATTTCTGCCCCTGATCGGATACTGATAGAATCCGTCCGGTTGTTTCCGGACAAAAGGAGTACCATGAATATCTTTACTGTAAAATTAATTCTCTCCCGTTCCAACCCACAGGTAATCCGCGAACTGCAGATAGAGGAGAACCGAACCATCGAGGATCTTCAGAATATTGCAAAAGTTCTTTTTCTGGACGATCCTGAAGCCTGTGAAAGCATTGTGTTCCGTATCGATGACCGCTCTGTTTCTCCAAAGCTTCTCTTATCCCATGTGCTCAAGGACGGGCTTCAGGCACAGCTTTGCCTGAACACGAAAACCTCCCAGACCAAACAATTGTCTCTGGAGGTTCTGTCACTTCAGGATACTGCCGTTTTTAACGGACCGTGCATTAACCGGTTCCGCCCGGACTGTATTTCGGCTTCTCCATATTTCGCAAATGAAGCCGAACTAAAGTATACAGAGACTCTTGCGAAAATGAACCGGAATCTGATCCGCCTGTTTTACCCGGATGCGATTGCCCCGGATCTTTGCAAATCCATTGCAATCCCGTTATCACGCATTCTGGATTCCCACACCGTTGCCGACCTCAAGGATTTTGCCGGCCGCTTTGGTTTCTCCATTCCCAACGGACTGCGCAAAGCTTCACTCATTGATACACTTTGCTATAATATGAACCAGGATTCTTACTGGGAAAAGCTTCTTTTCTCCCTGACATATTCCGAATACCAGGCTATGCGGACTCTATGTATTTCCGGACATTTGCCCGATCCATCCCAAAATTACTGGGACGTTCTGCCGAAGCTCAGCGACCGCAGCATTCTCGCTCACGATTACTCAGGAGTCACACGCATAGCAGAAGAATTTATGGAATTCTATGATCGCTGGCTGAACACTCATAACGAACAGCAGTATCTTCTTCAGCTTTGCTACCGCACGGTTTTAAACAGTGCCTGTGTCCTCTATGGCTTTGTTGACCGAAAGCTTGCAGAGGAGCTGATGCTTCATTGTTACCCGGAGATCAGCCAGAAAACAGATCTGTCCGATCTGTGGACAACAGAAACAGAAGCACTGCGTGCGTCTATGAAGAAACTGAATGTATCTACTGTTTTTAATATGCAGAAATTCAATCGCAACGATGCCGAACACCTGCGTTCCGATTTCATTTTAAGGAATCGGCTTCATTATATCCCGGATCGTTCCATGCTGGAATTCACGGCGTCCTATGGTTACCGGCTGGAGCCTTCCGTCGAAGCAGAATATCGCTCACTCCTGTCAAAGAATCACTGTGCCTATCAGCGGATCGTCTATTCAGCAAGCGAGCTGGCATATCTGACCTATTTCGCATATCCTTCGGATCAGATTCTTGCCCACTGCCGTGATACCCTGCGGCTCAATGCTTCCAGTCCTCTTCTGCGTGAGCTTTCCCGCTTTCTGGACAAACACGAGCATGATTTCCGACGGCTTCTGCTCTTCGGTTTTACCGAAACGGAGCTTATGTCACAGTCCCCAAAAGCAGTTCCTGCCAAAAAAGCAGCTCCTGCCAAAAAGATCAAACATGTTTATCCAAATGATCCGTGTCCTTGCGGATCCGGAAAAAAATACAAGCTATGCTGCGGGAGGAAATCATAATGAAAACTGCCTACCAATACAAACACTTTCTGCGTGATTTTACAGAAGAGGAAGCCCTCGACGGTCTGGAGCTGGCCTTATCCAATCCGGAAGGCATCAACAGCAGTAAGGCTTCTGCCGATGATCAGCGTCAGAATGACATGATATACCATAGGGATACCCATATCTGCCTGCTGACCACAGAGACAGACAATGCACATTATATTGATACCATTTACTGCCAGGCTCTGGTGGATGAAACTCATGGAGAGCTGATCCATACGCGCTGTAAATGCAGTACCTTCCAGAAAAACCACTATGCATGCAAGCATGTTGCTGCGCTCCTTGCAGGATATCTCATTCTCCACTATGGGACTTCTATTTTCCGTGACAGTCCGCTGGCTGATAAGCTGAAGGCAAAAACCGGTCTGCCGGATCCATTTTTACCAGGTGTGCTTAAAGCGACCGACCAACAGCTCCTGAAGCTGTTAGATGCTCATAAAAAAACAGATCTTCTGCCGGCCGCATCCACTGCAGATACTTATACTATCGAATGCAGCAGCCAGCCGGAGGGTAACGGTCTGAGCATCGAGCTGAAATTCGGGAGCCGACGAAAATATGTCGTAAAGGATGTTCCAAACCTGATCCATTCGATCATGAGACACTTACCATACACACTTGGCAAGGTAACAGCAGACATTGGGATGGAGCAGCTGGATGCTCCATCCCGCCGCCTGATGCGCTTTCTGATCGATCTCTATAACGGGGAAGAGCAATCCTACTACTCATCCGTTTTCACGTTCTCCGGAAATTCCTCGTACCGGCGCTACATCTGCCTCTCGGGCAGAAATCTTGACGCATTTATGGAGCTTTATTCCGGCGTTCCTTTCAGTTATCAGGGGGACTCTGTGGTTTTTGATCCTAATCTGAATAATCCGGGCATCACGCTTGCCAAACAGAATTTTGGCGCACTGCTCAGCGCCCCCAGCAGCCGCCGGATCTGTTCCACCATGGACTGGCTCTATTTTCAGCACATGGGACAAATCGGCAGACTTCGCAGAGAGGAAGGCAGCACTGCAGCGGAATTACTGGAACTTCTTTCTGCAAAGCCGGAACTGTATATCCGGCAGACAGAGCTTCCGGCTCTCTTCAGCCGCCTTCTTCCCGGACTGGAAAAACAGCTTCCCGTCAGCTACCAGGGAATTGCTCCGGAGGATTACCGTCCGGAGATCCCTAAATTCAGGCTTTATCTGGATCTGCCTCAGGACAACATGATTTCCTGTCAGGTGCACTGTATTTATGACCGTCTGCATCAGGACTTTCTTCTTTATGATGATGCGCAGGCTGATAACCGTAATCTCTCCGAGGAAAATATCATGCGCCAGGCTATAAACAATTACTTCGACGCATTTAATGAAGCTGACAAGTCCATGTGTCTGCTCTGTGATGACAATCGCCTGTATCAGTTTCTGATGTTTGATATTCCGGAACTTTCCAGACTCGGAGAAGTGTTCGTCTCAGATGCCCTGAAAAAGCTGAAGGTTCGTCCGATGCCAACGGTAGCGGTAGGCATCCAGTTAGACGGCCTTATGCTCCGGATGTCTCTTTCTTCCTCGGATATGGATATGAATGAGCTCTCAGAGCTTTTATCTGCCTATAATCGGAAAAAGACCTTCCATCGTCTGAAAAATGGTTCCTTTATCACACTGGATCCCAGTCAGGCAGATGCATGGGCTACACTTTCTGAAACCTGGCTTCAATACGGAAAAAAACATCTGGATGATATTTCTGTCCCAATGTTCCGCGCCCTGTATCTCGATGAGATGCTGAAGAACCGCGATCAGATACATATAAATGCAAACCGCCGCTACCGCCAGCTGATCCTGAATATGGATCTGGCCAAGGATACTGAGGATTCTGTTCCGGAATCTCTCGCGTCACTCCTGCGTCCATATCAGGTCGATGGCTATCACTGGATCCACACCCTGAAGCAATGTGGTTTTGGCGGCATCCTTGCTGATGATATGGGTCTTGGAAAAACACTGCAGACACTGACATTTCTGCTGTCCGAAAAGGAATCCGGAAAAAGCGGTGATGAGCTCCGGACACTGATCATAACCCCTGCATCCCTTGTCTACAACTGGCAAAAGGAAATCTTGCAGTTCACTCCCGGACTGACCTGCAAGGTGATAAGCGGCTCTGTTTCAGAACGCCGGGAGCTGCTTTCTCAGGCCACCGGAACGGATCCTGCGCTGGATGCTGATGTATGGATCACCTCCTACGATCTTCTGAAGCGGGACATGGTTGAATATGAACATCTGACCTTCGCCAACCAGATCATAGACGAGGCTCAGTATATCAAAAACCATAATACACAGGCATCCAAATCCGTACGGCTTGTGCACAGTGGATTTCGGCTGGCGCTTACCGGTACCCCGATTGAAAACCGGCTGAGTGAGTTATGGAGTATCTTTGATTTCCTGATGCCTGGCTTTCTTCTCGGCTACCAGGGCTTCCGCGAAACCTATGAAGAAGCGGTTGTCCGTGCTGAGGACTCCGAGGCCGCAGACCGTCTGCGTGCTCTGGTTCATCCATTTATTTTGCGCCGCCTGAAGCGGGATGTTCTGCAGGAGCTCCCAGAGAAGGTGGAAAAATCCATTTCTGTCCGTCTTGAGGGAGAACAGAGAAAGCTCTATGATGCCTATGCACAGCGGCTTCGTATGTTTCTTGCCAAACAGACCCCGGACGAGTTCCGTCAAAACAAGCTGGAGCTTCTCCGGGAGCTGACACGGCTTCGCCAGCTATGCTGCGGTCCGTCGCTGTTCCTGGAAAATTACAAAGGGGAAAACGCAAAGCTGAGCACCTGTCTGGAGCTTGTCAAACAGGCCATCGACGGAGGGCATAAGCTGCTTTTGTTTTCTCAGTTTACCAGTGTGCTGGATGAGGTTGAAAAAGCCTTCAGGAAAGAGAATATTGCCAGCCTCCGTATAGACGGAAGTGTCTCCAAGGAAGAACGTATGCGCAGAGTCGATGCATTTAACCAGACGGATATCCCTGTTTTCTGCATTTCCCTGAAAGCCGGCGGAACCGGACTGAACCTGACTGCTGCAGATATTGTGATCCATTTCGATCCATGGTGGAACGTTGCCGCGCAAAATCAGGCTACCGACCGTGCACACCGGATCGGCCAGGAAAACACTGTGATGGTCTACGAGCTGATTGCTGAAAATACGATCGAAGAACAGATCCAGAAGCTCCAGAAAAGCAAACAGGATCTTGCTGAAGAAATTCTGTCCGGCGAGAGCATCAGCAGTATTCTGATTGACCGGGATGAAATTCTGAAATTGCTTTAAACTGCAATAAAAAAGATGAAGGTGAGCTGCCTTCATCTTTTTTATTGCCGCTTTTATTTTGCTGTATCCACCAGGCTCATGCCCGCTGCCAGAGTCTGGCCATCTGCCTTGATGGTGACAGTCTCTGTATTCATGTTCTCGCAGAAGGTGTCAGCCACTGCCTGCAGAACCTTATCCTGGTTTTCTGATGGAACCTTGCTCAATTCCAGAGTTGCCGCTGCCGCCACAGTCTCTCCTGCAGTCACACCCGGACCTGCCTCCTGGCTGGCTGCAGTTCCCTCTGTGTCAAAGCTGACTGCCCTGGTACCGTCATCCAGAACACCATACTGAACAAGAAGATCTACCAGACTCTGCGCATCCAGTGTTTCTACAGAATCCATGTTTTTCTCAATCTTGCTTCCATCTTCACTGATACTGTATACAGATACCATAGTCAGATCCGGTGCATCCTGATCTACCGGTCTGCCTGTTACCACGCCGGGTCCTGCATCGGCCGTGGACTCGACCACTTCATCCTGCTGCGGCTCCTTCACCTCACCGGTCTTATTTTTTTCGGTTGTCGGGGTACATGCTGCTAATGATAAGATCATCATGGCTCCCAATAAGCCCATGACTAATTTTTTCATGATTATAAAAGCCTCCTTGTATTTCCTGTGTGTTATTCTTTTGCCTTACGGAACCAGACATTCAGCTTTGCAAGGGCCCTGACAAGACTGTCGGTCTCCTCAGAAGTCAGATTCTGCAGGATTGCCTCAATCATGTCGTGGTGGAACTGTTCATGATGCTCATAGGCACGCTTTCCCTTTTCAGACAGCGAAATATAGACTACGCGCCGGTCTTCCTTTCCTCGTTCCCGGGTAACGTAGCCCTTCTTCACCAGACTGTTCATGGCTATGGTCAGGGTTCCCACTGTCACCGAAAGCTCTTTGGCTATGGTTGACATGTTCTTTGGTTCGCCTGTGCCAATGGCCTGAATCACATGCATATCGTTATTTGTAATATCCTGGAATTCGTCTGTGATGATGGCCTGCTCCTCTAAATCCATAACATCTCGGAACAGCTTTACCAGGGTATCATTTAATGTCGCATAAGTATCCACTTTTCTCCCTCACTGCACACGAAGCCTTCCGCTCCGCTCTTGATTATACATGATTTACCCTCTTTCGACAACCGAGTTTTTCTTACAAGATTGTGAAAGATTTGTGTTTTGGTCATACACTGACAGACTATGCGGCTTTTTCCGTTTTCATCCGGCTGTAATCCAGATACTGGCCGCAATCCCGGCAGCAGTGGCGATCAGCGCCCCAGGCACTGTATAGCGGGTCCGGCGTATCTTTACGCAACCAAAGTAAATGCTCAGACAGTAAAAAACCGTCTCCGTGCTGCTCATCATAACAGATGCCGCCATGCCGATGCGGCTGTCCGGCCCATACTGGCGGAACAGATCCAGTAAAAGTCCCATCGCCGCTGAGCTGGAGACCAGACGCACCAGAGTGATGGGTACCAGTTCCTGCGGAATATGGAGCAGTCCTGCTGCCCCTGCGCAGATACCGGTTACTGCGTCCAGAAGTCCCGAGGCTCGCACCACCCCCACTGCCGTGATCAGGCCGATCAGGGTCGGCAGAATATCTGCCACCATCTTCATGCCATTCCTCGCGCCGTCCAGAAAATCATCAAACACCGGCCGCCGGGAAATCAGACCAAAAGCGATCACATAGCTGATTACAAATGGAAGAAGAATTTTGGAAAGCCACAGAATCATAAGTGAGCTGTCCTCCTGTTTTTCCAGTCCATAACCTTACAGAAAATCACCGCCGCCAGTGTAGAAATTGCCGTAGACGCCAGTGCAGGCCCCAGCACCGCCTCCGGCTGCCTCGACCCATACTGACTCCGGTAAGCAATCAGCGTCACCGGAATGAGCTGCAAGGACGAAATATTCAGGATCATGAATGTGCACATGGATGCAGTGGCCGTGCGTGCCTCATCCCGTTTTGCCGGAATATCCGTTGCCATCTCCTGCATGGCTTTTAATCCGGCAGGCGTGGCCGCCATGCCAAGTCCCAGCATATTGGCAATTATGTTCACTGCGATAGGCTCCCTGGCCGGATGATCCCGTTCAAGCTCCGGAAACAGAAAATCTAAAACCGGCGTCATGCGTCCGGTAAGCCAGCCTATCAATCCGGCACGGCTCCCGATTTCCATGATTCCGCACCAGAATGACAGGATTCCGAGCATAGTAAGACCCAGACTCACGGATTCTTTTGCAGAGTCCAGAAGAGCCTGGGTCACTTCATTCCATCTTCCGTTTAATGCGCCCCACAGCATTCCGGCTAAGAGCATACCTCCCCAGAGATAATTCAGCAAACCGGTCACTCCCTGTTCAGATGGCGATGTGCCAGATTGAAACAACCTGGCACATCACCCTTTGCTTTCAGTCTATGGAGAATAATGCTCCTTTATGTCATACCGGAAGCATATTTCTCTTTCAGGACAGCATTTTACATATCATTCTGCCGACAGACGCATCCGCAGAGCCTGCCGGGCAGACCATTTCGGATATTATATATGCAGATTCCGGCACCTACAGCGCACCGGCTAAGTCCTGCATCACAGCCTCCACCGTCTCGATCTTATCGGCGCGGTAAGCGTTGCTGCCGCAGAATAACAGCGCATCCTCCAATGCACCCTCTGCCGCATTGGATAAGGCCTTAGTGATGCAATACGGGATATTTGCCGGATCACAGTGCTCCAGACACTGGTAACAGTGGGTGATCCTTGCTTTCTCTCCGCGCTCCTTCATGGCTGTGACTTTCTCCAGAAACGGATTGACAATAGCACGTCCCGGCATGCCGACCGGACTCTGAGTGATCACGATATCCTCCGCCCTTGCATTGATGTAGGCCTGCTTGTAGCTTTCCGGCGCATCGCATTCCTCCGTGGTGACAAAACGGGTTCCCACCTGCACTGCGTCCGCCCCAAGCTTCATGGCGTGTTCCACATCCGCCCGGGTATAAATGCCGCCTGCAATAGCTACCGGAATGTGCTTCTGGTATTTTTCCTCAAACTGCTTCACTACCTTCATGATACCGCGGATCTCATCATCGTACAGCTCCTGATGATAGGTGTGCGGCACGTCCTTCGTATCTGCTCCATAGCGGCTCAGATCCTCTCTGGAAAAGCCCAGGTGGCCTCCGGCCAGCGGTCCCTCGATCACCAGGAGATCCGGGATCCGCTTATATCTGCGATCCCACATTTTGCAGATGACCATGGCAGATTTTGCAGTAGAAACAATCGGAGCAATCTTCGTTCTTGCCCCCTCCACAAGCTCCGGCAGAGAAACCGGAAGTCCGGCTCCGGAAATGATGATATCCGCTCCGGCCTTCACGGCCTCCTTCACATACTGAGCGTAATTGCGGGTTGCCACCATGATATTAAATCCAATGATCCCCTTCGGTGCAATCTCCCGTGCCTTCTTCAATTCCTCGCCAATGGCACGCAGGTTTGCTTCCATCGGTGTCTTCAAAAAATCCGGATCCTTAAATCCGATCTGGGCGGTAGAAATGATGCCGATACCTCCGGCCTTTGCTACTGCACCCGCCAGGGAGTGAAGGCTGATGCCCACTCCCATTCCCCCCTGAATGATGGGGTATTTCGCTGTAAGATCACCAATCTTCAATGCTTTCATTATGCTCATACACTTCTCCTCAAGTCGGGCAGCGAAAAACTCTGTCAGATGGGTTCTCACGAATCCCCATATCAACGCTGCCGCTGCAGCCATTTACATATTCCGGAATCTCTGGTAACGGGACTCGCAGATTTCTTCCTTCGTCTTGCCGCTGTACCGTTCAAAAAATGCAGTCATGCTCTGTCTCATATGCTCTGTCAGCACCGGCAGGGTCTCAATGGTCGCCGGCTCCTGCTCCGGGATCACATGCTCAATCAGGCCGCGCTCATAAAGGTCCGCTGCCGTGATCTTCATCACTCTGGCGGCATCCGGTGCTTTCTTGCTGTCCTTCCACAGGATGGAGGCAAAGCCCTCCGGTGAAAGAATGGAATAGATGGCGTTCTCCAGCATCCATACCTCGTTCGCCACAGCCATAGCCAGTGCCCCGCCGCTTCCGCCTTCTCCGATCACAATGGAAAGAACCGGAACCGTCAGTGCCGACATTTCAAACAGATTGCGGGCAATGGCCTCGCCCTGTCCGCGCTCCTCGGCCTCAATGCCGCAAAACGCACCAGGCGTATCTACAAAACAGATCACCGGTCTTCCGAAGGTCTCGGCCTGCTTCATCAGGCGCAGTGACTTGCGATATCCATCCGGAGACGGCATACCGAAATTCCGGTGAATATTTTCCTTGGTGGTGCGGCCCTTCTGCTGGCCGATCACCGTTACCGGCATGCCACAGAAGGTGGCAATGCCGCCGATGATCGCACCGTCATCACCAAAATACCGGTCACCGTGGAACTCCATGAAATCATCAAACAGTGCGTGGATATAATCCAGTGCTGCCGGCCGGGCCACGCTTCTGGAAAGCTGCACCGTATCCCAGGCATTTTTTCCACTTTGTTTCTGTTTTTCCAGATAGTTTTCCACAGACTCCGCTGGTTCTGCCTGCGCAGACTGTGGAAAAACAGTCATTTCCGTTTTCCGATGCATCCGCAGAATATCAGCCAGTACATCGCGCTGGTTCTCACGGTCTGCGATCTTATCTACAAAACCATGCTCCAGCAAGAACTCGGCTCTCTGGAAGCCCTCCGGAAGCTTCTGGCCGATGGTCTGCTCAATGACACGCGGACCCGCAAATCCGATCAGTGCATTTGGCTCTGCCAGAATGATATCACCCAGCATGGCAAAGCTTGCAGTCACACCGCCGGTAGTCGGATCTGTCAGAACGCTGACAAAAAGCTGTCCTGCCTCATGGTGCTTTTTCAGGGCTGCAGAAGTCTTGGTCATCTGCATCAGGGATACAATCCCCTCCTGCATTCTCGCACCGCCGGAGCAGGCAAAAATGATGACCGGGAGCTTTTCCGCTGTCGCACGCTCCACCATACGGGTGATTTTCTCGCCCACCACATGCCCCATGCTGCTCATGATGAACCGGGCATCGCAGATTCCAATGGCCGTCTCAAAACCCTTGATGGTTCCTTTTCCGGTTACAATGGCTTCCTGCAGTCCTGTCTTCTCCTGAGCTGCCAGAACCTTCTTCTCATAACCCGGGAAGTCTAACGGATTAGAAAAGGGCATCTCCCTGTTCCACTCCTCGAAGCTACCCTCATCCAGCAGCATTTCCATCCGACGGTACGCATGTACCCGGAAATAACCGCCGCATTTCGGGCAGACATACAGGTTGTTTCGTACATCCTCAACATAAATCGGCTGGCCGCACTTATTGCACTTCTTCCAGAGCCCCTCCGGAATGTTCGGCTCATCCTCATTCTTTGCCTTGCGGTGGGTATCGATCATGGTATATGTCTTTTTGAACATATTCTTAAACATATCGGATTCTCCTTAATAGGCATGTTTTCCTACGGTCAGCGCAGCAAGTGCGCAGACCTGCTGAACAGTTACCATTACTTACAGTATTCCGGAAACTGATCCGGAATAAAACCGGTGTCAATTTTATGTCCATCCTGATAGACCGGATTGCTTACGATCTCAAACTGAAAATCCAGATTGGTGTCAATGCCCTCAATGATCAGCTCGCCCAGCACACTTCTCATCTTTGCAATGGCCTCTGCACGATCTTTTCCGTGTACGATCAGCTTCATAAGCATGGAATCATAGTTTGCCGGAACCTTATACTCATTGTAAATGTGTGTATCCACGCGGACCCCATTGCCGCCCGGAATGTGAATGTTGGTAATCTTACCCGGACACGGCATGAAATTCTTTGCCGGATTTTCCGCGTTGATACGGCACTCAATGGCATGTCCCTGAATGTGGATATCATCCTGGGTCACGCTTAACTTTTCTCCTGCTGCCACACGGATCTGCTCTTTGATGAGATCCAGACCGCTTACCAGCTCCGTTACCGGATGCTCCACCTGGATCCGGGTGTTCATTTCCATAAAGTAGAAGTTTTTATTTTTATCTAACAGGAACTCAATGGTTCCCGCATTCTCATAACCAACGGCTTTTGCTGCCTTTACAGCGGTCTCCCCCATCTTCCTGCGAAGCTCCTCAGAGATTGCGATGGATGGAGATTCCTCCAGCACCTTCTGATGACGGCGCTGAATAGAGCAGTCACGCTCCCCTAAATGCACCACATTGCCGTACTTGTCCGCCATGATCTGGAACTCGATATGACGCGGATTCTCCACGAAGCGTTCCAGATACATGGTGTCATCGGAAAAGCCTTTTACAGACTCCATCTGCGCGTTCCGGAAATTGGCCGCAAAGTCCTCCTCACTCCAGGAAACACGCATGCCTTTACCGCCGCCGCCGGAGGATGCTTTGATCATGACCGGAAAACCAATCTCCTTTGCCATCTTTAACGCTTCCTCAACGGTATAAACCGGCTCCCTGCTGCCCGGAACGACAGGAACCCCGGCCTCCACCATGGTCTTTCTTGCCGCGGATTTATTGCCCATCTTATTGATGATCTCCGCAGACGGACCTATGAACGCAATGTTGCATTTCCGGCACAGCTCCGCAAAGCGGGCATTCTCGGAAAGAAAGCCGAATCCCGGATGAATGGCCTCTGCCTTCATGGCTACGGTTGCCGACAGAATGCGCTCCATATTCAGATAACTCTGACTGGACGGTGCCGGTCCGATGCAGATGGCCTCGTCTGCCAGAAGCGTATGCAGACTGTCTCGGTCTGCCTCCGAGTAGACTGCCACAGTCTTAATCCCCATCTCGCGGCAGGCCCGGATGATTCTTACCGCAATCTCGCCGCGGTTCGCGATTAAGATTTTATCAAACATTCCCGTACCTCAACTCTGCGATTCCCCAACCTTACTGGATTACAAAGGTCAGCTCTGCTGATACTGCAGCCTTTCCTTCTGCGTTCGTTGCAACGGCCTTGCCCACGCCGACCGGACCCTTGCACTTGATGATCTCGCACTCCAGCTTCAAGCGGTCACCCGGCAGTACCATCTGTTTGAATTTTGCGTTATTGATCGCACCGAAAAATGCGGTCTTGCCCTTATTCTCCGGCAGGCTTAAGATAGCCACTGCGCCAACCTGTGCCAGTGCCTCGATCATCAGCACCCCCGGCATAACCGGCTGTCCCGGAAAATGGCCGTTGAACTGTGGCTCATTAAAGGTAATAGATTTATAGCCAACCGCGTGCACGCCCGGCTCCAGCTCATCGATAAAATCGATCAGCAGAAACGGATGTCTGTGCGGGATGATCTCCTGGATTTCCTTGATTCCCAGTCTCATAATGTCTCCTCCTATCGGATGCGGAACAGCGGCTGTCCGTACTCTACCACGTCTTCGTTGTTCACCAGAATTGCCTCTACCACACCGTCATACTCACTCTCGATCTCGTTCATCAGCTTCATAGCCTCAATAATGCCAAGAACCTGACCCTTTTTTACGGTATCGCCCTCTTTCACAAATGCCTCTGCCTCCGGGGAAGCGGAAGAATAGAAGGTTCCTACCAGCGGAGAAGTCACAACCTTATCGGAACCGATATCCAGTGTGCTCTCCTGCTTCTTCTCTGCAGCCTTTTCCGGTGCTTCGGATACGGCTGCAGGAGCTGCTGCCATCTGCATCGGAACTGCGCCCATCATGGGAGCTGCCGGCTGGGAAATGACAACCGGCGCAACCGGAGCCTGCGCTACATTTTTCTTCTTTTTCTTTTTGAGCACCAGTTTCTGGTCGCCCTCTTCATATACAAAGCTGGTCAGACCGTTATCAGAAACAGCCTGGATCAGCGTTACGATCTCATCAATCGTCATATTATACCTCCTGGAGACTCTTGTCTCATAACGATTCTGCAGCCTGCGGGTTGCTATTCAGGCATTACATGACCTGCAATGTCCGCGGTTCTTACGCCTGAAATTTCTTTACCAGCAGGGTTGCGTTGTGTCCGCCGAAGCCCAGAGAGTTGGAGATTGCACAGTTTACATCCATCTGCACACCCTCTCCCTTGCAGTAATCCAGATCACACTCCGGATCATCCTTCTCAAGACCAGCGGTTGCGTGAACATAGCCCTCCTGAATGGACTTAACACAGGTGATGAACTCTACGCCGCCGGCTGCGCCTAACAGATGTCCGATCATGGATTTGGTGGAGTTGATCTTGGTCTTGTAAGCATGATCCCCCAGTGCGATCTTGATCGCTTTGGTCTCAAATAAGTCATTGTGATGGGTGCTGGTGCCGTGTGCGTTGATGTAGTCCACATCTTCCGGCTTCATGCCAGCGTCTGCAATGGCCATCTCCATAGCCTTTGCTGCGCCGCTTCCGTCCTCAGCCGGGGAGGTGATGTGGTAAGCATCGCCGGTTGCGCCGTAGCCAGCCAACTCTGCGTAGATCTTTGCGCCTCTTGCCTGGGCATGCTCTAAGGACTCTAAAACAACCACGCCTGCGCCCTCGCCCATGATGAATCCGCTGCGCTCTGCATCAAACGGAATAGAAGCCCGGGCCGGATCATCGGTGGTATTTAATGCAGTCAGGGAAGTAAAGCCTGCCACGCCGATCGGGGTGATGCTTGCCTCAGCGCCGCCTGCTACCATCACGTCTGCATCGCCATACTGGATGGTACGGAATGCCTCACCGATGGAATGGGTGCCGGTTGCACATGCAGTTACCACGTTGATACATTTGCCCTTCATGCCAAACTGGATGGATACGTTACCTGCTGCCATGTTGCTGATCATCAGCGGAACCAGAAGCGGATTCACGCGGCCCGGTCCCTTTTCCAGAAGCTTCTTGTGCTCGCGTTCAACGGCCTGCAGGCTTCCGATCCCGGAACCGATGCTTACGCCCACGCGGAACGGATCTTCTTTACTCATATCCAGGCCTGCATCCTCGACGGCCTGTCTGGCTGCAGCCACTGCGAACTGGCAGAACTGCTCCATTCTCTTTGCAGCCTTCGGATCCATGAACTGCTTCGGATCAAAATTCTTAACCTCTGCTGCCAGCTTTGCCCTGTAATCTGTAGTGTCAAAATAGGTGATCGGTGCAATGCCGACCTTCTTTTCTTTTAAACCCTTCCAGAATTCTTCTACACTGTTGCCGATCGGGGTGATGGCACCCATGCCGGTTACTACTACTCGTCTGCTCATATCTGTTCTCCTGTGATTTTCTTTCAACCCATGCAGCGCTATCTTCGGGTCTGACTTTGTCATCCCCGAAGCATCGGAGGTGCCTCCGATGGAACATCCTGTCCAGGAACACGCTTATATGCAAGCATGACGCCTGTTTTTAGCCAGGATGTTCCGCCGTTTGCATGTTTACGTTACATAGCCATTCCGCCGTCTACACAGATGACCTGTCCTGTGATGTATCTTGCTTCGTCAGATGCTAAAAATGCTGCCAGATTTGCTACATCTGCAGTCTCACCGAACTGTTTCATCGGAATCTGTCCGATTACTGCTTCCTTTACGCTGTCAGACAGCACCTCGGTCATATCGGTCTTGATAAAGCCAGGTGCTACCGCATTGCAGGTAATGCCTCTGCTCGCCAGTTCTCTTGCCACCGCCTTGGTCATACCAATGATTCCGGCCTTGGAAGCGCTGTAATTGACCTGTCCTGCATTTCCCATCACACCGGATACAGAAGAAATGTTTACGATATGTCCGCTCTTCTGCTTTAACATCTGGCGGGAAATATGCTTGATGCAATTGAAGGCGCCCTTTAAGTTGGTGTTTAACACTGCGTCAAAATCTTCTTCGCTCATCTTCATCAGCAGATTGTCGCGGGTAATTCCGGCATTGTTTACCAGAATGTCCACACGGCCGTAGGTCTTCACCACGTAAGCCATCATCTCCGCTGCCTTGTCATAATCAGACACATTGCACTGCAGGGCTTCTGCCTTGCCGCCCAATGCCTCGATCTCTTTTACAGTCTCCTCAGCCTTTGCTGCAGAACCATTGTAATTGACAACAACAGTTGCCCCCTTTGCTGCCAGGGTCTTTGCGATTTCTTTTCCGATGCCGCGGCTCGCGCCGGTCACCACTGCGATTTTTCCGGTTAACATCCTTTGATCTCCTCTACAACCTTTGCCACGTCATCCAGTTTCTCTATATTAAGAACCTTTACAGTTCTGTCGATCTTTCTCATAAATCCGCTCAGGGTCTTGCCCGGGCCGATCTCTACGAAGGTATCCACGCCGTCAGCCAGCATGGTACGGACACTCTGCTCCCATCTGACGGAAGAAGAAACCTGCTTTGTCAGAAGCGGTTTTACCTCTGCCGCATCCGTTACAAACTGCGCGGTCACATTGGCCACATACGGGATCTGCGGAGTATGAACCTCCACGTTTTCCAGCACCTCGCCCAGCTTCTCACCGGCACCGGTCAGCATGCGGGAATGGAACGGTCCGCTTACATTTAACATGATAGTGCGCTTTGCACCAGCTTCTTTTAACTTTTCACAGGCAGTCTCCACTGCCTCTTTCTTACCGGAAATAACAATCTGTCCCGGACAGTTGTAGTTTGCGATCTGCACGCCCTCAATATCAGCAATGGTCTCCTCAATGGCTGCAGCATCCATCGCCAGAACAGCCGCCATTGCGCCCTGTCCTGCCGGAACCGCCTGCTGCATCAGGATTCCTCTCTGTCTTACCGTTGCGATGGCATCCTTCTCGCTCATAACACCGGCAGCATAGAGTGCGCAATATTCACCCAGGCTTAAGCCTGCTGTCACATCCGGCTTCACTCCCTGTTCTTCCAGTACCTTTGTCATGGCAATACTGGTGGTTACCATCGCTGCCTGGGTATATTCCGTGATATCCAGACGGTCATTCTCCGTAAAGCAAAGCTCCGGAACGGAAAATCCCAGAATGTCGCTTGCCAGGTCAAAGGTCTCTTTTCCAGCCTTTGTCTGCTCATAGAAATCCTGTCCCATGCCGCATACCTGCGCGCCCTGTCCCGGGTAAATAAATGCGATCTTACTCATCACTCCTGCTCCTTTTTCTGTGTTCAAATGCTCATTCTTTTCTTTACCTGCGGCCCAGAAGCATCTCTGCCTGTGCCATCATCTCGTCGATCATTTCCTTACAGGTCTGTTCTTTGGAAACCATGCCTGCAATCTGTCCTGCCATTACGGTTCCGTGGGTCACATCGCCCTCCTGAACGGCCTTGCGAAGGGTTCCGAGGGTCAGATACTCCAGCTCCTCAAAACTCTTACCCTCGTTCTCCAGCTTGACATACTCTCTGGTCATCTGATTTCTCAGACAGCGAACCGGATGTCCGTGGCTGCGGCCGGTTACGGTAGAATCAATATCCTTTGCTTTTAAGACACGATCCTTGTAATTCTGATGCACAATACACTCTTTCGCCACCAGGAAACGGGTCCCCATCTGAACTGCCTCAGCCCCCAGCATAAATGCTGCCGCAATGCCGCGTCCGTCAGCGATGCCGCCGGCTGCGATAACCGGAATGGAAACAGCGTCAACGACCTGCGGTACTAAAGTCATGGTGGTTGCCTCACCAATGTGTCCGCCGGACTCGGTTCCCTCTGCCACAACTGCGTCTGCGCCGTAGCGCTCCATTCTCTTTGCCAGAGCTACGGAAGCCACAACCGGAATCACCTTGATACCTGCCGCCTTCCACATCTCCATATATTTTTCCGGGTTTCCGGCACCGGTGGTGACCACCTTTACGCCTTCCTCCACAACAACCTTTGCCACTTCATCGGCATATGGACTCATCAGCATGACATTTACGCCAAATGGCTTGTCTGTTGCTGCTTTTACCTCACGAATGTAATTCCGGATTACCTCAGCCGGAGCATTTGCTCCACCGATCAGGCCCAGACCGCCTGCAGCAGATACTGCTGCGGCCAGATGGCTCTCTGCCACCCATGCCATACCACCCTGAATGATCGGGCATTCAATTCCCAAGAGCTCTGTAATTCTTGTTTTCATCTGACTCCTCCAGATAACTGTTTTCCAGCAGCGGAGACGCCACTGGCTTCTCCTCAATATGCTTAGCAAAAAAGGGTGCAGGGCTTACGCCTCTACACCTTTCTCCTTCAGGTAATTCATAACATCGCCAACGGTCAGCAGGTTCTGCAGATCATCAGACGGGATCTCTACGGAGTACTCATCCTCCAGAGCCATAACTAACTCGAACAGGTCCAGGGAATCAGCGCCTAAATCCTCTTTGAAGGAAGAAGCCTCGGTGATGCTGTCTGCATCTACGCTTAACTGGTCTGCAATGATTTCTTTCATCTTCTCTAACATGATTTTAATCTCCTTTAATTTAAATGATTGATTTTATAATTTTAAGGAACCGGCGTTTCATCCGTGTTCCGTACTACCAGGTTAACAGGATAGCGCCCCAGGTAAGGCCGCCTCCAAAGCCCGCCAGCACCAGCTTGTCTCCCCGGTTCAGTTTTCCTTCCCGGTTTAACTGGTCTAACAGGATTGGCACCGTAGCGCCGGAAGTGTTTCCATACCTGTCAATGTTCATCGGCACCTTGTCAAAGGGCTGCTTTAACCGCTTGGCTACTGCCTCGCAGATCCGGTAATTGGCCTGATGCAGAACGAAATACTTAATCGTCTCAATGTCTGTTCCGCTCTCGGAAAGCACCTGTTTGATGCACTCCGGAACCTTCTTGACCGCAAACTTGAATACCTCCTGGCCATTCATGCAGATGTATCCGAGCTCCGGAGTCTTTCCGTTTAAGAAATTCCCCTCGCTGCGGGCCAGGCAGGATAGCACCATGCCTTTCGCACCATCGGAACCCATAACAGTGTGAATAATACCCGCTTCTTCTGCCCGGATGACTGCCGCTCCGGCACCATCTCCGAACAGTACACAGGTTGCCCGGTCGCTCCAGTCGGTCAGCTTGCTTAAGCAGTCCGCTCCGATGATGAGTCCGGTCCGGTACACACCGGCCTGAATAAAGGCCTGAGCAGTACTGAGGGCGATCTCAAATCCGGAACATGCAGCACTGATATCAAATGCCATGGCGTGAACTGCGCCAATAGCCGCCTGTACCTCGCAGGCTCCGTTTGGGAAACAGTGATCCGGTGAGGATGTCGCAAGCAGAATAAAATCAATCTCCTCTGCAGATACCTTCGCGTTTTCCAGGGCACGTTCTGCCGCTCTGGACGCCAGTACACTGGTGCCTTCCGTCTCCGCGATCCGGCGCTCATGGATTCCCGTGCGGGTTACGATCCACTCGTCACTGGTTTGCACAACCCCTGCCAATTCTTCATTCGTCACAATCCGTTCCGGAACATAAGAACCGGTTCCAATAATTCTGCCTGTCATGCTCGTACCTGTTTCCTCTTGAAATCCTGAATTTTACGTTACTGTTCAGTACCTTCACAGTCACGGGCAAAAATCCATTGAAAATTGCCTACGG
>CAVIRL010000003.1:0-50815 GCA_963645005.1 Prevotella sp. P5-108
CGCGAATTGACTTCGCAAAATAACTCATGTCCAGATACTGCTCACCGATCACATTGGCCGATGCAGCTGCTGCTTCCTGATCCACGATTTTCACAAAGGTTGTTTTCTTAACGACATTCCCAGCATCATGCTGTGCGGTGACCGTAAGTGCATAGTAATGATCTCTCGGAAGCTCTGATACGTCCCATACCGATACATAATAGCTGGCAGCCTCTTGTTCGTCACTGTAAAGGCTGTCTCTCTGATAGATGGGGCGCACATTTTCATAGATTGTGACCCATTTCGATTCGTCCTCCATCAAAACAGGGGTTCCCTCTGACGTGATGACATTACCGCTCTCCGAAAGCGTAAAATCCTGTGCATCGGTTCCCAGATCAAAGGCTCTGGCTGTAAGCGTGAGCGCTGCATAGCCAACCTTGTCAGCCGGCTCCTTATCAAAGGTAACGTTGACCGGTATGTAGGATGCCGCCTCAACTGCCTGAATCGCTTTTGTCGTCTGAGCCGGTTTTCTGATAGCGAGGGCTTCCGGATCGGCTGCAGCGGCTGTTTCTGTCTGATGGATATAAAAATCTGCCGCATCATAATACATGCTGTCCGTATCACCGGTCCCCCAGATCTTAACGAAAAATCTGCCGCCCTTTGAGAAATAACGCCCGGATTCATCCGTGAAGGTCAGATCGAAGCTTTCGGATTCACCGGATTCCACCGTATATCGGTTTCCTTCATTATAATATACCTGATACCGATACTCCTCCGGATAGGAATCCGGATCTACCGCTCCCGGCTTTGGTACAGTCATATCGTCCCCGTGCAGGACTGCCGCGTCAAATTCTGCCGGCTCAAGGCTGTGATTTGTGACACGGACCCTGACTGTCACGCTGCCATCCGCATTCACGCTGACGTTCCTGTCTTCCAGTATCTTCAGGGAAAAGACGGCCGGACGGCCTGCTTCCTCATCATAACTGAACAGGGCTTCTGAGGCGTGGCCGGACGGATAAAACAGATTCGGATTCGCATAGGTGCAGGCGTTCTTGATATAATCAGCCAGCTCCTGTGCACTCACCTCATAATCTCCGTTTTTATCTGCTGAAAAAACGTCATACTCCGCATTGTTTCTGTAATATCCGAGGGCACAGCCAAAGGCTTCGATCAGTTGACCGCTGTCCGTCTGCATACTGGTTTCATAGGGAGAAGCCGCTGCATATATGTAATATTCTGTTTTTTTGCTGTCTGACTGCTCCGTTTTCTGAGTCGTTTGCTGATCTGTTTTCTGATTTGTTTTCTGCTCTGTTTTCTGCTCTGTTTTCTGATCTGTTTTTTGCTCTGCTTTTTGCTCTGTTTTCTGATCTTTCGTCTGCTCATCAGATTCTGCCGCATCACCGGCATCATCCTCCGCTGATCTGAAATCACGCACAAAGGACTGCATTGCCTGAGCCTGTTCTTTTAGCTTCTGAGCAAAGTTTTCCGCATCTGCCGCTTCCAGCTCCGCCCCTGTATCATCCAGCGTCGTTGGCATGATCATTCCACCGGAGAAGCAACTGTCAAAAAGCATAACCACCTTGCCATGCAATCTGCTTACATGCTTCTTCAGCTCTGCTGCCGAGATGCTGTTGTCCCCGCCGATACTGAGCTCAGAGATTCCATCCGGCGTATAATTTCCATGTCCGGAATATGCGATCAGAGTCAGCTCGTTATCCTGATCCTCCGCAAACGCATCCAGACATTCCCAGATCTGCTCTTTAAACTGCGACTTTGAACCGTCTGATTTCGCCTCCTCTGCCGGAATCTCCAGGATCGTAATATCATCCTCTTTGAACTGGCTGGTCCGCAGCAGAGTCAACTGCATTGCCTCCGCATCCTGCACCGGAACATTGCCAAGCGATGCGTCCCCCTGTACTGCAATGATCAGCGCTTTCCCTGTTTTTTCTGTCTTGGAGGCAGCTTCAACCGGGGCAACATAGGCACCAGAGGTATTGCGGAGCTTTAATGTAAGCATGCCGCCATGAAGTCTTGCAGCCTCAAACTCCTTCCACTCAGAGCTTTCATCTTCCGGATTCTCGTTATAAAGTACTCCCTCGGTAAACCGGTCTCCATTACCGAATATCATGTCAGCGCTGATATAAAAATCACTGTCTGAAAATTCATCCACATAAAATTTCAGGCAGTCATCGCCATCACGGATTATAAGCATCACGGATAAGATCCGGGTGCCATAAAGCAGCTCTCCATCTCGTTCGCATTGATATGGCTCCGATAAAACCTGAAGACTGCATCCATAATCCTCTGTTACTGTAAATTCCTTCTGCGCATGAGTAACCGAAGTATACACGAATGTAAACGAATCTCCCGGATATTGCATCCTGAAGTTCCTGATCTGCGCTTCACGCTTATTTGCCAGGTCTTCGCTGTCCTGATCAGAATCTATCCCTTCTTCCTCATCCTCTTCGAGAGCTTCTTCTGAAAGCAGCATGATCTCATCGTTTCCTTCAATGGACTCTGACCGATTTAATCCCTTGTCAAGCGGCATATCATCGTCCGAAAGGCCAAATGGATTGGAATGAACAAGTGAATCCTCTCCTGTCTCTGTTTTGCCTTCCGGAGCAGATTCTGTGTCGGTTTCCGGCCTTTCCTCCGGCTTGGACTCTGATCCGGATTCTGAATCCGTCTCTGCTTTGTCTTCTGAACCGGATTCTGTATTCATCTCTGTTTTGTCTTCCGAACCGGATTCCGTATCGGTTTCCAGCTTTTCCTCCGGCTTGTCCTGCGATCCAGATTCTGTATCCGTCTTTGTTTTATATTCCGATCCGGTTTCCGTGTCGATTTCCGGCTTCTCTTCCGGCTTGCCCTCTGATCCGGATTCTGTATCCGTCTCTGTTTTATCTTCTGAACCTGATTCTGTGTCGATTTCCGGCTTCTCTTCCGGCTTGCCCTCTGATCCGGATTCTGTATCCGTCTCTGTTTTATCTTCTGAACCTGATTCTGTGTCGATTTCCGGCTTCTCTTCCGGCTTGCCCTCTGATCCGGATTCTGTATCCGTCTCTGTTTTATCTTCTGAACTTGATTCCGTATCGGTTTGGAATCTGCCTTCCGATTCAACTCCTGTTTCAGTACCGGTTTTCCTATCAGTTTCGGAATTTGTCAGCGATTCCGTCTCTGCTTCCGTTTCCACATATGTCATTCCCTCGATCCCGGATGCATAAACCGGTGAAACCATCATACTGAGACTCAGCAGGACAGCTCCAAACCGCCTGAAATACAGCCTTTTCTTCACAATACTCATACCACCTTTCATAACAGTCCATTTCTGATGTTTTCGTAACTGTTCAGTAGGTCTGCGCACTTGCTGCGCTGACCGTAAGAAAACATGGGCTGGCAGGCAAAAATCCCATTGCCGTAGGCAATTTTCAATGGATTTTTGCCCGTGACTGTGAAGGTACTGAACAGTTACATGGTATCATTATAATGTTTCGGTTTGCATGCCGCAAGAATAATATGACGGTTTTCATACGCAAGAATAATATGGCGGCATTGCATATTGACAAACCGTACTGTCTATGATAATTTTAATGCAATATCAGGGAGTAGTTCACACCGGCTGCGCATAGCTTCCGTAAAAAGCACCATCCAGCCCGGTGCTGTGCTGGTTCGTCATCACGCAGCAGCGACATGAAGATACATGTTTTCTGCTGCCGGACAGTACACATGCAAATGGAACGAGACTTTTATTGTACTTTTGTGGTGCAATAAAAGTCTCGTTTTTTTTCGTGGATGACTCTTTATCAAAACGAAAGGAGAAAACACAATGACACAAAAAAACATCTGGAATCTGTCATCGGAAGAACTGCTGACGGCCTGGCATCTGTCAGAACGCGGGCTTACCACAGAAGCAGCAGAACAGATCCGTGCCGAAAAGGGAGAAAACATCCTGCAGGAGGAAAAGAAAAAAACGGTTGTCCAGGTATTTCTGGAGCAGTTCTGTGACCTGCTGGTCGTGATCCTGATCGCTGCCGCTGTGGTATCGATGCTTTCCGGCAACGTGGAAAGCACTGTGGTAATCCTGGCCGTACTGGTCATGAATGCGATCCTGGGAACCGTGCAGCATATCAAAGCTGAGAAATCACTGGAAAGCCTTAAGCAACTGTCTGCCCCCAATGCCAAGGTACTGCGGGACGGTGCGAAAAAGGAGATCCCATCCCGGGATGTTGTTCCCGGTGATATCCTGGAGCTGGAGGCCGGTGACATGGTCGTGGCTGACGGCCGGATCCTGCACAACTTTTCCATCCAGGTCAATGAAAGCTCTCTTACCGGTGAATCTGCCAATATCGATAAGCAGGAAGCGGCACTGGAGGGTGAGGTGGCACTGGCCGACCGCACCAATATGGTCTATTCCGGCAGTCTCGTTGCCTATGGACGTGCCACGGTGCTCGTCACTGCCACCGGCATGAACACCGAGCTCGGAAAAATAGCCGGTCTGATGAATGGAACCGAAGAGCGCAGAACGCCTCTCCAGAAAAGCCTGGATCAGTTCAGCCAGAAGCTGGCGATCCTGATCATGGTCGTATGCGCAGTTGTATTTGCCCTCTGCATGTACCGGAGCATGACACTGCTCGATTCGCTTCTGTTTGCCGTTGCCCTGGCTGTAGCTGCCATTCCTGAGGCCCTCACCTCCATCGTGACCATTGTCCAGGCCTTCGGTACCAGAAAAATGGCGCGGGAAAATGCCATTATCAAGAAATTAAAGGCCGTGGAAAGTCTCGGCTCCGTATCGGTCATCTGTTCCGATAAGACCGGCACCCTGACCCAGAACAAAATGACAGTGCAGCAGGTTTATGTAAACGATACCGTTATGGATGCGGCAGATCTGGATCTCACCGAGCAGACGCAGCGGTATCTGATCTATGATGCCGTACTCACGAATGATTCCAGCATTGTAGACGGAAAGGGCATCGGTGATCCGACGGAGTATGCCCTTCTGGAGATGTTCCGGAAGATCCATGTGCTCCCGGACAGCTATTTCGGAAGGATGGGCATCCACGAGGATCTTCTGCGGAATTCCATGCGCCGCTTAGAGGAGGTTCCCTTTGACTCCGACCGAAAGCTGATGAGCACCAAATATCAGCTTCACGGTGTTCCTACCATCCTGACCAAGGGCGCAGTAGATGTGCTTCTGGATCGCTGCGTGGCCGTCCGCGGTCATGACGGACTGCGAACCATGACCGAAGAGGAAAAAGAAAAAATCCGTCTTCAGAATCAGAGCTTTTCGGAAAACGGACTCCGCGTACTGGCCTTTGCCTATAAGGAATCAGACGAGGTGCTCTCTACAGACAGTGAATATGGATATACCTTCCTCGGTCTTATTTCCATGGTGGATCCGCCCAGACCGGAATCTGTCAAAGCCGTGGCTGAGGCTGCCCGGGCCGGGATCCGCACCGTGATGATCACGGGAGATCATAAGGTTACCGCTACCGCCATTGCCCGCCAGATCGGCATTTTCAAGGACGGAGACCTGGCGCTCACCGGCATGGAATTAGATGCGCTGAGTGATGCCGAGTTAGATCAGCAGATCGACAAGATCTCGGTATATGCCAGAGTTTCACCGGAAAACAAGATTCGGATTGTGGACGGCTGGCAGAGACGCGGCAATATTGTCTCCATGACCGGTGACGGTGTCAATGATGCCCCGGCTTTAAAGAAGGCCGATATCGGCGTTGCCATGGGAATCACGGGCACTGAGGTTTCCAAGGATGCGGCTGCCATGATCCTGGCCGATGACAATTTCGCTACGATCATCAAGGCTGTTGCCAACGGTCGAAATGTATACCGGAATATCAAAAACGCAGTTATGTATCTGCTTTCCGGCAATACCGCAGCCATATTTGCCGTATTATATACCTCCCTGATGGCACTTCCGATCCCGTTTGCACCGGTACAGCTCCTGTTCATCAACCTGCTGACGGACTCCCTTCCGGCTCTTGCCATCGGCATGGAGCCTGCTGACGAAAGTCTTTTAAGAGAAAAGCCGAGAGATCCGAAGGAGGGACTGCTGACAAAGGATTTCCTGATCCGCATGGTGTCTCAGGGTGCTCTGATCGCAGTGGTTGTGATCACGGCCTTTTATCTCGGCCTGAGGGAAAGTGCCGCCATGGCCTCCACCATGGCATTTTCCACCCTGACCCTGGCACGGCTGTTCCATGGATTTAACTGCCGTGGAAGCCAGTCCATTTTCAGGCTGGGCTTATCGACAAACCCATACAGCCTGTATGCATTTGCCGCAGGAGCAATCCTTCTGGCACTGGTTATCCTGATTCCCGGACTGCACGGCCTGTTCCAGATCCAGACCATGTCCGCAGCAGCTCTGATGCAGGTGGCCGGTCTGGCACTGATCCCCACCCTCATCATCCAGGCAAAACGTACGTTCCGTTAGTGCACAGCAGCAAGACCGATCTGCCTGTTTTGGCAGTGCACAGCAGCAGGGCCGCACTACCTGCTTTTGCGATGCACACCAGCAGTGCCGACCTGCCTGCTTTTGCGACGCACACCAGCAGGGCCGCCCCGCCTGCTTTTGCAGTCAAAAAAGGCACCTCCCGCAAACGGTCGTGGGCATAAAAAGTCCGCTGATTTTGCACATACGGCAAGGTCAGCGGACAAAATAATATTTTATAGACCCAGCAGGAAAATGACGATTCCCGCGATGCCGCAATGTCCAGTCGCATAAACCGGTGCTGCTGCGGCATCTGATTCAGCGCCAGCGTCAGGCTGAACGTTTATCCAAGGTATTTCTCAAGGCACACCAATTTTACATTGGGAATACCGTTAAAGATACAAGACACAATCCCAATTTCTTCGTAGCCGAGTGACTGGTACAATTTCCGTGCTCTGGCGTTTGTTGCATTGGTGTCCATACGCAATGCCGGGCAACCGTGCTGTTTGGCGTAGCTCTCATAGAACGCAACAAACGCCCGGCCAAGACCCTTTCCCTTTTCCAGCGGATCCACAGCAAGACCATGCAGCACCATGACTTCCGCATTCGACACATCATGCTTCCATGCAGCATCTTTATATTCAGGAACCTGAATCTGGTTGATGACCGCTACCGCTGCAATCTTATTCCCATCTGCCATGACAAATAGATCGTCACGGTTCAAAGCATCCTCTGCTGTTTTTCTGGTAGGATACACATTGCGGATCCAACCGACTGAGGACAACCCTTTTTCTTCGGCGTCATGAATACGGTTGTAAATTTTTTCAATACTGTCAATATCAGATTTCTGTGCTTTTCGTACTTCCATTTTAAACGCCCTCTTTCTAAATTTGAATTTTCATTGGTATTTCCCTGGCACACCGTCATGCGGAAGCCTGCCTGAAGGGAAGCTTCTTCATGTGCCTGTAATATACCACAAAGATGGTTCCGCCCGTAAAGATCCAGGACGCCACATAGACATTCATCAGCATGTCATAGGTCGGGAAACAGCGGAATACCGTAACCAGCCAGATCAGCCGGAACACCACTGTTCCGAGAATGGTAATGACCGATGGCTCCATGGATTTTCCCATACCGCGCAGTGCTGCGCTTTCCACCTCATAGGTGGCAGTCAGACCCTCCAGCGAGCATACATGATGCATCCGGATCAGGCCGTAGACTGCAACTGCGCTGCTGGTCGTGTAGATCCCGACAAAAAAATCATCCCAGATCATGAAAATGATGGCCAGGATTTCCGTAAATCCGATTCCAAACAGCATACACAGCCAGAATACCCTTTTGCAGCGTTTTATATTTCCGGCTCCGTAGTTCTGGCTGGTGAATGTCACCGCTGCCTGGGCAAAGGCTGAGGCAATGTCATATGTAAAATACTCAAAATTCAGAGCAAGGGAAGAGCCTGCAATGGCATTTTCCCCGAAGGTATTGATGCCGCTCTGGATAAATACATTGGATACCGAGAAGATGGCACCCTGGATTCCGGCCGGGATGCCAATCCTCAATACCCTTGACAGGTCTCTTTTATCAATCCGGAGGCACCTAAACTGAAGCCGGAACTCATCGTTTCTGTGATGCAGATTCCGGATCACAAGTCCCGCACTTAAGATGTTAGAGGTTACGGTGGCGATGGCCACACCGGCCACGCCAAGATGGAAAACGATGACAAGGAGCAGGTTCAGTACCACATTGAGCATTCCGGAGACCAGCAGATAATACATGGGGTGCCGGCTGTCTCCAAAGCTTCGCAGGATTGCGGATCCAAAATTGTAGATCACCATAAACGGAATGCTGAGGAAATAGATCCGGATATACAAAAGTGCCTCGTCTATAACGCTTTCCGGAGTCCCGGAAAGCTCCAGGATTCCACGCGCAAGTCCCATACCGACACACATCAGGATCAGTCCCAGTATTCCGCCAAATGCGAGGATCGTATGGAGCATTCCGCTGATCTGATCCCGTTTCTTCTGTCCGATCAGCGTAGCCAGTGCCGCATTCGGCCCCACCGAAAGCCCAACGATCAGGTTTACAAAAATACCGACCAGCGCCACACAGCTTCCTACTGCTGCCAGCGCAAGGTCACCGGCAAAACGGCCCACCACCGCCACGTCTGCCGAATTGAACAACTGCTGCAGAATACTGCTGCAGGCCAGCGGAATGGCAAACAGGATCAGATTTCCGGCAAGACCGCCGTGCAGCATATCCATCTCTTTTGCATGATTCTCTTTTTCCATTTTCAAAAGCCTCTTATCTCAAACTTTGATTGTAACGGTTACTGTTCATACGTTGCCTGAGCAGCAACGGAACCGTTACCGGATTCCTAATCTGCCAGATGCAGCATCTCGATCAAAAAGATCCAGGTCAGCCCGTAATAGGACACGACTGCCACCAGGTCATTTACCGTGGTGATCAGCGGGCCGGACGCTACCGCCGGGTCAACGCCGAATTTTTTAAAGGCGATCGGGATCACAGTGCCGGATATACTGGAGATCAGCATGGCCAGCACCAGTGCCACCCCGATACAGGCTGATACCGCAAACCCGAAGCCCGGAGTCATGCCCTTTGCAAAAATCACGTACAGACCGATGAAAACAAAGGACAGTGCACCGAGGATGAAGCCATTGCATAAGCCAACCTTTGCCTCCTTAAACACCAGTCCAAGCTTCTGCTTTCCGTCCAGGTTCTCATCCATCAGGACGCGGATGGTGACTGCCAGAGACTGGGTGCCGACATTTCCTGCCATATCCAGTACCAGGGACTGGAAGCAGATGACAATGGTAAGCTGCGCAACCACGCCCTCAAACAGACCTACAACACTGGAAACCACCAGGCCCAGGCCTAACAGAATGATCAGCCAGGGAAGACGCTTGTGCACGCTCTGGCGGATTGGCTCATTTAATTCCTCCTCGGAAGCAAGACCTGCTAACTTTGCGTAATCATCCCCCATCTCATCATCCACAACCTGAACGATATCCTGGGATGTGATGACACCGAGGATCTTGTTATTCTCATCCAGCACCGGGATGGAATCCTCGGAGTAGTCCTTCATGCGCTCGATACAGTCTTCCACCATCTCGCGGGCATAGACATACGGATAGGATTCCATGATGATGTCATCCAGGCTGCTGCCCTCCCGGGCAATGATCAGGTCCTTTAAATCAATGGCACCGCAAAAGGTATGGTTGTCATCGGTTACATACAGCGTAGAGATGTTGTCATTCTCCGCTGCCTGGTCGATCAGCTCCCGCATAGCTTCGCGGATACTGATTCCGGATTTGATCTCAATAAAATTCATGCTCATGCGGCTTCCGATCTCATCCTCATCAAAGGATTCCAGCATGGCAATGTCCCTCTTGGATTCATTGTCCATCAGATCAATGAGCATATTGCGCTCAGACTTGTTCAGACGTTTTAACAGCGCAGCCGCCTCGTCAGCCTCCATGCAGGAAAGAACCTCAACCTTCTTTCTCGCGTTCAGCTCTTCAAAATAAATCTCCGCATTGTCCAGATATTCGAAAATATCGGAAAGCTGCTCTGCGTCTAAAATGCGGTACAGCCGCTCTCTCTCATCTCTTGTAAACACCTCGAAGGAGGAGGCGATATCGTTCTCATGGTAATCGGAAATGCGATCCTTCAGGACCCGCGGAGATACGTTGCTCCGCATGATCTGCTGCAGTTCAGTCTGGTAGTCACGAACCTGAACTGCGGTATCTTTTCCGTCGTTCTCTCTCAGCTTTTCCATGTTCTGCTCCTTTCCCGGCCTGCGGTCCGGTTTTCCCTTCCCGCGGCGTTTTTTCTCACGGCTGTCAACCGTGGACTGAGCATTTTTGATCTGCGCAAACCTACTGCTTCTCTGTTCTTTATAGTCTCTTAACACACAGCGCAGCAAAACGTCTGCCTGAAACTGTTCCTTTCATTTCCGCAAATTAAAAATGCCATCACCAGTTTCACTGTAAACGGGCAATGGCAGACACACAGAAAACAGTCTGATTCGGATTCCTGCACAATTCAGGGCATACCAAATCAGACATCTTTCTCTATCTAAAACAATTCCGTGGGAGATGACAGACAACGCAGGCAGACAGGCTGTCGGCCATCTTCTCTCTTCCATTGCCGCTCGTTCGCTTATAACTGTCCGCGACGTCCATCATCTCACCTCCTTATATATGACGATCGATAGTTACCTTTTAACAACTATACTACATTGATTTTTTATCGTCAACCACAAAAATTGATTTCGTTTGTTATGTGATATGCATAAAGAATGTGCCTTGGCACATTCTCGCGCCGAGGCGCGGTTGCTTCGGCAACCATCTGCCATTGCGCCGAGTGCGCATCCTCGCGGAGCGTTTTTGTATGACAGGACGCAATTTCCTGTCATACAAAAAAAGGAATGTCCTAAGACACTCCTTTTATCGTCCAGTTATAAGTCTCCCACGCCTGGTTCAGATTCACCACAGCGGTCTCTCTTGCATCCAGCGCGCTGTAGTAATCTGCTACGCCCTGCAGGTAATCGCTCTGGCTCAGCATGCCGGCCTGCTGCTTTTTCTGCAGCGATGTGTAGGCGATCGATGCGCTCTGGTACGCATTCTCTGCGCCCTCGTACTGGAGCTTTGCGGCCTTTAACTGATCATACAGGCTCTGCATCTGGGAACGAACCGTTCCCTCTGCCTGACTTTCCTGATCGGATTTCACAGAAATCTGTGTCGCAGTCCCCGCGCTCTGGCGGCGGGTGTTCTGCACGCTGGCGCTGTTGCCCACGGCCTTCTCCACATCGGTATTGAAGTCCACTGCATCGATGGCAGCGAGATCCGGGAGCGGCACACTGCCGATGGTGATATCGGCAGAGGTGTCCAGTCCCAGAGCGGATAGCAGATTGAAGCGGGCATTCGACGCCTGCTGCCGGTAGGATTCGTACCGGTTCTTTGCACTGCTCATGGTATCGGCTGCCGCCATCACATCGGCTGCCGTGGCCATGCCTGCGCTCTGTTTTTTCAGGGTGGCCTGATAGCTGCTCTGAGCCGCCTGGTAGTTTTTCTCCTCTGCCTGAGCCTTGGTGTTCATCTGGTTGTAGGTGCGCATGAGGCTCTGAGCCGTCAGCACATAGCCGTCAATGGTCTTCTGCCGGCTGATGGTCTGGGTTTGAGTTTCCTGAGCCTCCAACTGTTTGGTAATCTGGGATATGGAGGCGCTCAGCATAGACGCGTTCATCTTATATGTCGCTTTGGCCTCAGCGTCATCCTCATATTTCTCCTGCATGAATTTCATGTAGTCCCGCTCGTCCTCCAGAGTCTTCAGCATGCTCTCGTAGTTTTCCCGGTTGCTGGTGTAGTTTTCCAGCGCATTTTTCAGATTCCGGTTGTTCTGCACCAGCTGTTCCAGATTGTTGTAATCCACGGATGTCACCGTTGCAGCCGTTTCTGCCGCAGTTGACTGCTCTTTGCTGTTCTCGGCCGCTTCTGTCGCAGTTGACTGCTCTCCACTGTTCTCGGCCGCTTCTGTCGCAGCGGACTGCTCTCCACTGTTCTCGGTTACTTCTGTCGCAGCGGACTGCTCTCCGCCACTCTCAGCCGTTTCTGCCTCTGCCGACTGCCCTGCGGCACTTTCTGAAGCATCCGCGGCGGTTTCCGCCATCACCGGAAACGCAGCCGCCGGATGCACCAGCACTCCGGCCGCAAGAGAAAGGATCAGCGCTGTCCGGGCACAGGCTGAACCGATCGTGCCCATGCCGTGCCGCGCTTTTTTCTGCAAACTCCGCAAGCCCATATGGTTTTGCGGCACTTTCCTGTCTGCCTGTTTCTTCATCACACCGAACTCCTTTCCTTACTCTGCGGAGGCCAGCCCATTCACCGTCCAGTCATAATCTGACATAGCCTGCAGCAAAGACAGCTTCTGGATTTTGGCTGTTACCTGAGCTGTGGTGTAGGATGCCTTCTGATTCTCATAGGTATTTTTCGTAATTGTTCCCGCTGCCAGCTTTGCGTCAGCAGACTTCATGGAAACCTCCTCCAGTGCCAGTGCCGACTGGGCCTGCTCGTAGTTGGACTGTGCCAGAAGCAGGGAATCATAGGCAGATTTCACGCTGTTGGAAATGGTCTCCTTCTGATTCTTCTCCGTCTCTGTCAGCTTCTCCTTCACCGTATTTGTGCGGGCGTTGGTGAGCTGCTTCTGGGTCAGGCGGTAAGCGTAGCTGTTTTCCAGTGCCGTCTGGATATCCGCATTGACATCAATGGCCGCGATCTTTTCCTGATCCGGCTCCGGCAGCTCTGCAATCTCCACATCTGCTCCATAGCTCCAGCCCAGCATGAGGCACAGGCTTTCCTTTGTGGATGCCAGATTGCTCTCTGCCGTCACCAGCGCCGCCTCTGCATTGGAGACGGACTCGCTGGCACTTAAGACCTTTGCCTGGGTGGACATACCGGCTGCCAGACGGTTCTGCTCAGACTGATAGGAATTTTTTGCCTGCTCGATGCGGGCTTTCTGGCTGTCCAGGCTGTAATACTGGGTCCAGTAGCTGATCATAAGCTGCTGAGCCTGCTGAGCCAGTCTTGCCTCTTCCTGGTCGTACTGGATGCGCATGGTGGCCTGGTCGTCTGTATTTTCATCGCCCTGCTCCATCAGGTTCTCTGCCTGCTGCTCGTTTCGCAGCGCTGCTGCCACACCGCTTCCGTAGTTGGCATCATCCGAATCCGGGTAGGTTATGTTGGAATAGATCTCATTGGCCTTGTCATAATAATCCTGGGCCACATCATCCCGGTTCTTGGTCAGATAATCCTTGTAGCTGATGGCATTCTGGATCACGGTCGGATTGTACTCATGAACCAGATCCTTGATCTCATCAAACTCCAGCTTATTATCCCGGAGTGTTGTCCATTTCTCAGCAGAATAAGCAAATTCCGGGCTCTGCTGGGCGAATGCCTGAAATGGCAATGCCGTGATGGCACCGGCGGCAAGCATTGCGCCTGCCAGCCGTCTTACACGTTTCCGGATCATTTTTCATCTCCTCCTTTTAAATATCCAGAACTCTCAATTCCTTCTTACCATTCATCAGTGCGTAGTATACCGGAAGCATAAACAATGCTACCAGCACGCCAACGGTCAGACCGCCAATGTTTACGATTGCAAGGCCCTGGGTGGTGGAGCCGCTGCTTCCGAATGCCATTGCCATCGGCAGCATGGAAAGAATGGTGGTTAAGCTCGTCATCATGATCGGGCGCATACGGGTGGCACCGGCCTCGATCAGGGCTTTCTGTAACGGCATCTCCATACGATACTGGTTGACCGTATCAACATAAAGAATACCATTGTTTACGACCGTACCAACCAGGATCAGGAATCCCAGGATGGAGGTCATGGACATGCTGACTCCGGAGAGCTTCAGCAGTCCGAAGGAACCAACCAGGCTGAACGGAATGGTGGTCATGACCATGAAGGAAAACTTCGGTGACTCGAACTGTGCAGCCATTACTACGAAGATCAGGAATACTGCAACTGCGATCGCATTGTACAGTCCGGAGAACTCCTCCTTCATCATACGGTCTCTGGAGTTGGTTCCCAGAGTAATGGTGCCGGTCAGGTTCGGGCTGATCACTTCGCTGTCGATCTCACTCTTCACGGCAGTACTGTTCTGCTCATTGACATAGTCTGCGGAAATGGTGATCTGATAGGATTTGTCCTCCTTCTCGATGGAGGATGGGCTGTCCTTATAGTAGATCTCTGCCACATCAGACAGTGCCACACTGCCGCCGGACGGCTTCTTTAAGATGATGCGCTCAAGCTGCGGAACGGTCTTATACTCATCCTCCGGATACTCTGCCTTGACGCTGATCTCCTCACCGTCGATCTTTAAGGTTGTAACCTCCTCGCCGTCAAGCATCTGCTTTACCATGGTTCCGATCTGAGCTGCGGTCAGACCCTCTGCGGAGGCTGCCACCGGATCGACCTTAACCGCTACCACCGGTGCGGTATTCTCGATGCTGGAATGTACATTCTTCACATCATCCCGGGCGATCAGCTCGGTAACGATCTTATTGCTGACCTCCTGCAGCTCATCATACTGAGTTCCCTTCAGGATAGTCTCATAGCCTCTGGTCCGGCCCATCATGCTCATGGAGCTGGAGGCCTCTACCGTCACGGTACAGTTTTCCAGATCTGCCATGTCATTTTCCCACTGGCTTACCACCTCATCCGTGGACATTTTCCGGTCATCCTTTAAGTAAGCCGTGATGGTACCTTCATCATTGTTATAGCGAAGCATATAGGATTCCACATCCTCGTGGGCTGCCACAATGGCCTCTGCCTGAGCCAGTACGGCATCTGCCTGCTCCGTGATCAGACCCGGACGAGTCTCAATGGTGACGCTGACCGTACCGGTATCATCGGCAGTCATCAGCTCTGTCTGCATACCGCTGGCCATAAATACCGTTGCGACGATGATGGCAACCGATACCAGCATAACTGCAGCCTTGTGCTTCAGAAGCGTCGGCATGAGCCTGCGGTAGCCGTCCTGGAGATAGGTCAGCGGACGGGTTGCCGGTGCGGAGGTCTTCTCCTTCGGCTTATACATCATGTAGCATAACGGCACGATCGCGATCGCGGAAAGCAGGGAAGCCGTCATACAGAAAACGATAGTGTAACCCATGGCTCCGAACATCTGGCCGCTCATACCATTTAAGAATACCAGCGGGATGAATACAACGCAGGTGGTTACGGTAGAACCAAGAACGGAGGCTGCCACGATGTTCGTTCCCTCCAGGGCTGCCTTCGCATAGCCCAGAGCCCCCTTGTCCTCCTGCTTATCCATGGCACGGAAGCAGCTCTCGAGTACTACGATGGAGTTATCTACCATCATGCCGACACCAAGCACCAGACCACTCATGGTAATGATATTCAAGGTGAAGCCTGCCCGCGTCATTGCGATCAGGGACATTAAAATGGAGGTCGGGATGGAGCTTCCGACGATCAGGGATGCCTTGATATCTCCGAAGAACAGGAAAATGATAACCATGGAGATTCCGACTGCCATGACCATGGTCTCTGCTACATCCTTTAAGGAATCAATGATGGAATCTGCCTCATCCCTTGCAACGGTGATGGTCAGATTTTCATCATCTGCCTGCAGGGTTTTGATGACGTTCTGCACCTGCTTGGACATATCCATGGCGGAGCTGCTCTGCTGCTTCGTTAAGGATATGGAGATGGTCTCCTCACCGTTATACCGGGATACGCCGTTGCTCTCGTTTTCTGCATAGGAGACATTGGCGATATCGTTCAGGTAAACGATCTTATTGCCGGATACCGTGATGGGCATCTGAAGAAGCTCATCCAGCGTTTCGTGCTCGGTCAGGGTGGAAACCGACAGATCCAGGTTGCCAGACTCCGCACTGCCGGACGGATAGGACAGGTTTGCCGCTGTCATGGCGGATTTGATGTCGCTGATGGTGAGATTGTACTGATCCATCATATCCGACATCAGTTCAATCTTTATGTATTCCGAGGAACCGCCCATGGTGGATACCTGTGCGACGGTGCTGAGCTTTTCCAGCTCCGGTACGATTTTCTGGTCTACATAGTCATACAGGCTTTCCTGGGACGGGTTTGCAATGGTGAGCATCATGCTGGCCGATGCGTTGTTGTTCATCTCCATGACCGTCGGCTCTACATCGTCCGGCAGATCCCGGATGCTGTTCAAGCTCTTGGTCAGGTCATTGTAGGCATCGTCCATGTCTGTATCATAGTCGTACTCCAGCATGATCATGGATCGTCCCTCACTGGTGGTGGAGCTCATGCTCTTGACGCCCTCAAGGGTGCTGACCTGATCCTCGATCAACTGAGTGACCAGCTCATCCATGTCCTCCGGGCTGGCACCGGAATAGTTTGCCATAATGATCATCATCGGCTGGTCCATATCCGGCATCTGCTCAAGTGTCGCATTCAGTACCGAAGAAATACCAAATACGAGCAGGCACAGCAGCGTCATCAGCACGGTAACCGGACGCTTCAGTACAAATTTTGTAATTCCCATTTATGTCGGCCTCCTTACTGTGCTTTCGGTGCTGTATTTCCATTCTGTGCGCTGCCGTCTGCCGGAGCGCCCTGTGTTATCTGGTTTCCTGTGCCCTGCGCATCACCTGCCGGTGCGCCGTTCTGACTCTGGTCACCGCCTGCCGCCGGTGCGCTGCTCTGTCCCTGGTCACTGCCGTCTGCCGGTGCGCCCTGCGCACCGTCCGCTGACGGCTGCTCTGAATCTGCATCTGATTTCAGACGGATATCTGCTCCCTCATAGAGGTTGTTGCTCCAGGTGCTGACTACCAGATCGTCTGCATTCACACCGGAGAGGATCTGTGCATTTTCGGAATCATACAGTCCCACCTCCACGGAGGCCATCTTCGCCTTGCCATCTTCATATAAGTATACATAGCCCTTGCCGCCGCTGTAGTAGATGGCATCTACCGGAACCAGCATTACATTTTCTGCGCGCTCGGTTACCAGACTGAGCTTTACGGTGCTTCCGATGGCGATCTCGTCACTGCTCTCCATATCGCCCTTTACCTTGAACAGGCCGCTGGCGGAATCTACCATGCTGCTGATCTCGGTAATGGTTCCGCTGTAGGTCTTTCCGTTCTTGGAAATCTCCAGGGCGTCTCCCACCTTCAGATTCTGCATCATGCGCTGGGATACATAAAAGGTGAGGCTGTTCTGACCGTCTCCTGCAATGACACAGAGCTGGGCAGACTGGTTTACACGGTCGTAGACATCTACATCCACGCTCTCTACGCGTCCTGCGATCGGAGCGGTGATGGTGCTGTATTCCACCTGCTTGTCATATTGAAGCTTGGCGGATTCATATTGGAGCTGGGCAGATTTTACATTATTCTGATACTGCTCGTACTCCTGGTCGGACAGATCGCCGCTGCTGTACAGGATCTGCATCCTGCTTAAATTGCTCTGCGCCTGAGACAGATTGACCTGAGCGGAATCCATCGCGTTCTTTGCGGATTCCACCTGCTCCGTGTTGATCTCCATCAGCACCTGTCCCTGACTGACGATATCGCCTGCCTTGACATCGACGGCTGTCACATCACCGCCTGCCTTTGCATACACATAAACGACATCAGCCGCCTCCACCGTACCGGTCAGGCTTGATGTAACAGAGATATCACCCGTAGTCGGCTTTGCGGCATTCACCACGGTAACCGTGGATTCCTGCTGCATGCCTCCGGGACCTCCCGGACCTCCTTTTCCGCCGTTTCCGCCTTTTCCTCCAAGGAAAAATGCCGCGCCTGCAAGGATGATCACTGCCGCGCCTGCTCCTACCATGATTTTTTTCTTCTTATCCATGATGCACTCCTTTACCCTTCCATGATTCTGTGCTCTTCAAAGCTGCTTTGTTCCATATGCTTTCATGCCAGCCACTGTCCCGCAGGATGACCACTGCCAGAAACCTCTGCCGCAGTCACATATTCATGCTAACCACTGTCCCGCAGGATGACCACCAGCACGATGATCCCGGCTGCCAGAAACGTCCATCCGGCAATGTAGACCAGATGAAGACTCCCGGTCAGCTCCGGCTTTGCAGCGCTCCCTCCTTCCAGGAAGGAAGCCGCCGCCAGGATCCAGACTCCGGGGTGATACAGCAGACTGAATATTTTAAAAAACTCCGACTGCTCTGCCGAGGCCCGAAAGCAAAACATCCAGGACGACATGCCGAGGCCTCCTATGGCCAGATATCCCAGCGCCGCTGCCAGCCCCTTTACCGGGAATGTCCGGCTTAAGTTTCCTCCGATTCCCAGAAGCAGCAAAAGCAGCAGACAGATGACCGCATAGCCGAATACTTCTTTTTTCAATATTCTCTGGTTCGGTGGTCTTCCCGGCGATTTCTGATGCATACGGTTCTCCTTTGATCCAATAGTCTCACAGTTACCAATTATTGCAGATCATAAAAAACAAATGTGAGAAAAGTGTGAGAAAATCCGCATAATTCTGTGAGGAAAGTTCCAGAAGTCCCGGAAAGATGGTATAATCGTAACAGTTCATAAGGTCTGTGTACTTGCTGCACTGACCGTAAGAAAGCATAGACTTGAGAGGGGAGGAATTTTCATGCCGCACATCCTCATCACCGATGATGACATGCATCTGCGCCGCCTGGTGCGCACCTACGCGGAGCTGGAGGGCTATGACTGCACCGAGGCGGCAGATGGTGCCGCTGCCGTCAGCGCATTAAAACAAGGCACCTTTGACCTGGTGCTCTTAGACGTGATGATGCCGGGGCCGGACGGCTTTGAGACCCTGGAAGCCATCCGCCGCTTCAGCCAGGTCCCGGTCATTATGCTGACCGCGCGCAATGAAGAATACGATAAATTAAACGGATTCCAGTTAGGGGTCGATGATTATGTTGCCAAGCCCTTCAGCCCCAGGGAGCTGATGGCCCGCATCGGAGCCGTACTGCGGCGCACCCGGTCCCGCACTCCGGCACCGGTCACAAACGAGCTTACCTTTGGCGGACTTTCCATCTTCCCGGATTCCCGGATCGTCACATTAGATGGGAAGAAAGTCACTCTGCCGCCCAAGGAATTTGACCTGCTTTATAAGCTGGCCCAGAACCAGCACATTGTTTTAAGCCGCGACAAGCTTCTGGAAACCGTATGGGGATACCAGTACTGCGGGGATGCCCGCACCGTGGACACTCACATCAAGTCTCTGCGGGAGCACCTCGGTGCTTACCGGAAACTCATTCAAACTGTATGGGGAGTGGGGTATAAATTTGAAGAACCAGATGAAAAGTAGATTTTCTGCCCTGAGAAACCGGATGGTATTCCGGCTCTGGGCCTTTATGATGATCCCGGTCATGTTCGGGATCTGCTTTATGTGGGTAGTACAGATTTTTCTGTTCGAACAGAACTATGCAAATGCCTCGGTCAATGAAGCGCTGATGCGCCTGTCTCCGGTCATGGAAGACCTGCGGACCCGCGACATTGCAGAGGATGAACGGCTGCTGTCCTTCATCAGCCATGTCAGCGGCGAGCTGCTCCTGGTTTCCGGGGATGGAGAACTGATCAAAATGTATTCCTCCGGCCACCTGGTACAGCCCCAGGAATGGGAAATGAAGCTGGATTCCCCGGATCCGGAAATGATCAGCCGGAACCATGATTTTGAAGAATTGAAAGAGGGACATCCCTATCAGTACATCGAACGCATTCATGGTCAGATCGTCGGCTACGAACTGGGGTTTCCGGTTACTTACAACGGCGAGGCTGACTACATAATCCTGCGAAATGCCCTTATGACTCGGACAGTCCTGAACTTAAACCGGTCGCAGCTGATTGTGTTAAGCATTCTTCTGACCGGTATTGCTTCTGTACTGGCCGCAGTCCTCTCAAAGCAGTTCACGCGTCCCATCTTTGAAATCAAGGAATCTGTGGACAAGCTGACCCGGAACGATTTCTCCATTACACAGGATCTGAAACGTCAGGATGAACTGGGACAGCTCTCCCAGTCCGTTGGCAAGCTGCGCCAGGCCCTGCAGCGGCTGGATGTGCTCCGGCGAGAGGTCATTGCCAATGTGTCCCATGAGCTGCGCTCGCCCCTGGCCCTCATCACCGGCTATGCAGAGATGGTGCGGGACATTACCTGGAAAGACGAAGAGATGCGCAACGAAAATTTAAACCTCATCATCAGCGAGTCCAACCGCATGAGCGAGATGGTAAACGACATCCTGGATTACTCTCAATTTTCAGCCGGTTACAGTAAGCTGAAAAAGGGCTGGTATGACCTGCGGGATATCGTGACCGCCGAGCTGACCCACTGCCACCGGGCCGCCGCTGAGCATGGCATTACCCTGACCCTGGAAGCACCGGACGCTTCGCTGAATTATGAAGTAGATTCCCTGAAAATGAGCCAGGTGATGCGGAATCTGTTAAACAATGCCATCAACCATACGCCGGAAAATCAGGAAATCTTTATCCGGCTGATCCCGGATGCGGCAGATCAGCCGGAGTTTTCAGGTCCGTCACAGACGGACATTCCCAAAAACGGGTGCCTCGTGGAAATAGCCAATCCGGGTGACCCCATTCCGGAGGAGGATCGTGACATCATCTGGGAGCGCTACCAGCGCAGCCAGCACCAGAGCGGCCGCCGCCTCGGGACCGGCATCGGGCTTTCCATTGTCAGCACTATCTTAAAAGCCCATGATATGCCTTACGGCGTGGACTGCCGGGACGGATATAATATTTTCTGGTTTATCTGCCGCTGATGCAGATTTATGGCTACCGTTTCAGCTTCTCGCGTTCCTGGTCAAGAAGACTTTTGGTGGCATCTACCGACTTTCCCAGCACATCTGCCAGCATCTCCTGCGGAATTGTAGGAGCATAGTAAAAGCCCTGCTGATAGACGCAGCCGAATTTTGCCAGAACCTCCAGCTGACGATCGGTCTCCACGCCCTCTGCGATCAGGCGCTTGCCCATCTTATCTGCTGCACTGATCAGGCATTCTATGATCGGTTCCGACTTCGGGTTCGTCTCAAGCTGCCACAGGAACATACGCTCGAACTTCAGGGTGTCTACCGGGAGCTCCAGCAGCTTGCTGATGCCGGAATAACCGGAACCGAAATTGTTGAGGATCAGCTCCACGCCCAGCTCCTTTAACTGCTGCATCACGATCTCAATGGTGACCGGGGCCGTTGTGAGCGCATATTCATCAATCTCCACTGCCAGCTTTCCGGATGGAATCTGATATTTCCCGATCATGCCCTGAACCGTATCGACAAAGTTTTCCTGGATGAGCAGCACCGGAGATACCGGAACAGCAAGGGATTCATATGCAACTCCCTTTTTCTCCAGCTCGGCGATTTCCTGCGCTACCTTCTCCAGAGCGTAATACTCAACCTGGCTGATCTGGCCGGTATCCTCTGCGATCGGAATAAACTCTGCGCTTCCCACCATGCCGATATCCCGGACAAACATGCGCATGTAATATTCTGCACGGACAAAACGATCCTCTCCCGTATGATAGGTCGGACGGAACCGGATCTCCAGCTCCTGATTCTCCAGTGCCGTGCTGATATACTGGGCAATGGTCTGCTTACGCAGATGCATGGCATGCAGCTTGGAATCATAAGCTGCATACTGGCTCATGCCGGTTTCCTCTGCCTTGCTGACAGCAAGATCCAGACATTTCAGAAGCTCGTCTGCACTGTCTGCATAACCCGGATAGGTGCACAGGCCGATCTGACAGGAGCATATGCAGTCTGTACCGCGGATATTCCAGCTCTGGGAAAAACGTTCGAGAATATTCTCAGCCAGTTGTACTGCCTGTCCCTGGCTGCGGCTCTTCAGGATCGCGATGAATTCCACACCAACATAGCGATATACGAGACTGCCGGTCTCATTTCTCAGATATTCCAGAATCTCCTTTAACAATTCCTCACAATAGGAAAAACCAAACAGGTCATTCATGCGCTTAAAGTTTTCAAGATAAAACTTCATGACTACGCCCTGTCCGCCTCCTGCCAACGCCCGCTCAAGCTGATGACGGCAGACCATGCGGTCACCGCCAAGGCTGGCATCGCCCGGATCGCTGATCTCAGTCCGGGAACTCTCTGCTGCTGCCTTTTCTGCAGCCGCTTCCTGGTTTTCTGTATTCTGATGCTTCCTGCCAAATAATGCCATACTCAATTCCTCCTCTTCATCATGTTCCCGGCCGGTCATCTTCGGAAGTATCTGCCCGTGCAGGCACCTCCGATTCTTTTCCACCGGAAATTCTGTGAACCAGTGACTGCAGGTATGCACCCGCTTTCATGCCATGGCCTTCTGCATTTTATGTAACATCTATTATACTCAAACTTTTTGATTTTGTCCATTTATGTATAGTCACTTCACGAAAAAATGGTTCCTCTTGCGCATTTATACCAAAAAAACCGCCACACAGGGAATATGTGACGGTTTTTTTTGAAATTTGGCAGAATTGTCGGTTTCTACACCATCATCTTCGGGCTGTCCCAGAGGTTCAGCTTTGTGCCGATCCCCTGCTTTAAGGCATTGCGGTATACCATGGTTCCCCATGCCACATCCTCCGTCGGCATGCCGCCCACGGAATAAATGACAATCTCGTCCTCCTTCCGGTGTACCGGGATGTTTCCCAGCAGGACATCGCCCAGATCATCGATCTGCTCCGGCTTCATCCGGCCCTCTGCGATCAGATCCTCTACGCGCACAGCCGGGATCGGGATGGTATGGTAGGCATTCGGCTTCATCTCTTCCTCCCATGCCTCATAAAGCATGATATTGTCGGTCACGGTGCGGGCACGGTTGATCAGGAAATCATCGTCAAATCGGAGAGCTGCCGTAGATTCAATGATGGCACCCGGCTTGATCCACTCTTCTGCAATATACGGATACAGAGAAGGATCTCCGGTCGGAGAGGAGGTGGAAACGGAAACGATATCGGAATCCCGCACAGCCTCTTCGATGCTGTCCACTGCATAGATATCCAGTCCCGGATAATCCTGCTTTGCATGCTCAATAAATTTCTGAAGGGATGCCTGACCGCGTCCCTTTACCTTTACGGTCTTCAGCCCCGGACGGACTGCAATTGCTGCTGCGAGTGCTGTTTTACTCATGACGCCCGGCCCGATGATGCCAATGGTTTTTGCGTCCTGTCTTGCAAAGTATTTAAATCCGACGCCCGGTACAGCGCCGGTGCGGTATGCGGAAAGGATATTTGCCGACATGAAGGCCAGCGGTGCACCGGTGTCCTTGTCATTTAAGATCAGCATCAGGATCGAACGCGGAAGGCCCTTGTCTTTGTTGGCTGCGTTTGAACCGTACCATTTCACACCTGCCATGTCAAATTTTCCGCCAAGATAGGCAGGCATGGCCATAAAGCGGCGATCCGGACCGTCTACCGGCATTTCCGGGAACGGCGATTTCTCCGGGAACATGACCATGCTGCCATGGGAGTTGCCGTTGGCACCGCCCATCCGGTAATCACCGACCTTCATCAGTCGGAACATCTCCTCCATGGCCTCCACGCAGCCCTTCATATCACGGACTCCTGCCTCGATCATATCATCCTCGTTTAAATACAGTAAATCTACTTTTGGATATCCCATGTTTTCATTCTCCTTTGTTTTATTTTTTCGATGTGCACTTAAGTAAAGAATATTTTCCATAGCCATGACCTCATGGATCGGAAGCGGCCGGAACATCGGTCTTTTTAATTTATATCTGCACCACAGGGCCGCATAAACGGCAAGAATCAGAAAGATGGCTCCGTCGATCAGGAAGATCCTGTTTCTGGTGGCCGGATTTCCATCAATATTCCAGATCATAAACAGATTACCCGCAATTCCAAGGATCGGGATCACCGGGCCAAGCGGTACGCAGAATGTCCGCGGTGCCTTCGGCAGGCGTTTCCGGAAGATCAGGACATTGCAGTTCTCGATGATGTACGAAACCATCCAGAATACAATGGCCAGGGTGATCATGAAGGAAAGCGAATCGCTGGTGGAAAGCCCTGTCGCATTCACCAGCACCATGATCGTGCCGATCAGCAGAACGCCGACATAATATGCGCCCCGCCGGTTTTTCTTCAGAAAGATTTCCGGCATCAGCTCGATCTTTGCCATGCCGGCGCACATATAGGACAAAAAGCTGATCGCGGAATTGACGGTGCTGATCACGGCAAAAATAGAGACCAGGATCATCCAGATCGCTCCGGCGTAGCCCAGCAGCGAGGTGCCGTATAAAATATGCGGCGAAGCACTCGCCGAAAGCTCGGACCAGCTGCAGTAGCGTCCCATTCCGCATACCACCAGGATCTGCATCAGCAGGATGATCACAAGACTTAACACCATGCCGAGCGGAATATTCCGGCGCTCGTTTTTTACATTGACGGAAATGGGGATCACAAACTCGCTGCCGATAAACAGGAAGAATGCGAGTCCCAGCATCGAGCAGACATCGGAAAAGGAGCCTGCCAGATTGGAGGGCTGCTCTACCGGTTCTCCGGTTCCCAGTCCCAGCATTCCCATCACACCCATGGCCGCAAGGGAAAGGACCAGTCCGTATACCACCACATTCTGGATCTTTGCAAACATGTCAATTCCCATTAAATTTGCCGCGATCAGGATCACCAGCAGGATGATACAGAGAATATTGGACGGGATCCCTGTGTGGAATACAGAATTGACTGCATTGCCGAACATGGCGCATTCCACAGAGCCTGCAATGGACTGACACACCAGGTACCCGCCCACCATGGTCACAATGGTGATGAACGGGCCGAAGCCGGCCAGTGTATACTGGGCGAGGCCGCCGGTCAGGTTCGGCATCAGCGCATTCAGCTCCGCCATGGAAAGTGCCGTGCAGATATTGATGGCACAGGCCATAACCATGGCAGCGATAAAGCCGGTGCCCAGGGCTCCGGCGCCCTGGCCCAGAGACATCAGACAACTGGTTGCCACGATCAGCCCGACGCCGGTCGCGATCACACTCATTAAGCCAAGCTTTTTCTCCATCTGGTCACCTCCTGACTACAATGCGTCCTCTCCCTCTTCTCCGGTTCTGACGCGGATCACATTCGTGAGCGGCGTAATGAAAATCTTTCCGTCTCCGATATGGCCTGTATACAATTCCTTTTTTATGGTATCTACAACCTTATCGATCATCTCATCCTTTACAACAACGAAGATGAGCTGCTTCGGAAGAAGCTCCATCTCCTTATTCAGTTCCTCCTCGTATTCAAAGGTTCCCTTCTGCACACCGCAGCCGATTGCCTGCACCACCGTCATGCCGCTGACACCGATCCGACTGAAGGCTTTCTTCAGGTTGCTGAGGCGGTTCATGGATGTTACAACTTCAATTTTTGAAAATCCCATATGGTTCTCCTTCCTGTTCACTGGTCCCCGGTAATCAGCAGACGCGTCACCGGCGTCTCCCCGATATGCGAAGGAATAAAAAGACGAGGCAGCCTGACCCTTCCGTCTGACTTCCTCGTCTTAACTGATTTCTGTGATTCTGTTTTTATAATGCTGATTTTCTACCATTTTCAGATATTTTTTCGGAGTGATCCCGGCATACCTTGAAAAATCATGGATGAACTGCGCCTGGTCATAATAGCCTAAAAACATGGCCGCATCCGTCATCTTGTCCGGTGCTCCGTAATTCAAAAATTCCAGTGCTCTCTGAAACTGTATGATCTTGCAAAAGACCTTCGGGGAAAAGCCCATCTCTTCAATGAACACCCGGTTGATATAGCGCTCCGAATATCCGGTGGCCTCCTGAAGCTGCGAAACCCGTATTTTTCCATCTGAGCGATATACCAGCTGCTTGACCGACTCTACCAGTTCGGCTTTTCCGAACGGCGGTATCTTCCGTTTTTCCGCCTTTGTGTAGACCTCCAGGAAAATCCGGATACGTTGGTAAAAATCCGTTTCCTGCGCCAGCTCCTTCAACCATCCGGAATCTCCGGTCAGAACCTGTTCGATCGGTATTTTCCTTTTGAGCAGTTCTCTCATGCTGCAGCCGATCAGCTCCGGCCGATTCCCGGGCATGAAACGGATCCCAAAGACCTCCTCTGCTCCGTGAAGCCCCTCCACCTCATAGGTAAGAGGCGTTCCGCAGACATAGCCCTGCATGGTCCGATCCCGGTCATACTCGAAAAACAGATCAATGCAGCCATCCGGAACCACCCGCAGCGGCCTGCCCTCCAGAAACCGGCAGCTATAAAAATGCGAGATTCCCTGTCTCAGGTAGATCTCCTGATAAAAGTTCTCTGTGTCAAATACCAGATAGGGCTGTGTCGGTCGAAGACGGTCTTTTTTCCAAAGCATATCCTGTTCTCTCCATCGTGAAAGATCCAGCAGCTTCCTGGACACGGGCAGGCACCCTCGGAACCGAAAGCGCCGTACCATACCGCTGTGGCTGCAGGTCAGATCTTGGCTTTAAAACGGTCATATCTCAGGGCGCTTAAGTCTACCGCTGTATGGCCTGTGGTGATCAGCTCTGCCAACTGGTCTGCCGCTCCCGGTGCGATGCCGAAGCCATGTCCGGAGAATCCGCAGGCCAACACCAGTCCCGGAACCTCTGCCACATTTCCAAGCACCGGAACTCCGTCTGCACAGCGATCCATCCAGCCGGCCCAGGTTCTGACGATCTTGGCATTTGCCAGATCCGGGAAATACTTCATAATGCCGCGGCAGATGCAGGGCGCTGTTTTTGAGTAACAGATGGGGGTTCCGTTGTCCTTCGTATAGCCCTCCAGACCGGAGGAGCCTCCGAATACAAAGGAACCATGCTTTGTCTGATGTCCGTAGAAATCGGCCTCTGCCGTACCAAGCATCTGGTCAAACATGGGCGGCTCTGCCTCCGTGACCAGAGCCTCCAGCATCGCCTTCTGCATGGGGATATCAATTCCCACCGTGCCTGCGATCGCTCTGGACTCATATCCGGCAGCCAGCACCACGGTTTCCCCCTCAAACACATCGCCGGATGCACAGATCACCTTCCGGAGCTTTCCCCGGATCATCTTCAGCTCTGTAACTTCCTCTCCTGAGATAAAATGAACGCCAAGTTTTCTGGCCATTTTATAATATCCCAGTGTTGTTGTCAACGGGTTTGCATGACCGTCTGTCGGACACCAGCTCGCACAGGTCACCTCCTCGGAAAGAAATGGATTGATCCGGCGCACCTCATCGCCGTCGATCATCCGGACATCAAGTCCGACATTTCTTGCCCGCTCTGTCAGTCCGTTCAGGATCTGTCTGTGCTTCTCTGTTTTTCCAAGACGGAGGTTTCCGTCCTGATGATATTCACAATCCACCTCCAGCTCCTCGGAAAGCTGCGGCCAGAAGTTTTTGATCCCGTACATGACAAGGGGCAGCTCCCGCGGATCACGGCCGGACTGTCTTACGCCGCCTCCGTTTCTGCTGGAGCCTCCGTTTCCGAAATGGTCAGAGCCCTCCAGACAGATCACCTTTACGCCCCGCTTCGCGAGGTAATAGCTGACTGCACAGCCAATGATACCTCCGCCGATCACTACTACTTCTGCTGTATTATTCATGCGCTCCATCCTCCACTGCCTCATTTGCGAAAATATGCATCTCAATCGGACGCATGGGAACTCTGGATGTCGCGGGCTCTAATTCTGCCGGAGATATGCCAAGCTCCCTGGCCACGATCCCCTTCACAAGCTTTGCGCAGGTCTGCCCCTGGCAAAGTCCCATTCCGGTCCGGAGATATCTCCGGATCTCTGTCATGGTCCACATTCCGTCATGAACTGCCCGGCGGATCTCGCCCTTTGTAATCTCCTCACACCGGCAGATCAGCATATCATCATCCGGACCCGGAACAAAAGGTCCGATCTCTCTTGATCTATCATTTACTGCATGCATCCTTCTCTTCCTCCTTCTGACTGACCTGAAAGAACCTTGCCTTCATGGCGTACTCCTTCGGCACGCGCATGGTAAGCAGATTGGTTTTATCATAAGCCTTGCTGTTCTTGACGGAAACCACCTCGGCCTCGCATACCCTCCGTCCGTTTCTGCCAAGGGCGATGCCCTTCGTTCCAACCTCCGGAAGCGGAAGGAATTCGTAAGGGATCGTCACGGTTGCCGTTTCATCCCCACAGTCCTCATCCACCAGGAAGATGGCCTGTCCGGAGCAGCTTGCCACGCACATACCACAGTTGATGCACTGGGCTCCGTCCACCACGATCGGAAGCGATGTGATATTCGAGCCGATGGAGATGCATTTTTTCGGACAGGCATCCTGGCAGGGGTTACACGGAATATTCTGTGTGCACTCCATCACCGGATGGATCCCGGCGCGGTGCGTGACACCCGGGAACCGCCCGATCTCATCATCGGCAACAAAGCCATGCTTCAAAAGGCTTTCGGAAACAGGAATGCCTTCCTCGGTCACCTCGATCTTTTTGCCCCGGTTCTCCGGTGCAAACATGCCCTTGCGCAGACCCTCCAGCGCATGCTCGAGATTGTCAAATTCGGTATCCAGCTCCTCCTTTTCGATGTAGCCTAGATATTCCGCTGCCGCAATGCCGGCCATGCGTCCCTCGATCATCGCAGAGGAGGCTTCCTCGATCCCGGATACATCACCGGCTACAAATACACCCGGGAGTGACGTTCTTCCGTATTGATCACAGATCGGAACCTGTCCGCCCCGTTTCGGATTATCCTCCATCTCACAGCCCGCCATTTTCAAAAGCTGGGACATCGGAGAAAGTCCGACTGCCAAGCAGATCGTATCCACATCGAAGTGCTTTTCGGTTCCCGGAATAAACTGGAAATGGGAATCCACCTCGGCAATGGTCACTCCGGTGACACATTCCTCGCCCTCCGCACGGACAATGGTGTGGGAAAGATAGAACGGGACGCCGGTTCTGGCAACCTTGGCCGCATGGACACCATATCCGCCGACTCTCGGTGCTGCATCCACCAGTCCGACCACCTCACAGCCGCACTGTAAAAGCTGGAAGGAAACCACCAGACCTACGTTGCCGGAGCCAAGCATCAGAACCTTTTTTCCCGGAAGCACACCATGCAGATTCATCATTGTCTGGGCTGCACCGGCACCGATGACACCCGGAAGCGTCCAGCCCGGGAAGGTAACCATATTTTCCGATGCGCCTGTCGCGATCAGAATGGCATCACCCTTGTAGTGAAAGATCTCATCGCCCTTCTTTACCACCACCTCTTTATCCTGATACAGGCCGATCACGGTGGCATTCAGCACAACCTCGACACCAGCTTCATCTGCTTCCTGCAAAAGCTGCTGACCGATGACAAAGCCGCGAACCTTTGCACGGTGCTCCTTGGAGCCGAAAAATTTATGGATCTGCTTAAATAACTGACCGCCCGGCTTTTCATTTTCATCAAACACCACGGTTTTCAATCCTCGTTTTGCTGCTTCAATCGCGGCAGACAGTCCGGAAGGACCGGCGCCGACAATGATCAAATCATATCTTTTCATCCTCTGTCCTCCTTACTGCTCTTCAAACGGCTTATCACTGACCCCGTACTGCGTCCTCACATCCATGCCTGCCTTCAGCGGGGTGATGCAGGTTCTGACATTCGGTACTCCGTCTACCACCATGACACAGTCGGTGCATCTTCCGATCGCACAGAAAATTCCCCGCGGTCTGTGCTCCTTCTTGGTATACCGGTGAACCATGATCCCGGCTGCCTTCAATGCTGCAGCGATCGGTTCCCCCTCCATTCCTTCCAGCTCCTGCCCATCAAAGGTGAAACGGACCGGCGCACCCTTTTCCTGAATACCGAGGATCGGATGCTCTTTTATCCTGTCTGACATAATCTCTACTTCCTTTCCAGTAAACTGCGGTTCCTCTTTTACAGGATCCATTTTTCTACGGAGTGCGCATCTCCGTGGAGCATTTTGTATGACAGGATATTCTTGTCATACAAAAAGGCGCCTAAATGGAATGCTCCACTCAGACGCCTTTATCTGTTGCTGTAACCTATAGGCTATATTTTATCTCTTTTTTAATGAAAAAATTGTAAAAAACGGAACTACTGAAAGATTTTCTCAATCATGGCAAGTGCATTTTCCTCTGTGACCGCAACCGGAGCCAGCGCAGCCAGCGGCTCCACCGGAACACGCTTTGCCAGCTCCTGCTTATCCGGAGCCGTCTTCAGATATTCCGATACCGGTTTTACACCGACGGTTTCATATGCAAATCTCCGGTATGCTGCAGCCGCCTTTTCACCAATGACAGCCGGAGTTTCCGTTCCGTCATAGGCTGCACCCAGGATCTCTCCTATGGTCTTCACCTTATCCGGCAGCTTTTCACTGATCAGCTCCAGTACGACCGGCAGGGAATATGCACAGCAGGCGCCGTGCGGAATATGGTACATGCCGCCGATCACATGCGCCAGGGAATGCCCCACGTGAGCACTGGCATTGGCTAACATCCAGCCGCCCAGAGAGGCTGCAATGTGCATCTTCGTGCGGGCCTCCATATCACTGCCGTCAGAAACGGCACGCGGCAGATACTCCACCACCGTCTGCATCAAGGATGCAGTGATCATATCTGTCATGGGATTTGCAAGAATGGTAGTAAAGCCCTCGGCTGCGTGGGAGAAGACGTCCAGTCCTGTCATGATCGTAAGTCCCTTCGGCATTCCTGCGGAAAATACCGGGTCGATCACGGCAAATTCACTCATTCCGTTGACAACCAGGATCGCTACCTTGCTCTCATGCTCTGTATCCGAGATGATCAGGCCATTGGAAAGCTCGGAACCGGTGCCGGAGGTAGTCGGAACGCTCATCAGACCTGCAGATTTTTTCATTTCCTTTGCCGGATCCGCATATTCCAGGATATTTCCTCCGTTCACACGCAGGATATTGATGCCCTTTGCCGTATCGATCGCGCTGCCGCCGCCGATTCCGACCACGCAGTCACAGCCCTCCTGAACACAGATGGCCGCACCCTCATTCACGACCTCTGCGGGCGGATCCGGCAAAACCTTGTCAAACTCCACACATACCACGCCTGCTTTCTCCAGGCTGTCCAGCACCTTCGGAATGATTCCTGCCGCCTTGACTCCGGCATCATATACAACAAATGCTTTCCGGTATCCGGCTTCCTTTAAAGCCTCCCCCATCTGCTCATGGCAGTTTTCTCCAACCAGAAGCTTTACATTCTGCATACATGTGTAATTCACCATCGCAACATCCTCCTCGTATTTTTATGACAAAGATTTAACAACTTTTCTGAATCATAACATTTCCATGGGGGAAAGCATTGTAAAAATCGGTCTTGCAAATGAAGATCCGGTGTCTGTCCGGAGAGCGTTGGCGAAATTACCAGAGTTACTATATTGATAAAGAAAAATCCGGATATCTCATGGCACTCATAAGATATCCGGATATGTATGTTGTTTATTTTTGTCTGGACGGCAAAAATGTGATCACGATTCCAGAACAGATCAGCACAGCTCCTGCAACAAACTGCACGGTGATGACTTCATGCAAAAGCACTACGCCCAATACAGCAGAGATCAGCGGCTGCAGCGGATAAAACATAGAGCAGGTGCTGGCATTTAAAAGCTGTAAGCTCTTATTCCAGCAGGTATGTGCTACGGCAGTACCGATCACCGCCACATAGAGGCAGGCTAAGAGAGCCTGACCGGTCGGATGACTCTGGGTCATGAACACATTTTCAAAAACAGCCGCCGGAACATTCAGGATCAGCGCAATGGTCATGCCATACAGAGCTGTCTGAACCGGATCATAATATCCGGAGATCTTGCGGATCGCTACTGATGAGGATGACCACAGCAGCACTGATCCGGCTGAGAGCAGGATTCCGAGCGGATTGATCTCGGTGCTTCCATTGCCAAGGATGACATAGACACCGATCAGAGATACAATGATGCTCACTACATTCTTCCAGGTGATCTTTTCCTTCAGGAAAACCGCAGCCAGAATAGAAATGGCAATCGGGTTTAAGGAGTTCATCAGAGAAGCCAGTGAACCGGACAATAATGCAGTGCCTCCCAACTGGAAGATGATCCCGGCAAAATATCCAAGGCCGCCCAGCAGCAGCATATAGGGCCAGTGCTCCCGTGCCACCTTCTTCGGACCACCCTTTAACTTCAGAAGTCCATACAGACAGATCACGGAGATCAGATACCGGCAAAATGATACCGTAACCGGCCCCATGACAGCAAGCGCATACTTACTTACAATATAAATACTTCCCCAGCAGCAAAAGGTGATCAGCAAATAAAGATACCCTGCATTACGTTTCATGATTTCTTGTCCTTCTTTCCTACTCTCTACCGTTTCCCAAGGCAGTAATTTTAAATTCTCTTGCTTCTTTTCCAATCTGGCACAGCAGTCTTCTCATATCCGGCTGTCCGAGATGGCCGTGCAGCTTCAGCTTCACCTGCTGATCATCCTGCACACCTGCAACCGACAGTTCATCGATCAGGATCCCGTTTAAGCGGATCATGCTGATAAAAAGAGTCAGGCTGCTTTTTTTGCGGCTGTCCGTAAATTCCAATGTAATCTGATCATGATCTGTATTCTCCGCTAGTCCTGCTGCTTCCAGGGCCTTACCGATCACCTGGTCCTGCATATCCTTCAGCCTTCCGTACTGATACCGGCGGCTTATGCTCATCAGGCTGCGCAGAAACATCTCATATTCCTGCTTCACATCAGGATCTACATCCGCAGTACGCGTTTCAATGATCTCGTCCTCCCGCTCCGGAACATATACATCCGCTCCGGTAACGGCCTTGGCCTCCGCCACATGTCCGGCGCAGCTCATACGGCTTAAGAACAGCGGCTTCATGCGGGAATCCACCTGATCGATTTCTTTTCGTGCTTCTTCTATTGTCATACTATTCCTCCAATGCTTACGGATACGTTTGTGATCCGCACCTGTCGGTGCACAGGCAGATGTCTGATGTCCATGCTTCCGCCGGTTCCGTCTGCTTCGCACCTGCCTGCCCATGGGCAGACATCAGGTTGTATTTTAGTAACTGTTCAGCAGGCCTGCACACTTGCTGCGCTGACCGTAGGAAAACATGGGCTGGCAGGCAAAAATCCCATTGCCGCAGGCAATTTTCAATGGATTTTTGCCCGTGGCTGTGAAGGTACTGAACAGTTACGTATTTTACACCAATGCGCCCTGATTAATCAATACCTCTCGGATATGTTTTACATCAGCAGCTCCCTCCAGTGCCTGACAGGCTGCCGCAGCTCCTGCCGCATGGCCGGTCGCAAAGCAGGTTCCCATGACCCGGACTGCGGCAAAGGCCGCCTCATCCGCCGAGATCATGCGTCCCGCGCCGTACAGGTTTCCGATGTTTTCTGACTGCAGGGCACCCAGCGGGATATCAAAATAGCTTCCTTCCTTTACCTCCAGATAGGTAGCCATCTTGTTGACATCCTTGTGGATCTCCGGCTTCCAGCCGCCGCGGGCTACGCTGTCCTCACATTTTTTTCTGGACAGGACATCATCCACCGTGATCGTCTTTTTCCCTACCAGCTTTCTGGTCTCGCGAAAGCCAATGGACGGTCCGATGACTGCAAGCTCGGCCTGCTCCATGCCCGGCATGTAGGTTTTCAATGCCTGCACATAGCTGAGTACCTGCTTTCTTGTTTCCCGTTCCATCCGGGTCAGTTCCCTGGCGGTGAGTCCCTCCGGGATAATGCTGGGAAGGAGCACTCCCACAATGTGAGAGCCTTCCTTTTTCAGGATAAAGCCTTTCTCTCTGGTAAGATTCGGGATCCCGGCCTCCTTGGCCTTTACTACCGCACGCTCCACGGCTGCAGGGGACATATCACAGCCCGTATCCACACCACTTAAACGAAACGGCATGGTTGCCGCCTGGGGACATCCGTCATCTCCGCCCCATACCAGGTGAGCACCGGCCAGATGAGACAGGTTGGCGTCTCCGGATGCATCCACAAAGGTTTTCGCCGTCACTTCAAAAACTCCCTCATCATCCGTGCAGGAAATGGACACAAGGCTTCCATTCTCCGTTTTTGCACCGACAACAGAGGCATGCAGCAGATAATCCACGTTTTCCTGCTCCAGCAGATTGTCCATGGCACATTTTAAATACTCCGGCTGAAAGTTGATGTTGCGGTTTCCGGTTGCAGAAACGATGTAATCCACCGTCGGACCCAGAGCCTCCATTTCATTTAAGACAAGCTGTCCCACGCCTTCCACCACCCGCACCGGATTCTCTCCGCAGGTATAAAACCCGCAGAAGGCACTGACTCCGGAATGGGTTGCCTCACCGCCAAGGTAAGGGTTTCTCTCGATCAGAAGGGTTTTTGCTCCCGTTTTCGACGCTCCGACCGCAGCAGCCACTCCGGCCGTGCCTCCGCCGACAACAACAACATCATACTGATATAAACGTTCCATCATGCTCTCTACTCCTTATCCAATGATCAGTGCGCCCAGCGGATATGCAAAGAAGGTCAGGACAACCAGTGCCATCAGTGCAAAAATACCGCCCCAGATAAACATATCCTTTGTTGTGGTCCAGCCGGAACCGATCGCTACCGTATTGATGGTGCTCTGTCCTGCCGGTGTCATGTTGCTGACTGCTGCTGCAATACCAACCATGCATACCACAGAGCCGACGCTGACGCTTCCTGCCGGAAGTGCTGTCAGAACAGACAGTGCGACTGCACTTACCACGGTTGTGGTAACGATATTGGAGGAAAAGTTTGTTTCCAGCAGTGCCCACAGCATGAAGAACAGGATCATTCCGGTAACCGGAAGTGCTGCGGTAAGCGGAGACAGGGAAGCGGTCAGCCAGTCACTGATTCCGATATCCGCATTGGTCAGACAGGAGCCCAGCCAGGTTGCTGCTCCGGTCATCAGGATGCTGCCCCAGAGGATTCCCTTGGTAACACCCTCCTTGAAATTCAGGATCCGTTCGCCATCCACCTTGGTGATGAACAGAAGGATACAGCCTAATAACGGCGGCATTGCGGTGGACCAGCTGTTGATCGTCTTATAAAGCTCCGGGAAGCTGCCCTTGATCAGGCTCGGTCCTACCCATAAAAATACGGTTAAGCCAACAACAGAAAGAATGATCTTTTCTTTGAGATCTGCCTTCGGAACACTTCCGCGCAGTCCCATTGCATTTTCCGGCTTGATCTCATGAATATCATCCGGACGATAGATGAACCTAAATACCAGGATCAGTAAAATGATCAGGAGAATACCGGTTGGAATACCCAGAGCCATAAACTGGAACTGGTTGACATCACTTCCGGTTGCTGCGTTGTAATAACCGATCGCCATTGTCGGCCACACATGTCCGATGGCAGTCATACCGGAGGAAAGGCTGATGCAGAATGCCGTGCCCATCATGATCATGTTGCCGGTCTTTCCACCCTTTTTCACACCGAGCACCTGGAAGATATCCTCAAGGAACGGCATGAAGGCAACGAACAGAACAGACGGAGAAACGAACAGCCCCATGAAGGTAACGGCTGCGAACAGGAAGCATACAAAATACCATGGTCCCTTTCTCGCGATCTTGTTGGTGATGAAGGATACCGTACACCGTCTGACGAAATTCGTTTTTGACAGCGGGTATACCAGCATAAAGGTAAAGATCAGAAATGCTACGGTTGTGTTTCCGAATGCACCGGAAAATGTTTTTGAAAATCCGAAGGTTGGGATCAGTCCCAGAGCCATCAGCGTGATCATGCTCGGCCAGTCAATGGAAATGGTGATCCACATCAGCAGGGAACCGAAAAATACTCCCAATACTCCGATCGCTTCAGAGGAAAGCCCTCCAAACTCCGGGACGAATCTCGACCCGATGATGATCGCCAGCGACAGGATTAGAAAAATCGTGTCTTTACAGCTTTTGTTTTTCATAACGAAACCCCTTTCTCTTTTTGCTTTTGGCAGCTATCCAGTGCCATCGTTCCTTTGGCAGCTGTTCAGTGCCTTTCCGGTTACTTTCTTCTGTAACCTCTCCTTGTGTAATTCATGATATAGATTTTCTTGACATTTGTAAAATATCATAATATTATCAAATTAATAAGTTTTTCCTATATCACTGTATTTTTTTAGGAACATGTCACAAAAAGAAAAAGTATTTTCACCCCAAAGGAGTTTGTTTCTCATGCAAATGCAACAATTACGCTATTTTCTTGAAATCGCCAGGGAAAAAAACATCTCTGCGGCGGCAAAGAACCTGTATTTATCCCAGCCCTCCCTGTCACAGCAGATCCGCAAGCTGGAAGAGGAGCTGGAGGTGCCGCTTCTCATCCGGCACTCCAAATCCGTCTCCCTGACCGATGCCGGAGAACAGTTTGCCCACCACGCCCAGAGGATCCTCGGCGGCGTGGACCAGCTTTCCGAGCTCATGCACAAGCAAAGCCTCTTAGAGGCCGGAACCTTAAAGATCGGCCTTTTGTGGATCGCCGGATACACGAATCTGCTTCAGATCCTGAGCGACTACCACTGCATCCATCCCGGCTTAAGCTATTCCTTCAGCGTAAACGGAAGTGCGCACCTGCAGAAAATGCTTCTGGATCGGCAGATCCACGCTGCCTTCATCATCGGCACAGAAGAACAGCTGGACCAGGAGCCTGATCTTTATTCCTGCAAGATCCAGGAGGACTTTTACTCTGTAGTCGTTTCCCGGCAGAATCCCCTAGCAGCAAAAAAGATCATCTCCGTCGAGGATTTAAAGGACTCGCCCATCATCATGCCCTCTCCCGCCTCTGCACTGCGTAAAAGCCTGGACCGGGTTTTTGAGGAGCACAGCATTACCCCCAATATCCTCTGCGAAACCAGCCAGTCGGATCTTGTCATCCAGTTGGCCGCCCATGATCTCGGAGTCGGGATCTCCTCAAAAAGCATCGCCACAGACATGCAGGACGGCACCTACGCCATCCTGCCCTTTGAAAGCCGCCTGCACCGCTCCATTTATTATGTAACATTAAAGGAGCTTCTGGATTATCCATCCATCCGCTCCTTAACGAGGTATGTGAAACGTTATCAGTTGGAAAGTATTAAAGCACGGCTGCCGCAATCGGATACCCGATAAACGCAAGCACGAGAATACTGAGCAGAGCCATCAGACCACCATATCTGAACATATCCTTTACATCTACCCAGCCAGTTCCTGCAACCACTGCCATTGGCATCGTAGACGGCGGAGTAGCAAAGGCATAGGAAGCTGCTGCTGCGATCACAGAAGCCAACGCAACCAGGTTGACATTCCCCATCGCGATTGCAATCGGTGCAGATATTGTAAAAAATACGGTTGCACATACAGTATTGGAAGAAAAGTTTGTTGCTATGATACATAAGGCAGCAATAATCAGAATGAATACGCTCTGATCCAGATTAGAAACGATCGGCGTGATCTTCTCAATCAGAAAATTAGAAATTCCCACATCCTCCAAAGTCAGAGTCCCGCTTAATACCAGAACTGCTGCATTAAAGATCAGGGCACTCCACGGCACTCCTTTGCTTGCAGATTCCTTGTAATCCATGATCGGTTTACCATCTATCTTCCACATGCAGAGAATGATGATCGCAATCATAACAGGAACTGCATTGCCCAGTGCACTTAATTTCATACCGACAAACGGCAGGGTGAAATTCTTAAAGCAGCTCTGCACAATCCATACCAGGATAACTGCCACGAACAGAGTTGCGGAAATCTTTTCCTGTTTTCCCATCTCCGGAAGAGATTCCCGTAAATGAGAAACATCATAATTCTTCATGCGGCTCAGATCCGGCCGGTAAAGGAAACGATACATAAGGATCAGCAGTGCAAAGATCAAAAGTCCCGTTGCGAATCCAAAGAGACTGTAAGAAACAATGTTCACAGATAATCCGGTCTGTTCCTGCAAAAGCTGGATCGGAATCAGTATGATCGCATGTCCCAGCGGAGTATTGGCAGAGCCGATACCAACTGCGATGCCAAGTCCTAAGACGATCATCTGTGGAACACGATCACCCTTCTGGTAATCCAGTTCACGGAAGACCTGTTCTGCAATCGGCAGGAAGATCAGCAGTGCTGCCGTCTGAGACATAAAAGATGCCACAAACATCGCGCCAAACAGAAACATGGTCACAAATGCCCAGGGGCCTTTCTTTGCAATCTTATTCGTCATAAACCAGATTGCCATACGTCTGGAAAATCCGACCTGGCTCAGTACATGACTCAGCATGAAGAATACCATCAAAAAGGCAATCGTCGCATTACCAAATCCGGATGAAAAAATGGCTGAGGGTTTCATCAGACCGTATACGGCTACCATGGTCATACATAAAAAGCTCGGCCAGTCTGTTCCGACAAAGTTCCACAGAATCATGATGCCAATAAACAGGCCGAGCGCCTGGAGGGAAACACTTGTAAGTCCCTCTGGTGCGGGCAGCAACGGTGTCAGCAGTATAAACGCAAATGCAATGATAATATAAACAAGATTTTTCTTATTTTTGTCCATAAGTATATCCCCCTCTTTTCATTCTCATACACAATCCGTTCACGGATTATAATGTCTGGACAAACAAGCACTGATGTCTTCTACGCTTAATGCATCCAGACCACAGTCTTTCTGTTTCGCCAGCGCAAACAGACAGCCTGCTGACTCCCCTACATTCATCATGATCGGCATCACACGAATTGCTGCCATTGCTTTTTTTTCTGCGCACAAACTCTTGCCAATTACCAGAGTACGCGTTCCCTCTTTCGGAAGCAGACTGCGGAATGGAATATGATATACCCCAGGAAGAACCTTCCAGACCACGGACTTTGTTACCGGATCATGAATATCCATTGGGTAGCAGCCGCAGGCAATACTATCCGAAAAATCGGTCATCTGTTCCAGATCCTCCAGAGTCAGCATATAACGGCATTCAGCCCGGCGCCCATCACGCACACCCATCATCGGTGCAATTGATGACAGGTAAGCCTGCTTTAATCCCGGAACCTTTTCTCTCACAAAATCCAGAACCGTCATAATCTGCTTTCTGGCATCCACAATACTCTGGGTATAGGCTTGCACGTTCTCATAATCGCCCTGAGCACGTGTGACATTCAGACTGACATCATTAGAACCCGGAATCGGCGTAAATGCAAGGATTTTTCCTTTCAGGATCCCCTGTTCGAATCCTTCTTTTATCAATTCCTGAATTTTTCCACTGTCCTGATACTGTTTCAGCTGTTTCAGATCTACATTTGAAAGCCGAAACATCAATGTGGCTGTGAGTTGCTGCTCCTCCGGCGTTTTCACAGTCGCACCGCCCATCATACGCACCAGATCGGCATTTCCCGTTGCATCTGCAAGATACTTACTTTGAAGTGTAAATGTTTCATAGCATGTTCTCACGGTCACAGCGCATGTTTCGTCATTCTCACCGGCACATTCCAGTTCTGCCTCATAGTAAAGATCTATCCCGGCCTCTTCTGCTTTTTGTTCCAGGATCATCTTCAGAAATTCAGGGTCATATCGCAGACGATCTACCTTCACATCCTTATTTGAAGACATGGGAACCTCAAAATGATACTCTCCATGTCCACAGGAAATCAAATCGTCAAAAAGTTCCTGCTCAATTCCCTTATACAAAGGAGCTCCCTGGAAACCAGCTGCGTTCATTTCCGTCAGACCACTGCCACAGGCCTTGCCGCCAAGATAAGTATTTTTCTCAATCACCGCAGTTTTCAGTCCCAACCGTGCAGCTGCAAGCGCACAGAGTGCTCCGGATGTTCCCCCACCTGCTACGATCAGATCATATATCTTATTTTCTGTCATTTTCTCCTCCTTGTCACTGCAAATTGTCTCTTCCCATGCGCACAGGTTATTGTTTAGTCAAATTATACACCTTCACAACAAATGCAACAATTCTTGTTGTGAAACTACCTATTCGATAAAAGAAAGATTGTATTTATTTCAATAAAAATGTTATACTGGTTTACGAAAGGCAGGATTGATTTATGCATACAGACCAATTAAAATATTTTGTCACCATAGCTGAATTACTCAGCTTTACTGAGGCCTCCTATAATCTCTCCATTTCCCAATCTTCTTTGTCGAAACAGATTACAAAACTGGAAGAAGAATTGAATGTAAAGCTATTCTCCCGCGAAAAACGCCAACTGCAGTTAACTATGGCCGGACGCGAATTTCTTGATTATGCAAAGACAGAACTGCAAAACTATCAGGACATCCAAAAAAGGCTTGCTCAGTATGCAGAAGCGCAGTCCATCATCATAGGCAGTGTAGATCACATCGGAAAAGTTGGACTAACTGCCCCCATCGCATCATTCATGCAACAATTTCCGGAAGGCAAATTATGCATAGATATTCAGAAAGGCTATGCCTGCCAGGTTATTTCCTGGCTTCTGGAGGGAAAAACCGATCTTTGCTTTACTGCTAAGATTGAAAGCCGAGAATACCAGATGTCCAATTTTTCTGCATTTAACCTCGCCGACTGTTACTGCTGCGATCTGGTACAGGATGAATACTATGCGATTCTTCCTGTTCATCACGCACTGGCAGATCGAGCAGAAATCGACTGGGAAGATTTAAAAAATGAGCAGTTGGTAATTCTGGACAAGCACAACTCCGTCAATGAGCTGATTCGTAATATGTTTACATTCCGTGGAATTACACCGCACATTTCTTTCGAATGTAATCAGACCGATGCACTGCTGAAAATGGTGGAGGATGGTTACGGAATAACCTTTTTGTCTGGCCTGATTGCATCCACAAGTTATCATGTAAAAAAAGTAAAAATGAAGCATCCCCTTTCCCGTTATACCACCATGATCGTAAAAAAGAATCATCTGAAACAGAATCATCTGCTTGCACAGTTCAGCGCCCATATCGAACAATATTACGCGCGGTAACATAAAACATCTCCAGTCCATATATTCGAAAGATCGGCACCATAAATGCGCCGACCTTTCGAACAGTTGCATCCTTACTACTGCACAACATGGAATCCTGCCTGATTCATTTTTTCTAAAAATTCTTTTTTCTCCAATTTACTTTTTTTCAAAGCATCATCAAATGAGATCATTCCATCCTGCAGCAGTGAAAAATCATTTCCCTTGCCATTGTTTTTATTTAAACGCCTCCACCTGCGCAATAAGCTCCTCGCAGATCTCATATGCAGTTTTTCCATCTGTGGAGATGACAAGATCGGCTGCTTTCGTGTAGGCCGGTCTGCGTTTTTCCATCAGCTCCGCGATATATTCCACGGTCTTATTGTTTTCCAGAAGCGGACGGTCATGGTTTTCCTTGACACGGTCAAGGATCGTCTCCGGTTTTGCAGTCAAAAGCACGATTTTTCCGCTCTTTTTCATCTCCTGCACATTGACCTCCCGCATAGCCACGCCGCCGCCGCAGGATACGATCTTGTTCTTCTGCGTTCCTACCTCCTTGAGGAGCGTTGTCTCCTCATTGCGGAAATATTCCTCGCCGTGGAGCTCAAAGATTTCCGAGATGCTCATGCCGTTCTTGTCGGCGATCATCTCGTCCATCTCCAGCACGTCCATCGCAAAGGAATGCTGCAGAGCGCTAGAGACGGTGCTCTTGCCCACTCCCATAAAACCGATCAGGAAAATATTGAAGCCAAAGAGCTCATGGGACTGGATCCGCTTGCTCCGGTAGAGAATGCTGTCATAGACTGCCATGATGGATTTTTTATACTCATAATCATCCAGCTTTGCCAGCATCCTGCTTTTCTTGCGCTCCTCCTCCTCTGGCTGATAGATCTGCAGACCGTTTTTCTGTTTGTAATTTGTAATTTCCTGGATGATCTGACAGCGCATCCTCAGCGCATCGATCAGAATCTCATCGCACATATCCAGATCATTTCTCAGCTTCTTTAACTCGTCCATCTCTCTCCCTCACTTTTATTGATAATAAAGAAATAAAAAAAGCACTTTTGCGCTTTACATTGCAAATGTGCTTTTATTATACATGATTCTGGATATGGGAACAAGTGTCAACGGGAAATAGCAGCTATAACCACCGCTTATATTAGATTCCCAGTTTTTCTTTCATATAATCTACCGGAGTAGATTTTCCTGTATACAGTTCAATGGCGATCAGGGCCTGGAACAGCATCATGCTCATGCCGTTGTATACACGGGTGCAGCCGGCTTCCTTTGCCTGCTTCATCATGACGGTCTCGCGCGGTGCGTATACGGTGTCGGTTACGATCAGATCCTTGCGGAAATAGGACGGATCCGGGATATTGGACAGATCCTCCAGCGGATGCATTCCAACGCCGGTTGCATCGCAGAACAGATCAGCCTCCTGCATTTTTTCTTTCAGAAGTGCCAGATCTGCCAGATCGTGCATCTCAGCCTTGCAGCCGGAGTTTTTGTTGATGACATCCACAATTTCTTCTCCGCGGCTGTAGAATTTATCCTTCAGATTGAAGATATGCATCTCGGCAATTCCGTCCAGAGCACCGCGTACTGCAATGGCCGTTGCTGCTCCGCCGGTTCCGATCAGGACCATCTTCATCCCCTTGAAGTCGATGCCTTCCTCCTTGAGTCCCTGCCAGTAACCCATACCATCGGTATTGTAGCCCTTGAGGTATCCGGTTACGTTGCCGTCTTTATCGCGGGTGTTGACAATGGTGTTGATCGCGCCGCAAAGTCTTGCTGCCTCGTCTACCTCGTCCAGATATTTGTGGACTACGGTCTTGTTCGGCATGGAGATGTTGGAGCCCAGCATTTTCAGGGCGCGGATACTCTCCACTGCTGCCTCCAGAGTATCATTGTCAACCTCAAAGGCCAGCTGGATCACGTCATCGCCGTTCTTGTCATAGGCAAGGTTGTGGGTGGTCGGAGACTGGGTATGACGGATCGGGTAAGCCATTAATCCTACTAATTCGGTATGTCCTGTAATATTTGGCATGATGTTTTCCTCTTTCTTTCATTTTATTGATGACCATTCGGAAGCCCATTCGCGAAACTCCCTCTGAAAGGCCTTCTTTTTGTTCTGATATGGTGATGCCACCTCCTGGTGACATGTCCGTTGGCTCTGATATGGTGACGCCATCACCTGGTTATATATCCGTTTACTCCAGCGGTGCCAGCTCGATAAAGCCCCGGGCCTCTAACACATTTAAGATTGCGCGGCCTTCCATGGTTCCTTCCATGATACGGCGGGCACGGACAGAATCTCCGATCGGATAAACAAAGGTATCTGTGTTGTCAAAAGCTTCCTCCAGTTCAGCCAGGATCGGATTGTTCGCACGCATTCCCAGGCAGTTGAAGCCGAGATCAAATTCCAGATCCCGGATCGTTCCGTCCGGAAGCTTTACGGTAAATACGTTTTCCTTTACCTCCTGCAGTGCGGTATTGACATATTCCTTTACACCGTAGGTGTCATGGGTCTCACGCATGGAGCACTTTGTGATCGGATCTGCCAGCATGCCGATCTGCGGCAGCATGTCCACAATCGTACACTCCGCTCCGCGCGGTGCAAAATACTCGATCACGTCCAGACCTACAGAACCGCCGCCGACTACCACTACCTTTTTGCCTTTGCAGAAATCCTCCGGATAAGCTCCGGTCTTTACCTTCTGAATCATCTCGAAGATCGTATCCACATGACCGGCTTCGATCTGCTCTTTGAGTCCCTTGATCGGCGGAACGACTGGTACGGAGCCGGTTGCATTTACGACAATATCCGGTTTAAACTGCCGGATCATGTCAACATTCGCTTCATGATTCAGGAAAATGTACAGATTATTCAGTCTCTTTGCGCGAGCCTCCAGATATTTCGGGAAGTCCTTCATGCGGTTCTTGCTCGGCAGATCGGAAATGAAGGTGGAAAGTCCGCCCAGGCTGCCGCTCTTTTCCAGCAAAAAGACATTGCACCCAACCTCGGCTGCCGTACATGCTGCCTCAAGGCCTGCGGTTCCTCCGCCTACGACTACTACGTTGCAGTTTTTGTTGACCTTCAGCTTCTTATATACATCGCCCTCCGGGACTGCCGGATTGACCGTGCAGCGGATCGGACGGTTGACACCAATCCGGTTGCCCGCACAGCCGACGTTGCAGGAGATACATTTCCGGAGAAGCTCCTCCTCGCCGGTCTGTACCTTTCTGACCCAGTTCGGCTCGGCAATAAGACCGCGTCCCATGCCGACGATATCGACATCACCGCTCTTCAGCACCTTCTCTACGACTTCCGGATCACGATAGTTGCCCGCATTGATGACCGGCTTGCCGAACTTGTTCTTTACGGCTCTTGCCATATAGGAACGCCAGCCGTCCGGCAGAAAGTTCGAATCGATCTGATACTGTAAGGATGGATTCAGTCCGCAGGATACGTCGTACATATCCACGTACGGATCCAGATATTCCAGATACTCCAGCGTATCCTCCAGCGTGTTGCCGCCCGGTACGCGCTCCTCAGCGGAAATCCGGACGATGATCGGGAAGGAATCGCCCACCTGTCTGCGTACCTCCTCGAGAACCATTCTCGGGAAACGGAGCCGGTTCTCAACCGAGCCGCCGAATTCATCGGTTCTCTTGTTGTAGTATGGGGAAATAAACTGGCTCATCAGGTAGGAATGACCGCAATGGATCTCGATCGCATCAAAGCCGATCGCCTGCACACGTTTTGCCGCCTCACCGTATTTTCTGACGGTTGTCAGGATCTCCTCCTTCGTCATCGGCCGCGGGATCTCGCCGCCTGCCTTGGTCGGAATGTTGGAGGATGATACCGTCTCCATACCGGTTCTCGCGGAGGAGGCTGAAGCTCCCGCATGGTTGACCTGGATTGCTACCTTCGCGCCGTTTTTGTGAAGATTCTCAACTAACTGATAATATCGCGGCATAAAGCTGTCATGATCGATGCGGATCTGGCTCGTTCCATTGGAACCGGCCGGATATTCCACGTTCGCATTCTCCAGAATGATAAGTCCGGTTCCTCCCTTTGCACGCAGGGAATAATAATTCATATGGCGGCTGCTCATCTCACCGCTGGTCTCGCCATAGTTGGTACCCATCGGTGTCATGGCGATCCTGTTTTTCAGTGTCATATGACCGATGGTAATTGGTTCGAAAATTTTTGGATATTTGCTCTGCATGATAAAATTCTCCTTTTGTATGCTCCATGAGAGGCATCCTTATGTTTGTGACACTTTTATCATACTCGTTTTGCTTAAAAATTAACAATATCTTTGAGATAAATTTTCAATACGTTTTTGCTATCGGTCTGACGTTCATCCTGTGCATCCTCCTGGTACGCCATCTGCTTCATATATTCAATGAAGCGATCCACCGCCGGCAGCCGGTAACGGTCCTTCATCCATATCATAAAGATCTGGTTGTAAATATCGAGGTTTTCAATCGGATGAATGCTGACTCCCGGAGAATGAGCCAGAATATCCGTGCGCGGCATCAGCGCGATGCCGAAATTTTCCCGCACCAGCGCGACGATCGAATATTCGTCCGGACATTCCACAATGATGTCCGGATGAATGTCATATCTCGCATATAAGGCACGGGTGCGGGTTCCCATCCAGGAATCCCGGTCGTATCCGATCACCGGATAACGGTTCAGCTCCACCAGCGGAATGCTCCCCTGCTCTGCCAGCGGATGCTCCGGCGGCGTGATGATGACCAGCTTCTGGTTTGTCACCGGAAAATATTCCATGTCCTCCTTCTCCGGACACCCGCCGAAGCCGACATCCAGTTCACCGGAGCGTATCTTTTTCAGGATACCCGGTGTATGGTTCTGCCAGAAATTAAAGACAACCTTCTGATTTTCCGGTTTCTCGAGAAAAAGCTTGACCCGGTGCGGAATATAATGCCCGGCCAATGGGAATACATAACCAATATCGATCTTTCCGCCGTCTGAGGAAAGCTCCTGCATTTTTCCGACCGCAACCTGACAGTCGGAAAGGATCCGGTCCACATAGTCCAGAAACATATGCCCCGCCTTGGTCAGCTTCACGCCGCGCCCGTCCTTTTCAAACAGCAGCACTCCAAGCTCCTTTTCCAGCGATGCCATCGACCGGCTTAAGGACGGCTGGGAGATATAGAGCTCCTCTGCCGCCTGATGATAATTTTCCAGATTTGCAACTCTCTGAAAATACAGGATCTGATTGAATGTCATGTTATATGTCCCCCGTTCTGATTCGTTTGCTGCAGCTCCTGCGCCTTAGGATCGTTACTCCAGCGCAGTGCTTCATTCGCTTCATAAGCTGACATGTCACCTGACGGTCACACCTCCATGTCTGCAATAAAGTATAACACATCTCATTGATAGTTTAAATGCATTGTTTTGACGCTGTAAAAGCATTAGACTTTATCCTTTACAGTTGATAAAATAATGTCAATGACATGTTATTTTTTTAACATTCCACTATAAAAGGAGAAAACCATGAACAAAAAATATCTGCCAAGTGCATTGGTCATGTACTTAAACTATTTCATCCATGGCGTAGGCTGTTCGATCCTCGGACAGGCCGTGATCAAAGAAGCTCTGGCCACCGCCTGGGGCGTGGAGGCGATGGCGATCACCGCCATTTCTGCCGCCCTCGGACTTGGGCGCCTGCTTGCACTTCCCTTTGCCGGACCGCTTTCTGATAAGCTGGGACGGCGCATTTCCACCGCCATCGGCAGTGCTTCCTATGCAGTATACCTGTTTGGACTTGCCCTGGCATTTTCTGTCGGTAAAAACGGCGGGTACCAGATTGCCTATGTCTGTGCGATCGTCGGCGGAATCTCCAATTCCTTTCTGGACACCGGCATCTATCCCGCTGTTGCCGAGATCATAAGCAGCGCACCGGGTGTCGCAACCATGGGAATCAAGTTTTTCATCGCGATCGCGCAGATGCTGCTGCCGTTCGTGCTGGGCATTGCTGCAACAACCACCGCTTCCGGCATGGTATCCTACAATCCGCTGTTCATCGGCTGTGCCATCCTCTATGTGATTCTGTTCCTTCTCATCTTCCTGTTCCCGCTTCCGGATTGCGGAAAAAAGGCGCAGGGCAGCTCAGAGGGGCTGATCGCCAGCTTAAAGCATACGAATTTTTCGCTGGAGTCCATTGCCATGATCGTGATCGGCTTTACCTGCACCGGAACCTTCCAGCTCTGGCTCAACTGTGCACAGAACTTCGCAAAGGAAAATGCGGGCTGGGCTGACCCGTCCATCATGCAGTCCTACTATTCAGCCGGAACTCTGATGGCACTGGTTGTGACATCCCTGCTCACCCGTAAGATCAGGGATGTCCGCTTCATCCTGGTCTATCCGGTCATCTGCCTTGCAACCCTGATTGCGGTTCTGGCCGGTCACAGCAGGACACTGATGATCGCGGGCGCATTTATCATCGGCTGGGCAGGAGCCGGCGGTCTTCTGCAGATCGTAACCTCCGTCTGCAACATGCTGTTTCCAAGGATCAAGGGAACCGTAACCGCACTGGTTATGATCGCTTCCTCCTTATGCAACTATACAATTTTAACTGCTGCTTCCAAAATGGCCCCCGCTCATGTTATGATAATGAATATCGTGCTGACTGCCATTGGCGTGCTGCTCGGACTCTTTGTCAATGCACGCTATGCTAAAATGCTCGCACTCGCAGAAGGCGGAAACAAATAAAATCATATATTTTTAAGAAAGGATATCGAATCATGAATACCATTAAAGTCAGAAATATCGAAATCGGCTCCGGCACACCGAAGATCATCGTGCCGATCGTAGGTGTCACCAGGGAAGACATCATTAACGAGGCAAAAACATTCGACTCCATTCCGGTTGATGTTGTAGAATGGCGTGCAGACTGGTTCGAAGATGTGTTTGATTTTGCAAAGGTAGAAGAAGTATTAAAGGAGCTCCGCACCGTCCTCGGTGAAACTCCGCTTCTCATGACCTTCCGCACCTCCAAAGAGGGTGGTGAGAAAGCAATCGATACGGAAGAATATGCCAGATTAAACATCAAAGCGGCACAGAGCGGTTATGTTGATTTCATCGACGTAGAGATTTTCACCGGTGATGCTGTCGTGACCAGAATCATTGACAGCGCCCATGCTGCCGGCGTGAAGGTGATCGCTTCCAACCACGACTTCCAGAAAACGCCGGAAAAGGCCGATATCATCTACCGGCTGCGGAAGATGCAGGACATGAACGCAGATATCCCGAAGATCGCTGTCATGCCGCAGAGCAAAAAAGATGTCCTGACCCTGCTCTCCGCCACAGAGGAAATGACCTCTCTGTATGCAGACCGCCCGATCATCACCATGTCCATGGCCGGAACCGGTGTGATCAGCCGCCTCTGCGGTGAGGTATTCGGCTCCTCCATGACCTTCGGCGCTGCCAAAAAGGCATCCGCACCGGGCCAGATGGGTGTGAGGGATTTAGACACCGTATTGTCACTGCTTCACAATGCAATGTAATCGGTAAGCGTTCCGTTACCACCATATCACAAATGCCAGACAGGCTGCTGATCCACAGAATCCAGATTCTGGTCTGTGCTTCAGCAGCCTGACTTATTTTATTCTGCGAAATATTTTTCCATGACCTCCTGAGCCGGCATCTCCCGGCCTGTGTAGAGCTTAAACGCCTCCGCACCCTGCCAGAGCAGCATACCGATTCCCGGAATGGTCTTGCAGCCTGCTGCTGCAGCATCCTTTAACAGCTTTGTTTCCCTCGGATTATAAACCACGTCAGAAACCACCAGGTCCTTGCGAAGGATGTTGAGATCGGTGATCAGGCTCTGATCGTCCATCGGCTTCATGCCGACACGGGTGGCATTGGTGAAAATATCACTGTCTGCGATCTCTCTGCGGAAGGCCTCCTGATCATCCAGATCGAACAGATTCACGATACAGCCGGAGACATGCTCACGGATTTTTTTCACGGTTGCCTCCGCATTCGCGAAGAAGGAGTCTCTTCTCGCAAAAATAGAGATTTCCCGCATGCCCTCCAGCGCTGCGGTGATCTCGATGGCGGTTGCTGCTCCGCCGGAGCCGGCAATGGTCATTTTCTTTCCTTTGATCTCAAATCCATGCTCCCGGCAGTTTCGAACCCAGCCAAGACCGTCTGTATTGTGTCCGATCAGTTTTCCGTTCTCATTTACAACGGTGTTCACGGCACCGATCAGTTCAGCGGCTTTTGAAAGCTCATCACAGCAGGCCAGGGTCGCAGTCTTGCACGGCATCGTGATGTTAAAGCCTCTCACATTCAGCAGACGAAGGGCCTTCACGGCCTCTGCCGTTTCCTCTTCTTTGATGTCGTAAGCCAGATATGCATAATCCAGTCCCAGTTTCTCAAAGCTGTAATTATACATGGCCGGAGAACCGGAATGTCCTACCGGGCTTCCGATCAGACAAAGCATTTGTGTATGTCCGCTAATTTCCATTGTTGTTTCCTCCTATCAGTAACATTTGTGGTTTATTGTACTCGTTTTTCTTTCTTCTGGCAAGTCATTCTTGCTTACCAGGCATCAGGCATTCTTTCATCAATTGTAGCTGTTCCGTACCTTCACAGTTACCATAAATTTATCCATGTACGGCAGCTTACATAACCAGCATCAGCACCATGATAATGCAGCAGATACTGATCAGTGCGGAAATGGAATTGAGGGCGCTGGAGAGACCGAAATCTTCTCCCAGATCTGCCGTGAACGCGGGAACCGCCGCAGAGATCGGGCTGAATACCAGAAACGCAAGTGCCTGACGATATTCCAGCTCCAACGGAAGCAGTCTGAAAAACAATACAGCCAGCACCAGTGCGATGCCGTAGCGGATCACGAGGATCCGCGCCATGACTCCGAACTGCTCCCGGCTGCCGGACAGATGAAAACCGACACCAAGCATCAGCATGGCAAGGAATGGATTTGCATTTCCCAGGATCTCCGCAAACGAGAGCACCGGCGCAGGAATCCCAATGTGCAGCAGGTTGAATACCGTCATCAGAATATAAGTATCAAACGGGAGAGAACGTACCAGTGTCGATGCGATCCGACGGAAAGAGCCCCCTGTTCTTCCTCCCCGGATCATGGACGCAACACTGTAGGAGCCGCCCAGGCAGACAAAGGAATTGCCCGTATCAAACAGGCTGGTTGCCAGCATGCCCGCCGGTCCGAGAAAGCTCTGCACAAAAGGCATGGTAAACGTTCCGATATTATAACCGGAGATGTTCAGCACCTCAAATGCCCGTTTTTCTTTTGGGGAATGCAGGTTCAGCACATACAGAATGCTCATATAGAGCACGCCGCCGCCAAACCCCAGCAGACAGATGGCCAGCATGGAGGGGGCAATGTCTCTCCCGGAAACGCTTGTGATAATAGAAGCCGGAAGTGTGATCTTCAGAACGATTTTCGACAGCACACGAAAATCATCTTCTTTAAAAAAACCGGCTCGACGCAGCAGATGCCCCAAAATGATCACTGCAATAAAGCAGCCCGCCCGCATCAATATCGCTCCCATTGCTCCTGTCCTCTCTTTTCCATGAGACCCTTTCCCGGATCCCGTATGTGTTCTCGTGACTTGCGTCACTCGATTGACTCGCCGTTCGCCGCAACCGTGCAAGCACGCTTTCGGCTCTCTTTCGCTTGTTTCATTGTGCATCAGATTTTCCCGGATAGCAAGTATTTTTTCATAGTTATTTTCCGCCTTTCTGCGAAAGGCACCAATGCGTCATGAAACATCTTGGCTAACTTTCGCTTTTCTAATCTATATTCCTTCTGATATTATTTAACTATAAGACTGACACACTACAGAACACGTGGAGGTAAATGGCGGGGCTGTATAGCGGCGACCTCGTATAGTTATTTGTTGTCGGTCATCCGTTAAGGCATCAATGAGTGGCGCATAACAGTAGCCCGTAA
>CAVIRL010000004.1:0-20668 GCA_963645005.1 Prevotella sp. P5-108
CATCGTTGTGCTCTGTCACATACTGCTTGATTTCTTCATAGGTGGCTTTACTTTCCGCTGATGTCACATCCAATTCATCCATATCCACCTTCACATTCACATGATGCTTCGCTTCGTGAAGTTTGGACAAAAGACATACCGTCTCAACATGGCCGCTCCACGGAAACATGTCCACGGTTCTTACTCGCTTCACTTCAAACCCTCTCTCGCCCAGATATTTCACATCCCTTGCCAAAGTCGCGGAGTCGCAGCTGACATACACCACCTTTTTCGGTGCCATCTTTACAATGGTGTCCAGGCAGACGCTGTCGCAGCCTTTTCTTGGTGGATCTACTACGATGGTGTCGGCGTAGATCTGGTTCTTTTCGTACTGTTTCGGCAATACTTCCTCGGCTTTTCCTACGAAGAACTCGACATTTTCAAAATGGTTTAACCGGGCGTTGGCGCGGGCGTCATCGATGGCCTGGGGCACGATTTCTACGCCGTAAACTTTCTTTGCTTTCTGGGCCAGGAACAGGGAAATAGTTCCGATGCCGCAGTAGAGATCCCAGACGGTTTCCTCGCCGGTCAGGCCTGCGTACTCCAGCGCGGTTCCATATAATTTCTGAGTCTGCACCGGATTGACCTGATAGAAGGACAGCGGAGAAATGCGGTAGCAGACGTTGCCAATATAGTCGGTGATATAGCCCGGTCCATACAGATTTACAATCTCTTTGCCCATGATGACATTCGTCTTTTCCCGGTTGATGCTGCAGGAGATGCTGACCATGTGGGATTCCGGAACCGGAACTTTGCTTTCTGCTGCCGACTCTGCACAGACCGTACCGCCTTCGGATACCACCTTCGCTGCATCTGCCGTCTTCGCTGCCTCACCTGCAGCATCCGAAACCGGCGCCGGTGCAAACAGCTTCACCAGCCGCTCCACCAGCACCTCCGGTGCTTTTAACTTCTTCACATCCCCGTTCAGCACCAGGCACACCATCAGCTCCCCGGTAGTAAATCCCTTGCGAATCAGCACATGACGGACAAGCCCCTTATGGGTTTCTTCCTCATATGGAGCAATATGATACTCTTCCATAAAACCACGAATACAGTCCAGGATCGGCTGATTCTCCTCCACGCCAAGGAGACAGTCCTCCTGCTCAATGATCGCGTGGGTTCTGCCTGCATAAAAGCCGGTGATGATTCGGCCGTCCTTATCTTTTCCGAACGGGAACTGGGCCTTGTTGCGGTAGCGCCAGGGCTCGTCCATACCGATGATCGGCTCCATGGGGATTTCGGTCAGGCCGCCGATGCGGCTTAAATTGTTGCGTACTTTGTTTTCCTTAAACTTTAACTGTTCCTCATAACTCATGGCCTGAAGCTGGCAGCCGCCGCACTGGCGGGCAGACGGACACCGCGGAGTCACGCGGCACGCAGATGGCTCCAGCACCTGCATCAGCCGGGCGAAGCCGTAGGACTTTTTCGTCTTCATAACCTTGGCTTCCACCACATCGCCGATCACGGCATCTTTTACAAACCAGGTGAATCCGTCAGTTTTTCCGATTCCTTCCCCGGTGTCACTCATATCTTCTATCTGAACCTGAAATACATCATTCTTTTTCCAATCCATGTGTTGTTTATCCTTTCATTCCATCCGGTCTCCTGCCGCACACCTCAAATCCTCCCCGGGCTGTATCACAATCATATTCCGCCCGGCTTCTTTCCTCCCATTTTACGGGTTTTCCCGTTTCTTCGCAAGCATTCCCGCAGCATCCGTCCAAAAAACTCTCAAAAAAAGTCCTTTTTCCGTAATATTTTGTTCTGAAACTTTCTACTTTCTTCACAATCCCCTCAAACTTTAGACACATTTTTCCAGTATCATAAAGCCATGATGTGAGAGAGAGAAAACAAAGCAAATCTCAACATCATAATGAACAGAAGCAAACGAACATGTTCATTGTACACCAATATAAAAGAGCCCGGCGGCAACAAGCGCGCAAACGCTGCCGGGGTCGTCAAACAATAATCCGTTCTCCATCTGCTACGATGGAATAAACGGTTCCTATATATCGATACATTACATTACCTCTTTCCCCTTTTTAATCAAAAAACGTGCCCACTGTGGCACGTTTTTTGATTATCTGATATTTACTTTAAGATTTCAGCAGTCTGTCGTCTTGCGGATATTCGTCTCCAGCAGCCGGTTATAGCCCAGCCACCCCTGGTTATCCCCTGCGCCCCGCAGCACTTCGATCATGGTCTCCATCTTTGCATCTGCGTTGTCAGCAAAGTTTAAGGCAAGGGCCTCTAACAGGGCCGGCTTCTTCGGGGAACCGTACTCCAGCTCACCGTGATGGGCCAGAATGCAGTGCTTTAACTCGATAGCAAGCTTTGGCGGAAAGCCTTCGATGGTGCGCATACGGTCGCTGACCATCTCGGTGCCAATGATAATGTGGCCCAGAAGCTGGCCATCATCGGTATAGTCATTCTCCGGGAACACAGACAGTTCCTTTGTCTTGCCGATGTCGTGGAACATAGCTCCGGTTAACAGCAGATCACGGTTTAACATCGGGTATGCACTTGCAAAGTAATCGCACATCTTGGTGACACTTAAGGTATGCTCCAGCAGGCCGCCCACGAAGCCGTGATGCACACTCTTGGCCGCACTGTGGAACTGGAATGCCTTTGCGAAATCCGGATCACCGAAGTAGCTGTCCAGAAGCTTTCTCAGATACGGATTCTTCACGGAAGCGATCAGGGCCAGCAGCTCGGAATACATCTGCTTCACATCTTTTAAAGACACCGGAAGATAATCTGCCGGGATATACTCACCCTCATCTGCCTTGCGGATCCGCTTTACGTTTAACTGGTTTGCGCCCATGAACACGGTCACGTCCGCGTCAATGTATACATACTCCAGGGTCTCGAAATTGCCAACTCCCGGTGAACCCAGATCCCATATCTTTGCGTCAATGGTACCGGTCTTGTCCTGGAGTACCAGGTTGCCATATTCCTTTCCATTCTTCGTCAGCGCGATCTGCTTATTCTTGCACAGATACACATCGGAAATGTGCATGCCTTCTCTAAAACTGTCAATATACCTCATATCTTTCCCTTTACTTTCTATCTTTTTCGGTAACTGTTCAGTACCTGCACAGTCACGGATTTTGCCGATGCTTCGCGTTCCGCAAATGGCGGCGATTCTGCTCCTACCGGCTTCCTACCGTCACATCAAATTCCAGCTCTGTGTAGGTATCGCGGCCATTGCGTGCCACCGTCACACGGACCGTCTGGCCGCAGGTCATCTTCTCCACTGCCGCCTGATATTCTTTCATGGAACGTACCGGGGTCTTGTCTATCTCCGTCAGGATGTCGCCATTCTGTATTCCGGCGTTGTACGCAGGCTTATCCGTTACCGCACTCATTACGTAGATGCCTGCCGGAAGTCCGCCTGCTACCTGCGCTTCCGTCACTTCCTGGCCTATGATTCCGATACAGGGAACCGCCTGGCCGTTGCTGAGCTTCTCCAGAGTTCCCTTATAATCAGAAATTCCAAGAATCTCTGCCACCCGGCTGTCCGCTCCGGAACTGTCCTGTACCGCTATGGCCCATCCGATCAACTCTCCCTCCGTATTGATGAGGAAGGTGCCTTTTCCGGCATCGGTCAGAATATTGGAATACAGCATGCGGCAATGCTGGTCCACCATAGGATTGCTGCGCACGGTGTAGGATACAAACCCGTAATCCAGGGAGTGTACGACACCGGCCGGACTGCCCACCGCCGCGATCAGATCGCCCTGCCGCATCTGGTAGGAATTCCCCAGGGGTATTGGTTCTAAATCCCGCAGCTGCGATGCTCCCGCATCCTCCGTGCTGACACTGACAATGGCCATGCCGGATGTGGCATCCTTCTGTTTCATAGAAGCACTGACATCCCTGCCGCTCTCAAAGGTTACCTTGATGGAATCTGCCTGTTCCACCGCGGCATCCGGTGTCAGGATCAGAAGCTCCTGGCTGGTCTTGGCTATGATAACGCCGGCATACAGGCCTGTCGTCTCTACCGGATTATCAAACCAGTCGGTATTCTGCTGCACGGAATGAACTACAACCACACTCTTATCTGCCGTCAGGGCCCTGCTCCGCAGACTGCCGATCATAGTGTCCAGATCCTCCACCGTATAGCGGTAATGCTCCAGTGCGCTCTGAACCATCTCTTCCACCGGCTCCGTCTCAGTTTCTGCAGCCTGTTCAGATTCCTGCGCTTCCGCAGAAGACTCGGCCAGCTCATCTTTCGGGATGGAAACGGCCGAAGCCGTCGGCTTGTTTCCCTCTGATATCTGTTCCAGGATCGGTCTGGTCAGCGCAAAGCAGACCGCCGATACCACTCCAAAAATAATTCCGGCGCAGGCTGCGGTGGCCATGTTTGTGCAAATCTGCTTCCTGCTCGGCGCCGGTTTCACGATCTTTTCACGAATAAAATCACGTTCCTGGTTCTTTTCCGGATCCCGTATTTCAGACATTCAAGTCCTCCTTACTTCCATAATCCTCCCATATGCATAGCGTTTTATGCATTATCTTTTATTATAAGGTTTTCGGCCGATTTGCGCAACTAAAAAGTGGCATCCACCCTTTCACCGAAGGTCATTTCATGCTATAATCCAAATACAAATAAAACACAATCGAGGATTTTTATGAATCAGAAGGTATTAAAAACATTAGAATATAATAAAATCATCAATCAGCTGACCGGTTACGCGGCTTCCGCTCCGGGAAAGCTTCTCTGCCAGAATCTGCTCCCCATGAGTGACTATCACGAGATCGTGCAGGCACAGACCGAAACCAGCGATGCCCTCACCCGTGTCCGCATGAAGGGCAGCCTTTCCTTAAGCGGTGTCCGCGATATCCGCGACTCCTTAAAGCGACTGGAAATCGGCAGTTCTCTTGGCATTCCGGAACTCTTATCCATCAGTTCCCTGCTTACTGTGGCGGCCCGTGCCAAAGCCTACGGACACCATGAGGAATCCGAGGAATTCCCGGATGACTCCCTGGATTCCATGTTCCGCAGCCTGGAACCGGTCACTCCGGTCAACAACGAGATCAAACGCTGTATTCTTTCCGAAGACGAGATCAGCGACAACGCAAGCCCGGGTCTCCATAAGGTCCGCCGCTCCATGCATGGCATCAACGACCGCATCCATACACAGCTGAACAGCATCTTAAACAGCAGCCGTTCCTATCTGCAGGATGCCGTTATTACCATGCGTGACGGCCGCTACTGCCTGCCGGTCAAAGCGGAGTACAAGTCCCAGGTAAACGGCATGGTCCATGACCAGTCCTCCACCGGGTCCACCCTCTTCATCGAACCGATGGCTGTCATTCAGCTGAACAACGAGCTGCGTACCCTGGAGATCCAGGAGCAGAAGGAAATTGAGGCCGTTCTTGCCGACCTGAGCGAGCAGCTGATGCCTTATACCACCGAACTTGCCATTGACCTGCAGATTCTGACCCGCCTGGATTTCATCTTCGCAAAAGCAGCCCTGTCCCGCCATTTCAAATGCAGCGAACCGAAATTCAACACCGAAGGCCGCATCCACATCAAGGATGGCCGCCACCCGCTTCTGGACCCGCAAAAGGTTGTTCCGATCACTGTGTGGCTTGGCACAGATTTCGACCTTCTGATGGTTACCGGACCGAACACCGGCGGTAAGACCGTTTCTTTAAAGACCGTCGGCCTCTTCACCCTGATGGGACAGGCCGGTCTGCATATTCCGGCCTTCGAAGGATCCGAGCTGGCCGTTTTTGAAGAAGTTTTCGCCGATATCGGTGACGAGCAGAGCATTGAGCAGAGTCTCAGTACCTTCTCTGCTCACATGACCAACATCGTGCACATTTTAAATCAGGCAGACAGCCATTCCCTCTGCCTCTTCGATGAGCTCTGTTCCGGAACGGATCCAACCGAAGGCGCAGCCCTGGCCATTGCCATCCTGAATTTCCTGCACAACATGAAGTGCCGGACCATGGCCACCACCCATTACAGCGAATTAAAGATCTACGCCCTCAGTACACCGGGCGTGGAAAATGCCTGCTGCGAGTTTGATGTCGCGACCCTGCGTCCGACTTACCGTCTGCTGATCGGAATCCCGGGCAAGAGCAACGCTTTTGCTATTTCCAAAAAGCTGGGCCTGCCGGAGTACATCATCGAGGACGCAAAGAGCCATCTGGAATCCGAGGATGAAACCTTTGAGGATGTCATCAGCCGTCTGGAGGAGAACCGCGTTACCATCGAGAAAGAGCGCGCAGAGATTGAAAGCTACAAAGCTGAGATTTCCCGCCTGAAATCCGGACTGGAAAAGAAGGAAGAGAAATTCGACGAGCGCAAAGACAAGATGATCCGCAAGGCCAACGAAGAGGCCCAGCAGATCCTGCGGGAGGCAAAAGAAACTGCGGACCGCACCATCAAGAACATCAACAAGCTGGCTGCTTCCTCCGGCATCGACACCAGAGCCCTGGAGGCAGAGCGCACCAGGCTGCGCGACAGCCTAAAGAAGGTCGAGGGCAGCCTATCCTTAAAACAGGAACCAAAGAAACCGCACAAAGCCATCAACCCGAAAATCCTGAAGCTGGGGGACGGTGTCCGCGTCCTCTCCATGAACTTAAAGGGCACTGTCAGCAGCCTTCCGGATGCCCAGGGCAACTTATTTGTCCAGATGGGTATCCTGCGTTCCAAGGTAAACTTAAGCGACCTGGAACTGCTGCAGGAGAATTCTGTCAGCGGTCCGGGCCTGGAATCCCGCCGCAAGGGCAGTGGAAGCAGCAACATCAAGATGTCCAAGTCCTTCGGCATCTCCCCGGAGATCAACGTTCTGGGCATGACGGTAGACGAAGCCGTGGCGCAGTTGGACAAATATCTGGACGATGCCTACATTGCCCATCTGCCGCAGGTCCGCATTGTTCACGGAAAAGGTACCGGAGCCTTGCGCGCCGGTATCCACAAGCATTTAAAACGGCTCAAATATATTAAGGAATTCCACCTGGGCGGCTTCGGAGAAGGCGACGCAGGCGTAACCATCGTAGTGTTTAAATAAATCAGGAGGAATAAGACATGGCTGAAAAACAGCGGATTTTGATCGTAGATGATGATGAGAACATCGCAGAACTGATTTCTCTCTATCTGATGAAAGAATGCTACGAAACTTATATTGTAAATGATGGCGAGGAAGCCCTGAAGATCTTCCCGGAGTTCAAACCGAACCTGATTCTTCTGGATCTGATGCTTCCGGGCATTGACGGCTACCAGGTGTGCCGCGAGCTGCGGACCACCTCCCAGGTTCCGATCATCATGCTCTCTGCCAAAGGTGAGATTTTTGATAAAGTGCTGGGACTGGAGCTGGGCGCCGATGACTATATGATCAAGCCTTTTGATTCCAAGGAGCTGGTGGCCAGAGTCAAAGCAGTGCTCCGCCGCTACCAGACCGCACCGGCCTCTGCCGTACCGGAACCGGCCCAGCAGGGCGAGTACGTGGAGTACCCGGACCTGACCGTCAACCTGACCAACTACGCGGTCACCTACTGCGGCCACTCTGTGGAGATGCCGCCAAAGGAGCTGGAATTGTTATACTTCCTGGCTTCTTCACCGAACCAGGTATTTACCAGAGAACAGCTTTTAGATCATATCTGGGGCTATGAATACATCGGCGACACCCGCACCGTGGACGTACATATCAAGCGCCTTCGGGAAAAGATCAAGGATCACGCCAACTGGGCCATCACCACCGTGTGGGGCATCGGATATAAATTTGAAGTACGCAAGTAAACTTTTATCAGGTACAGAAAAAGCCGGGCAGGCACCAGATTTACGGGTGCCCCCGGCATTTTTTCTTCTTTGCCCTTACAGATTCATTGCCAGCGGCAGGGAAAAGATAAATTCTGATCCCACGCCCTCAGTACTGATCACATCAATGTTCTCCCCATGTGCCTGTATGATCTCCTTCACGATAGCCAGCCCCAGTCCGGTTCCCTTTTTATCTTTTCCGCGGGACAGATCCGACTTATAGAACCGGTCAAAAACCTTCTTCACACTGTCCTTGGGAATTCCGATTCCCGTATCCTTTACTGACACAAAGATCTTCTCATTCTTAATTCGGGTCTGGATGTAGATCGTGGAGTCAGAATGACTGAACTTGATGGCATTATCAATCAGATTGTACAGCACCTGCTGAATCTTTCCGAGATCCGCATAAACCATCTGGATCGTATCGGAAAAAGTCAGTTCAAAGCTGATGTTTTTCTTCTCACAGGTTCCTTCAAAGGATGCCGCCGTATCCTTGATCACACGGTTGATATCAAAGCTGGAACGGGAAAGATAGCCCTTGCTGTCCATCGAGTTCAGCGTCAGCATTCCCTGGGTCAGCTTTGTCAGACGTTCCGTCTCGCTGATTACCCGGGTCAAGTATTTTTCGTACATTTCCGGCGGGATGGTTCCGTCTATAATGGCCTCCAGATATCCCTTGATGGATGTCAGCGGAGAACGGAAATCGTGGGAAACATTGGCAATAAAGTTTCGCTGATATTCCTCCAGCTTGTTCAGCTCACCCGACATATAGTTCAGCGTACCCGCCAGATATCCCATCTCATCCCGGGTATTAATGTCAATGCGGTAATCCAGATTTCCTGCCGCATATTCATTGGCCCCCTCCGTGATCTTCTTCAGCGGAAAATAAACCGTATTTGTAAATACCAGCAAAATGGTCAGAGAAAGGATAAACAGGATCGCTGACGTTATGTAAACCACATTCAGATTGGAATTGCTCATCTCCCAGATCACGCTCATGGGCAGATGCACCAGCACATAGCCGTAGGTATTGTAATTTCCCGTGATCGGTGCGGAAACACTCAGCACATCATAGGGGAAAATCCCATAATATGAGCCAGTGCTGTAGGATTTATTGCCGGTTGCCGTGGGGTCGAAGCCCTCGATGGCTGTCCCGGCTCGCTGATTCTGTTCACTGTCCACCACAATAATGCCCTGGCGGTTCACCACCCAGATTTCCGCACGTACAAACTTTGCCACGGCCTGAAGCTGCGGATACACAGAATCCATATCCTGCTTCTGTCCCTGCCCCTGATACACGCTGCTATAGGCCGACGCGATCAGGTTCGCCTCGTCATACATGGCCTCAGCCTGGTTTTTTATCTGGTTTTTGTTCATCATCCGGGCTGAAAACGTCGCAATGGACGCAAAGCCCAGCAAACCAAATACCAGATAACCCAATATAAATTTATAATATAGTGAATGTTTCATAGCTGCCGCCACACTCCCGTCATAAGTTTGCATTTCTCATAAACCATTCTACCATAATATCATGGCCCGGAACAACAAAAAGCACGCTTTACAGCGTGCTTTTCGTTTAGGAGTTGAGTTTTCTGATTTCACGGGTCAGATGAAACCAGACGAAATGTATAGAATATTCACATGTAGTTAGTTGCGGCTAACTGTCATTATATTAGCATAGGCTAACTATTTTTGCAACCCCTTTTTCAAAATTTTTTCGTGATTTTTTGTATTTCTTTTTGTACGTCCGGTCAGCCTTTGGTAAATACCTTGATTCCGTTGCAGACAGCCGGATTGTGGCTTGCTGTCACCATCATGCCGTAGTCCGGATCATGCTTTATTATTATCCTGCACTTCGTCTTTCCAGTGCAGCCGGTGCAGATGCCCTTCCATGTTCATCTTCTCAAAGCCATTCTGACGCAGTGCCTCATACAGCACAATGGCCACGGAATTGGACAGGTTTAAGGAGCGGATATCGCCCCACATGGGAATGCGCACGCAGTTCTCCTTGTGCTCAATCAGAATCTCTTCCGGGATTCCCGCGCTCTCCTTGCCGAACATTATGTAGCAATCCGGCTCGTACTCCACATCCGTGTAGGTTTTCGGTGCCTTGGTGGTAGCCATGTAGATTTTCGCCCCCGGATTGCGGTCCAGAAAATCCTGGAAGTCGGAATATACCGTGACATCCAGCTTGTCCCAGTAATCCAGTCCGGCGCGCTTTACAGCCTTCTCATTCAGCTTAAAGCCCAGCGGCTCGATCAGGTGCAGACGGGTGTTGGTTGCCACACAGGTCCGACCGATATTGCCGGTGTTCATGGGCATTTCCGGCTCAAATAATACAATGTTCATCCCTTTACTCCGTTTTTCCGTCCAGGCGGTCCACAAACCGTTTGATGCGGCTTAAGGCTTCCTTCAGGCTCTTTAAAGAATAAGCGTAAGACACTCGCAGAAATCCCTCTCCGCAGTCTCCGAATGCGGTTCCCGGTACAACTGCCACCTTCTCCTCTTTCAGAAGACGGGTTGCAAACTCCTCAGATGTCATGCCAAAACGCTTGATGCTCGGGAACACGTAGAATGCACCCTGTGGCTCAAAGCAGTCCAGATGCATCTCCTGGAACGCATTCAGCAGAAAACGGCGGCGCTGATCGTAGGACTCGCGCATATGCTGTACATCCTCATCACCGTTGCGCAGAGCTTCCACGGCTGCATACTGGCTGGTAGTCGGTGCACACATGATGGCATACTGATGGATCTTTAACATCTGCTTTAAGACAGCTTCCGGCGCACAGGCATAGCCCAGACGCCATCCGGTCATGGCAAAGGCCTTGGAGAAACCATTGATCAGAACGGTGCGCTCCTTCATACCAGGCAAAGATGCGATGGATACATGATCTTCCTTCGCATAAGTCAACTCAGAATAAATCTCATCAGAGATCACAAACAGGTCTTTCTCGATCACAATCTCTGCGATCTTCTCCAGATCCTCCCGCTCCATGATGGCGCCGGTCGGGTTGTTCGGGAACGGCAGCACCAGGATCTTGGTCTTTGGGGTGATCTTCTCCAGCAGCTTCTCCGGTGTTAAACGGAAACAGTCTTTCTCTTCCAGCTCGATGATCACCGGAACACCATCTGCCAGGATACAGCAGGGAGTGTAGGAAACGTAGCTCGGCTGCGGGATCAGCACTTCATCTCCCGGGTCGATCATGGCACGCATAGCTGCATCAATAGCCTCGCTGCCGCCAACGGTTACCATGATCTCATGGTCCGGATCGTAGCAGACATTGCAGCGGCGCTCCAGATAATTGTGGATCTCAATTTTCAGATCTTTTAAACCTGCGTTGGAAGTGTAGAAGGTACGTCCCTTTTCCAGGGAGTAGATGCCCTCCTCACGGATGTGCCACGGCGTATCGAAATCCGGCTCGCCCACACCAAGGGAAATGGCATCCTTCATCTCGCTTACGATATCAAAAAACTTCCGGATCCCGGACGGCGGGATGGAAACGATTTTTTCATTTAGTGGGTTTCTCACGGTGTAATCAGCATCCTTTCATCCTGGACCTCATCGCAGAGAACTGTTCCGTGGTCCTTATATTTTTTCAGTACAAAATGGGTTGCAGTGCTTAAAACAGAATCCAGCGGAGCCAGCTTGTCAGATACAAACTGTGCCACCTGGCGCATGGTCTTGCCTTCAATAAATACAGTAAAGTCAAATGCTCCGGACATTAAGTATACTGCATTCACCTCGCTATACTGGTAAATGCGCTCCGCAATCTTGTCAAATCCCATGCCGCGCTGGGGAGTTACTTTTACCTCGATCAGCGCAACCACTTTTTCCTCGCTGGTGTTGTCCCAGTTGATCAGGGTGTGATAACCACAGATAATATGCTCATTCTCCATCTCGGCAATCTCATTGGCGACCGCGACTTCGCTCTCCCCTAAAAGAATCGCCAGGTCATGGATATCGATTCTGCTGTTCTTTTCGATTACCGCCAAAATTTTCTCTCTCATGTTTTGATTGCCTCCTTGTATAATTGTATATATGTGGAATCCCGATTTTTCCTAATCGAAAAAACCGGGAATCACCTTTAATATTTCATCAGGCTGGGGACGCTCTAAAAAACCCCGGCCCTCCTGCACGATCATTTCCCGTGCAATGCCTTTGTTCACCCGGCCGATCACCCGGGCCGGAATGTGCTGCCCTGCCAGTGTGCGGACAAGCTGCCCGCCATTGTCTGCTGCCAGAAGCACACAGCCCCGGCTGTAAAGCCGGTACGGATTTAATTCCAGCCGTTCACAGACCTCTACGGTCTCCTGGCGAATGGGAATCTGCCTCAGATAAAACTCCACGCCGGTTTCATAGGCACCGGTGAGATTCCAGATGGCCGTTAAAATGCCGCCTTCACCAGCCGGTTCCCACTCTGCGGCACCGCAGGCACGCCAGAACTCCGGGCCTACCGCACAGAGCGGCGCATCGTCCGCCGGATTCTCTGCGGCCTGCAGTGCCGCCTGCTTTTCATCCCCCGCGGCTTCCCGCAGAAGATACCGGCTGCAGCCCGCAATCTCTTCCATATATTCACCGGAAAACCAGCGGAACAGTTCCTCTTTCTTTGCCTCCGCCAGCTTTACCGTACCCGCGAGCCCCACACAGCCTGCCACCACCAGATCCTGTCCGGCATGCAGAAGTCCCGTGTTCTCGCGCTCAATCTTTCGCATCATATGAATTCAAACCTTTCACAGCGGCTTCCTGTGCCAGCAGGCACATCTGACCGCTTTTGCCTGTCACACTTGCCCCAAAAATGGGCTCTTTTACTGCGCTCCCGGTTCCTCTGATGCAGGAGCCGGTGCTGCTTCTGCCGTTGCCGGGGCAGAACCCGGATCACCACCGGAATTCTCCGACGGCTGGCTCACCGCTCCCGGGCCACCACCGGAACTCTCCGACGGCTGGCTTACCGCTCCCGGGCCACCACTGGAACTCTCAGATAGCTGGCTCACCGCTCCCGAGCCAACCACCTGGCTCTGGGACGGCTGCGGTGCCGCAGTCTCTGCCGGTGCTGCCTGCTCCGGCTGTGCTTCTGCCGGCTGCGCCTGTGTTTCTGCTGCTTCCGGAACTGCCGAACCAACCAGAACAATGGCCTTGGACGGGTTGTAAGTATCAGTATGCAGAATGGTACGTTCCTTCTCAACGCCATCTACCGTAACAACCTTCCACAGTCTGGACTTGTAACCGATGTGGGCAGACTGAACCTGCTTTATCTGCCCCGGCTTTAAAGAATTGTCTACCTTGCGCTGCGGCTCACCCGGATCCGTCTTGCTTAAGGTTTCGGAAATGTACTCCACCTTGCGGTTTGCCGGGCGGGTCTCCTTACCGTAAATAGTAAAGGTCAGTGTCTTACCCGCTGTGGTTCCCTCGATATAGATCGGCGTGCTGTAATTATTCGTAATTTTAATATCTTTATAAGTACCGGCAATCGCTGCATCCATAGATGGCTTCACATAAGTAACGATCATGGAATGATTCTGCCGCTGGGTGATCTCCAGCTCGGCCTGCAGCGACGCACCATACAGAGTTGTTGCAATCTGGCAGACACCGCCGCCTACACTGTCTACAACCTGTCCATTCTCATAAGCCGCCGCCGTAAAATAGCCGTTCTCAATGGTAAACGGGTGCATGCACTCATAACCGGACAGAGTCTCCCCCGGCATCAGCACATGGCCGTTGATCTTGGATGCACCGTTGGCAATGTTGCCGGAACGGGATGCTCCGCTGCTGGCATAGGCCGTGGTACAGGTACCCAGCACATCGGAAATGGTTTCCAGATCTGCTTTTTTGATCTTTGGTTCCTGCTCAGTCACCACGGCTTCCACGCTGACTGCATCATTCTCTTTTCCCAGTTCCTCATTCAGCTTTTCTATGGTAGCCTTTACATCCACCGCCATGCCGCTCTTCTCCGGTGTAATCTCAAACCTTCCATTCACGCGGGTAATTGCGGCATCCTGCGGCTCGCCCGGAAGTCCGGAACACTGTTCCTCCACAAAAGCCTGAACCGCCGCATCGTCTACACCGGCATCCAGTGAAATGTGCACCGGCTCCTTTTCCAGATCCTTGCGCTCCATATACTGCCGGATCAGGCATCCGCCCGCGGCATACTCCTCTGCTTCCTGCAGCGCATCTTCATTTTTGCAGGAATAGCCCAGAGCTTTCGCGGTAGTCTCCACTTCGGTTCCTGCCACGTCCAGCGTCACACTGCGCACTTCCAGACCGGAAATGTAAGCGGCAAACTCTTTCTCCGCCTGCTCCTTTGTCAGTCCGCCCAGCGCAAAATCACCTGCGTAAATGCCCTCCGGATATGTTTTTTCCTTCGCATAGGCCGGAAATGCAAACACACTCCCAAGTATTGCTGCAAAGGCCAGGCCTCCCAGCACACTGCTCTTTTTCATAATCTTCTCCCTCTGTCTGCATGATCCTGCAGTACTGCGCCATGTGCTTTCCCGCCTGTTCTGTGACTGTTTATCAGCTCATAACGGATAATACCATCGGAGCTACCATAGCCACGATCAGGATTACGATTACAACACCCATGATCACACGGGCCTTTTTATTGTTATGCATGTTCATCATAATAAAATTCACCTCTTCTTAATTCTAAAAATATTGCCCGCCTTTTATTTCTGCGGGCAGATCCATGTTTTTACTGTACTAAATTACCGGATTCTTCCGTACCGGGATATGATTTTATCCGTGATACGGGAAATCTCATTCCTGCTCAGGTAATCAATCTGCACAGGTAAATCTATTTTATGATATTTTAGTAAATACCGCAAGTCCTCTTTTTGCTTTTTGGAGGCCGGCTGTTCCCGTTTAACCTTGTAGATCAGAGGCTTTGCCGCAAAGGCTTCCGGTGCCTCCGCACTGTGCCGTTCTGCCAGTTTCTGATAAAGCCGGTGCGCATCCAGTGCATCTCCCAGAGCCCGGTGGGCACTCTCCTGGGTCAGACCATAAAACGCACAGGCCGATCCCAGACGCTTGCTCTCTGCCTCCGGCATGAACCGGCGGCAGATCGTCAACGTATCAATCCCGTTTTTTTCAAAGGTCAGTCCCTGATTCACGGCAGCCCGCTTTACAAAACTGTAATCAAAAATAACATGATGGCCAAGAAGCGGAAGTTCTCCACAAAAAATCAGAAATTCTGCCAGGATATCCACAATGTCCGGCGCGGCTTTCAACATATCCCCGGTGATGCCGGTCAGCTCCGTGATCCGCGCTTCCAGCTCCCTATGTGGGTTCAGCATGGTATGAAACCGGCCAGTTTCCTGTCCGTCTTCCACACGCACCGCGCCAATCTCGATAATCTTGTCCTGTTTTGGATTCAGACCGGTGGTTTCCAGATCTAGGGCAATATAGCTGTTTGGAATCTGCAGGCTCTGCTGTCCGTTTTCATGCTCCATTTGAATCTGTCCTGCCACAGCGGCTGCATTCTGTTCCTTCCTCATACGTCTGTCCTCCCCAGCATTGTCAGCTTCGCGTTATGATCCAACTGATCTTTCTCCCGGTAATCAAACAGAAGGATCTCGCCGGACCGCAGTACCTCCGCGTGAACCTGGGCTCCCAGCGTCCGCAGTTCCGGAACCAACCGGCGGATGACTTCCTTATACGGAGCCTGAGGCAGCGCAAAGGACGGGCGGCTTTTTGCATTCTCCCGGAAGTACAGATCGCACATCAATGCATCCTCGAAGGCGCCCATCCGACCCGGCTCCACGTTCCGGCTGATCAGGTCATGAAAGATTTCATAACGCGCCAGACGGCTGTGATTCAGTCCTGTCAAATGCTGTTCATCGTAATACCGGGCCATATACTCATACATGGCAAAGGCCGTCTCAAATTCCTGTTCAAACAGCTTTAAGGTCCGCAAAAACTGGCGGCTGTTGTAATACACCTCCACCATGTCCTCCACACCTTTTAAGCGGAGCACATCGCTGTAGGGCAGCCACTTCGTGGACAGCACCTCATAGGGCGCTTTTCCACGGTATTCCAGGCCATATTCCTCTACCATATCGTGCATATAGGATCCCTTCAGCACCTTCAAAAAACCAAGCTGAAACTGTTCCGGCTCCATGGAATAGACCTCATTGAAGGATCGTCCAAAGGAGTTGTAATCCTCAAAAGGCAGTCCGGCAATGAGATCCAGATGCTGATGCACATTTTTACCGGCATTGATCCGCTCCACCACATAACGCAGCCGTTTTAAGTCCATTTTCCGGTGAATTGCCCGGATCGTATCCGGATTCGTGCTCTGCACGCCAATCTCCAGCTGAATCAGGCCCGGGCGCATGCGGCTGATGAGTTCCAGTTCTTCCTCATCCAGGAGATCTGCCGTAATCTCAAAATGAAAGTTGGTCACACCGTTGTCATGTTCCAGAATATGCTTCCAAATGGCCATGGAATGACTCTTTTTCGCGTTAAAGGTGCGGTCCACAAACTTAACCTGGGGCACCCGTCTTTCCAGAAAAAAGTCCAGCTCCGGCAGAACCAGGTCCAGATCCCGGAAACGCACGGACTTGTCAATGGAAGACAGACAGTAGCTGCAGGAAAACGGGCAGCCGCGGCTGCTTTCATAGTAGACGATACGGTTCTCAAACCCGTCCAGGCTCGGATACAGAAACGGGATCCGGCTCATATCCATGACCGGGCGGATGGGCTGGTCGCAAAGGTTTCCGTCAGCGCCGTGGTAAGTCAGGCCTGCCACCCGGGACATGCGGCGCCAGAATTCCGCTGCGCGTGCCTCATCCCGTTCTTCTGCTGCAGTCACATACTCCGGCTGTCCGTCTTGCCGGTCCGCCATACACGCGAAATCAGCCTCCACAGTTCCGTCTGACTCCTGCACTCCCCGCTGCAGGCTCCGCACCGTGCATCCCAATGTCCGGTAACAGTTTAAAAGGGCCGCAAACATCTCCTCTCCTTCGCCCTTCATGACCCCAAACACCTCCGGCTCCCGGGCAAGAAGCTGCGGCGCATCGTAGGAAACCTCCGGGCCGCCCAGCCAGATGTCGGTATCCGGCAATACCTTGTGAATGTCCCGCACCAGATCCAGCGCATAAGCAATATTCCAGATATAGCAGGAAATGCCTATCATATCCGGCTTTCTCCGGTAGACATCCTCCAGGATCAGCTCCATCTGATTGTTGATGGTATACTCCGCAATTTCCACCTGCATACTGCAGCCCGCTTTCTCCTGCTGCGCCGGTTCCGAAATCCATGCGGCACCGTGGACTTCCGGTTCCCCGCCTGCCGAGAGCGCACAAGGGAGACCATCCTCACGCGGATTCTGGTCTCCCTGCACTGGTTCTGCCGCGCCCTGGGACTCGGCAAACATTTTTAAGCTGTACACTCCCGGGTTGGAGTGGATGTATTTGGCGTTGACCGCCGTCAGTAAAAACTTCATATCTTATACGTTAATCTCAATCTTTCTTCCGGTCTGGTCGTACTGGTAATACCGAACGCCTGCCGCATTCAGCATGCGCTTGGATGCCCGCACGGACGGAGAATCCGGATATTTATCTTCCTTATAAATGATAGTCTTAATTCCCGCCTGAATGATGGCCTTCGCACACTCATTGCACGGGAAGAGAGTTACATAAATTTTGCTGCCCTCCAGGCTGCCGCCCCGGTAGTTTAAGATGGCGTTGAGCTCACTGTGGGTCACATACAGATATTTTGTACTGTAGGGATCATCAGACTCCTGCTCTCGTCCCCATGGAAATTCATCATCGGAACATCCCTTCGGAAACCCATTGTAGCCCATGGACATGATCTTGTTATCTTCGCTGACAATGCAGGCTCCTACCTGGGTATTCGGATCCTTGGAACGGCGTCCGGATAAGTCTGCCACGCCCATAAAATATTCATCCCAGGAAATATAATCCACACGTTTCTTGGAATTGCTCATATCGTTCCCTCCTGTCACTTTTTCAGTTCATGCATTGCACGAACCTTTTCTGTCTCATCACAGTAGCTTTGTCCGGGCCAGCACACCAGACAAAACACTTTTTCTCTGCTCCGCTATGCGGCTTTCTCACACCTTCAGCACATGATAACCCGCCGCTTTCGTCAGCCGGTTCATGATGGCCTGTCCCAGATGATCCTTGGAAAAGCTCTCCGAATAAATGCAGTCCACATCCAGATCGTCAAACTCTCTCAACACGGCAAACAGGTTATGAGCAATGGTCTCCTCCTTTGCCCGGATGCCCACGCTGCGGACCTCTCCCTGGGGATAACGCAATCTCGTCTCATTAGTGCAGATCACCCCGACCTTTTTGCCCTCCGCAAGTTTCTCCTTCACCAGACTGTTGATGGTCTCCACCACCTTGTCCGTCTCACCCTCTACCAGCTGCAGATCTGCATGGGGCGCGTAATGACGGTATTTCATGCCTGGCGCTTTCGGCCGCAGGTCCGCACTCGGCGGTGCCTGGATAGCCGGATCAATCTCCACTCTTCCCACAGTCTCCCGCAGCATCTCCATGGTAATGGCACCCGGACGAAGCAGGGTCGGAACATCCCCGGAAACATCCACAATGGTGGACTCCACACCGATTCCCACCGGACCGCCATCCAGGATCATCTCAATCTTGCCTTCCATATCCTGCCATACATGCCGGGCCGTGGTCGGACTCGGCCGACCGGAGGTATTGGCACTCGGTGCTGCCACCGGAACTCCCGCCAGTTTAATGAGCCGGTTTGCCACCGGGTCGCTCGGCATGCGGACTGCCACGGTATCCAGACCGCCCGTGGTTCCGTAAGGCACAATGTCACTCTTCGGAAATACCATAGTGAGCGGTCCCGGCCAATAGGCTTCGGCCAGCTTTCTTCCCGCCTCCGGAATGTACGCCACCAGCGGTGCTAACTCATCCAGACAGGAAATGTGCGCAATCAGCGGATTGTCAGACGGACGCCCCTTAGCTGCGTAAATCTTCTTTGCCGCAGCCTCATCCAGCGCATTGGCACCCAGTCCGTATACCGTCTCGGTCGGAAATGCCACCAGGCCGCCGTCGCGCAGAATCTGCGCGGCCTCCGCCAGTTCCTCATCTTTGATCTGTTTTGTATCCTCTATTTTTACCAGTTTTGTATTCATACGTTACCTTCTTTGCAGTACACTTCTATTGGTATATTCTGCCTAATCATAACACAAGACGCCCCGCGGTGCAAGGCACACCACGGGGCGTCAGAATGGATTTCCAGAATTCAGCTTATGCGTTAACACGCTTATTGTTCTTCACAGTTTTCTGATGCTTTCCCACACTGTGGATCAGAACGCTGACACGCTTGTAAACCAGGGAGGTTACCACAGATACGACAACACCCTTCACCAGGTTGAAGGGGCCTACGCAGAAGAATGCGAAAGTCCATACACTTCCAACAGCCGGGTTGATGGCTGCACCTGCTGCCAGGATGGTCTCCATCGGCATAAAGTTGGAGTAGAACGGAAGCATAACCAGTGCGTTTGCTGCCACACCAACAGCCGCCATCAGAGCGGTTCCCACAACCAGACCGGTCATAGCACCTTTCCGTGTATGGGAAATCTTATAGATCAGGCCTGCCGGAATGACCATGGAACAGGAAATTACCAGGTTGGCAAACTCACCTACAAATCCAGTGCTGGTCGGCTTTAATACCAGTTTTACCAGAATCTTGACAACTTCCATAATGACCCCTGCTACCGGACCCATGGCAAAAGTACCGATCAGCACCGGAACCTCACTGACATCCAGTCCGTAAAAGCTCGGTGCCAGGAACGGAAGCGGGAACTCAAACAGCATCAGCACGCCGGCAAGCGCACCAAACATTCCCATTAATACCACATTTTTCGTTGTAAGAAGTTTTTCTTTCATGTCTCTTTCCTCCTGAAATAAAATACTTAAGTTCATCATTCAGAGGAATCGTGTGCGGCAGAGGAATGGAAACTTTTGTTTCCGATCATATGAGTCATAAAATAAAAATCCCCCGGATATCTCTATCCGGGGGTGATGATTCATTCATGCCGCCTTCGCAGTTCCTGCGAAAGCCTTCACACAATTTCTTCTCTCATCCAGACTATACTGTCGGTTTTGGAATCTCACCAAATCAGCTGCCTTACGCAGGTCGCGGACTGTAACCGCCGGTGGGGAATTGCACCCCGCCCCGAAGAACTTATCGTGTCTTAACTATAGTACAATTTTCTGCAAAAATCAAGCGGATTTATATGAATCCGATCATACTTAAAATCATTAGCAGAACCATGCCGACACATCCGCCAAATGCTGCCATCGGGCTGACATATTTCAGATACTGCGGCAGATCCACATTGAATACCTCCTGGCACATCCAGCAACCGGAGTCGTTGACGTGACCAAACAGTACAGTACCAAGGCCAATTGCCAGTGTAACAGCTACCGGAGACAGCCCCAGCATGTTCATGATCGGCAGGCAAATACCTGCTGCTGCCATGGATGCAGTTGCCATGGAACCTGCTGCTGCACGCATAACCGCTGCGATAATAAACGGAATCAGGATCATCGGGATACCGGATTTTGCAACAACTTCGGCAATCTCAGACACAACCGGCTGACCGGAAAGAACAGATGCAAATGCTGCACCCATTGCGGTAACCATCAGAACCATTGCAGATACATCGATTGCACGTTTTACCCAGTTGCCCATACCAAGTTCCAGAAGGCTTGCGTTCTCACTGATTTTCTCAGTACGGTTTGCATTGCGGAGCATTTTTGCTTTGATATTGCCATTGGTAAAAATCAGAATAATGATACCAACCAGCATAGCAATAGATTTATTTCCGATAAAATTGATAACCTGAAGTACAACAC
>CAVIRL010000004.1:20678-46313 GCA_963645005.1 Prevotella sp. P5-108
CCATCGCACAAATGGATGCTGCTGCAATCAGGCCAGCCGGAACAATCAGCGGTAGGAATGCGACCAGGGCGTTCGGGATATCCGGCTCTCTCATCAGAAGACTCTCTACACTGTCATCGCCATCTTTTACCGGCTCAATGCCGACGGTATACTCTGGCTTCGGTGCTGCGTAGGAAGCATGCTTGGTCATCCAGCGGATGGTCAGGGCATAAATGATAAGCAAAGCTGCCAGACAGATGACCAGCCCCAAAAGGATTACCATACCAACATCTGCACCAAGGAGAACGGCTACAGCCAGGATTGCTGCTGATGGTGGAACCACGCCATGGGTAAACCATACAGCAGTGATGACATACGGGGTAACAACCGACATATTCATGTTTTTGCGCTTTGCGATGGTTGCAGCGATTGGTGCGGTCAGAAGCTGTGAGATATCTCCGAATACAGAAATTGCCATAATATATGCAGTTAATGCCGGAGCCAGTTCCAGGTGCTTGCCCCGGAACAATTTTACGAAAAAGTTACTGATTGCAATTGCTGCTCCCGAATCCTGTACTCCCATCGCAAGAATCGCGCCAAAGAGCACCGGCAGGCCAATACTTCCAAGGCTGCTTCCGAATGAACCTGTAATGTTATTCAGGCTTTCAATCGGTGATGCGCCAAAGAAAACTGAAAGTCCCATTGCAGTGAAAAACAAAGCCATAAAGCTGTTCATTTTCAGTTTCAGAGTCAGTACCAGCAGGAGCACGATCGATACGATCAGAGCCAGCATGTAAACAAGTGGTGTTATGGTCATAGTAGTTCCCCCTATCTTCTTATCTCATTGTTAGAACACCCGAATTTTTTCTGTTGCATCCCAGTCAATGTCAATGCCAAGCCCCGGAAGCTGCGGAACATAAAAGTTCATATGTTCATCATGCTCAAACGGAGTTTTTAAAACACCCGTCTTTAAAATATTCTGATTCTCCTCACTCTCAATGGCTTCTGTATTCGGAAGGCTTCCGGCTAACTGCAGGCTTGCTGCGAAATGAACACAGGATCCAAATGAATGCAAGGATACCGGCTTAGAGAGGCTCTGTGCCGCAAGACCGATCTTGCGCAGCTCGGAGAATCCGCCGCCCCAACCGATATCCGGCTGAACAATATCCATTGCATTTTCTTTCAGCAGGCGACCAAAGTTTTTGCAGCCCTGGGTTGTTTCATACCCCATCAGGGCGATTTCCATGAGTTCTGTTCGCAGCTGCTTTAATCCCTCCTCATCCTCAAAGAGGATTGGCTCTTCCAGCCAGCTAAGACCAGCACTCCGGAAATCACGAACCGCATTCAGTACTGCCTCCACCGGCCATGCCGCATTGATGTCTGCCGCCACCCGGCCCCGCGAACCTACCAACTCACGGGTTACCGCGATACGGCGGATATCCTCATCATAGCTGACTGCAAACTCCGTACTTGCGGTATAATTAACTGCGTTTCCCGCAATTTCCGGATTCCGTCCAATCTTAATCTTTACATCCTGATATCCTTTCTTCAGATATCCTTCTACCTCTTTCTTTAATCCGTCCAGATCCTTTCCCGGTGCGTAAAATCCGCCGCTGGCATAAGCCGGAACACGCTCGGAATGTGCCCCAAGCAGTCTGCTTACCGGCATCTTTGCTGCCTTTCCGAGAATATCCCACAGCGCAATATCAATTCCGCTGATGCAGCCCATAACCAGGCCGGTACGTCCGTTCGGGACATTTCTCCAGTACATTCTCTGCCAAAGCAGTTCAATATTCTCCGGATCTTCTCCGATGACAGCCGGAGCCAGCTGATCCTCCACAATGTGTTTGGCAATCACCAGTGGACTTCCATAACAGAACGCCTCTCCGATTCCGTAAATCTCAGTATCTGTCTCAATCTTAATCCAGAGCGCCTGACGTGCTCTGCACACGGACATCGCATCACTCATGACCGGACATTCCCAGCGCAGGCCAATTGCTTTTACTGCTGTGATCTTCATACGAATTCTCCTTCCTTTTTTCTGATATTATCGTAGCATAGCCAGTGCTCTATGCCAAATTGATAAATTTGAATCCGGCAATTAAAAATATTAATGTTCAGAAATTTTTATTTGATTTGACTTCACTTGACATATTTCTTAGAATAAAAAGACATAATACGAATTTGAAAAAGAAGGTGAGTTCTATGGACCTGCACTACCTGGAATACATCATTGAAATCGCTAATATGCACAGCATTTCCCACGCAGCAGAAAATCTGTTCATCACCCAGTCTACCTTAAGCCAGTATTTAAGCCGACTGGAGGCAGAACTCGGCGTGAGCCTGTTTGAGCGCCGGCGCAATGAAATGACTCTGACTCCGGCCGGCAAACTGTACGTCAGCGTCTGCGAACAGATGCTGCAGCAGAAGCGGGAGCTCTACAACCAGTTATCAGATATGGGCCAGGCAAAAACCGGAAGCTTTTCCGTTGGTATCACACCGCAGTGGGGCGCTGTTGCCTACTCTCACATTATAGGAAAATTCTACGAATCCTACCCCAATGTCACAATAAAAGTAACCGAAGAGACCGCATCCCCTCTAATCCGTTTGCTGCAGGATGGCGAACTGGACATGGCAGTCATCCCACTGACCGGTAACTCCACGCTTCCATTTGAAAGTATGCTGCTCCAGGCTGAGGAACTGATTCTGGCAATCCCGAAAAGCCACGCTTCCAAACTCAATCTGCAGAATGCAGACAGCAGTTTCCCCAGCATTTCCATCTCAGACTTAAAAGATGAACCCATGATCTTTTCCCAAAGCCAGACCACGATCCGCAAACTGGAAAACCAGTGTTTTTCTGCCTGCCGGATCACGCCAAAAATCGTTGCAGAGATCAACAGCCACCCGGCCAGCCTTGTGATGGTCGAACAGGGCATTGGCAACACCTTCGTGCCCCTCTCCTGTGCTACTACTTCCGACCGGATCATCTATGCCCACGCCATTCCCACTGTCCAGTGGTATGTTGTGATTGCTTTCCGTAAAGGTTTTGTCATGCACCAGAGCGAAAAATACTTCGTCACTCTATTCCAGCAGCTGTTTGGCAGTCCGTTTCATCCCCAGGCAGATAATGCTTAATCACCGTTTAAGAATTCCATGATTCCCATATGAATCGTCCAGGCCAGCCGGTCCTGGTATTCCTCAGAATTCAGATTGGCTGCCTCCTTCCAGTTGGACAAAAATCCGCACTCCACGATCACGATCGGCTGTTTTACATGCAGAAGAAGATAATAATTTCCATTAGGTTTTGCCTGCCGGGTATTCTTCTCTCCCAATACATAATCAAAGCGCCTCTGCAGAATCTCTGCAAGGCGCCTTCCTCTTTCGGATGTTTTATAATAAAATACCTGGCCTCCGGATATGGGCTCCTGATGATAGCTGTTCTGATGAATACTCACCACTAAATCCGGCTCTGCCTCAGCAATTTTTTTACAGCGGTTCCTCATGTCTGCCATCTTTTTGCTGCTGTCTGATGATTCGTAAAGCCCCCGGTCATCCTCCCTGGTCATGATCACTTTCACGTCAGCGGCTTCCAGATAGTCTTTCAGGCGGCGTGCGATCTGCAGGTTGATATCCTTTTCCAGGCTTCCGTCCACACCGATCTTTCCAGGGTCATTCCCTCCATGTCCACTGTCCAGAACCACAACCGGTCGGCGGTTCTCTGCTGCCACAGCCTGACCGGATACCATCATTCCTGCCTGTCGTGATACCAGAAATACCGCCAGAAAAAGCATAACCGCCATCAACAGCTCCGGCATTCTCTGACGCTGCTCTTTCTGATTTTCATTCCATTCTGGCTCGTGTCCGATCCATTCCGCTTTTCTCACCTTACCCGCTCCAAATCCAGCTTTTCCTGTAAAATATATGATTCCAAAGCCGTAAAAAAACATTGTCTTTTTATTTATCGGAGAATTCCGGACAGCAATCCCTAATCGACCTCCAGCCGATTATAATCCCGTACGCCATCTTCCAGAATATACTGAAAATATTCCCCCTGCTGCGTTGCCATGCCATCTTCCTGCCAGAGCGCGTACGCCGGGTCATTCCGCACAAGATCCTGCACCTGATATGCCGTTCCCTGGTAATAATGGAATTTCAGCAGCGAATACAGTTGTGCCATCTGCTCACGCCCGCTGTCCGTAATCTCCGGCACTTCATTCAGTGCTGCAATCGCCTGGTTATAAAAAACGCGCCGCAGAAACGGGGTCTGGAATTTTTTGAAATTCAGAAGATCTGCTTCTGTACACTGATTTTTCTTTGCCCAGGCTTCCACATCCAGAGAACGGGTCCGGTACAGAAAGCTCCGGTCATCCCGGTAAGTCAGGATGGCATACTTACAGGACGGTGTTGCCAATGAAGCTGTGACCATCTCCCAGACTCCCCGGTTATCATCTGAGCGCTTGCAGTGCTGCACATGCAGATGTCCGCTCAGAAACACCGGTACATTCCAATCTTCCAGAAGGTCCACAAACTGCTCGCTGTGCTCTATAGTGCATTCATCCACATAGATCTCGCTCTCATCCAGCAAATTATGGTGGGCAATGGGGATAATCTCTACCCCGGCATCCCAGGCTGCTTCCAGCTTCTGTTCGATCCACTCATAGGTTGCCTCGGAAATGGCTCCCCCTACCTTATTCACCGGGCTGTACTGGCAGCTGTCGATCATCAGAAGCCAGGTGTTCTCATCCAGTTCATACAGATAACTCAGGCTGTTAGGATCCTCACTGGCCGCCTCATCATATCCGAATGCCCGGTATATCTCCCGGAATTCTGCCGGAGTCGTATACTCTGCCGGAAGCCGTTCTTCCCCTTCATAGCGTGCGGCCTGATGGTTGTTGATATCGTGATTTCCAGGGATCACGAGAACCGGAATGCCATGATTCTCCACCCGGTGAAGCTTTTCCGCCAGATCCTTATGACTGGCCTTCTCTCCGTTTAAGGTCAGATCTCCGCTTAAAACCAGCACATTCGGATGCAGCTTTACCACCTCATCCAGAAATGCATCCGTAATCTGATCGATGTAGGTTACCACCTTGCCGTCACCGTATTCTACCATCTCCCGGAAGCGCGGACCGCCGTCGGTAAGTGAATCTGAAAAATAATGGATGTCCGTTCCTAACATAATGTTTTCTACCCAGCCACCTTCTTCTGCCTTCGGAAGCGGACCGGAGTCTTCTGTCACCTCAGAAGCCCGAAGTGTTTCCTGATCCATACTACCCGCGGATTCCTGATCTGTATGGCTTTCACCAGCCTTCTCAAAACTGCTCTCACGGTTTCCGATATCTTCATCTGCCAATTCCTGCTGCACTTCTCCATTTGTCCGGCTTTCTTCTGAAACCACCGTTGCATCTGCCGGATTACTGCTCTGGCTACCACAGCCAGACATCACCACTGCCGACACCAAAACAGGCAGAATGGCAGAAAGCATCTGCCTTCTGCCACCGAAATTCTTTTTCATATTCCTCACCCTTTCCAAACCATCCTGCTTCGAATCCGTTTTCTGAATACAGCAGCTCCTCCCGCCGCCTTCCATTCCGGATTCACAGATCATCACGGAAGCTTCACTGTATCCCAGATATCTGCCGGTTCAAATCCGAGCCGCCAGCAGGCCACACCCGCCAAGCCATTATCCCGGATCAGTTGCATTTTCAATGCCAAAGAGCGTTCCTCTTCCATCCAGATTTCGTAGTTTACGCCATCCTTCTCCAACTCTCCGTAGTACTGTCCCAGATCATCCTGCCAGTACAATTCCACCTGGTTGGCCTCCACCCACTCTTTTGCACTGGAGATTCCCACCGCCTGAGAACTGGTTCCGGACGCATCCTCTTTCCAGATTCGTGTATAGAACGGAATTGCGCTGATGATTTTCTCCTTCGGAACCTGCTTTAGCAGATCTTCGATTCCCTGTTTCTCATAACCAAGTGACGCAACAGAACCTGCTTCTCCGCCGGCATAATGCTCATCATATCCCATCATCACGATATAATCAGCAAACCGGCCCTGCTCCGCCCAGTTATAGAACGCGGAGTACGATGTCGGAACATACGAATCGACAGAAAGAACAAGCCCTTCTTTTCTGCAGTCCACAGAAAGTTCCCGGATAAACTGCACATAATGCGGACCGGCTGATGCCTTGATTCCTTCTATATCCAGATTGATGCCGTCAACCCCATAGGTCTTTGCATCCTGCATCAGAGATGCGATCAGCTTTGTCCTGGCTGCCGTGCTGGCGAACAGGATCTCCGACTGCACCTCATCTCCCTTATTGAAATTATCCAGCACTGCCCACACCTGCAGGCCCATAGCATGAGCCTTGTCCACATAATTCCGGTCTGCCAGAGACTCGTAATTTCCACTATTGTCTGTCAACATGAACCAGGTTGGTGCTATGACATTCACGCCTTTTGTATTGGCAATCAACGTCTGCATCGTCTGATTGGCAGAAAGATTGGTCACCTGATGCCACACCATAACTACCGGCTCATCCATAGAAATACTGGTGTATTCCGGTTCCGTAAAGGTGCTGACCAGTGTTCTCTGCTCCAGCTCCTTCAAACAGCGGGTCGGAAGATAACCTACCTGTCCGTCCTCTGTGCGTACCCTGCTCCAGTTTTCCAACTGTTCCAGAATGATCACTTCCGAATCCGCCGGGACATCTGCGATCACTGCACTCTTCACACCTCCCCGGATCCGGAGCGCGCTGTTCTTTTTCACATCTGCCGGCTGCACCGGCTCCCAAGAAGTATCTACAAACACCCGCTTTACATCGTCCGTGTCATATGTCTCAATCCGCACATTTGTGTACGCTGTTATCAGGCTGGTAAGCAGCCATACTTTCCCATCCTGCTGCACCAGCAGCGGTTTTCCGCTGTTTCCCATGGTTTCCGCGTTTGCGTATACAATCTGGTCCGGCAACGTATAGATCAGCTGGCTGTTTTCCTCATCCCAGTAAAACCGTTCGTTCACCTTCTCATTCACCCAGTCAAGAGGCAGGTAATTCTGTCCGTCTATATAACGTCCCTGAACCCCCTCAGCCCGTTCACTGTTGAAAAAGACTGCTGTCTGATCTCCGCTGGCCTGATACCACTCACTCTGGTCTACCCGCTCTTTTGATGGTTTGTACTTGCGGTATAAAATAAATCCTGCTGCCGCTCCCACGACAAACACGATTGCCAATATCACTGTCAGTACTGTTGTCAGAAATCTCTTCATCTGCCGTATCTCCTTACCGGTATTCTTCTCAGTCTAGTATACCATAAATCGGACACGGCTTCTCTTAAATTTTCCTGATCTTTCTCTTTACCCGGGCTGAATCGGGGATTCTCTTTTTGATCAGGGACTTCTGCTGTTAATGGTGATATACAATATCAAAATGGATTTCTTTTAACCGTTTGGCTTTCATGTAGTTCTCCTCTTCTTCCTTCACCTCCTCTGGATCCGCATCCTCCCGCGGAATGTCTTCCAGAATATAATCACCCATATAAAAACTGCCATCCTCACGAACCTCAAACAGTTTTCCCCATGTTTCCTCACGGGCATCTTCCCCATCGATCAAGACACGGACGCCTCGTTTCTGATACCGTTTTAAGCCCTCCACGTAAATCTGGTTTCCTTCGTTGTTTTCATACACTCCCGATACATTTGTTAACATATGGCCCCCCATTCTGCTGACGGCACCGCTTCTTAGAAGGTTTTGCCGTGACACATCACTCCCACTAAATACTTTTGCGGAGCCGCCCGCATCTTTTGTTTTTGCTTTATGAATTTTCTCTGCATATCAGACAGGAATTCTGATCCTTGCTGTTATTTTGCAAACAACAACGCCTCAAAACATGGAATCTCTTCCTGTGTAATGCGGAACGCATCTACTGAAGCCGGAATTCTCTGAAGCCGACACCGAAACATTGATTCTATCTCTTTTCTGGTATCTTCTCCGCCCGAAGCGACAGCCATTCTCCAGCTCCTATCCCTGCTTTCTGTCTGCCCCAGAATTTCCAGAAATGCTTCCACCTTCCACTCACATAATGATCCCACCAGGATTTTCCTGTCACAGCGCGCACATTCGTACAGGCTTTCCTCCGTCGCTTCTCCATAATCCATGATGATATAATGATAATTGCGGCTCAGACAATAGGACAGTACAGCCGGATCCGCCATTTTGTAATAATCCACTTCCATAATGCGAAATCTTTCGCTTTTATTCCGGCTCCGGTCCGCATTTTTCTGTCCCATTCCCTGTCTTCTGCCATTTTCTCCGGCAAACCGCTCCAGTATCCGAAAATCATCATGATTGTTCCACTCCAGCAATGCCGTCTTTTTGCGCCTTACCCCGGTCAGATAATTTGCCAGGGCAACTGCCAGATGACTGGTTCCTACACCCCGTCCGCAGCCCATCACGCCAATCGTCCGGATCCCGGTTCCCGGCAGGCTTACCAGAACCGTTTTATTCTTTCCAAAAACGAATTTCGTGCGATTCCTCCTTTCTGCCCAAACCAGTGATTCCAGATGGTACGATATACGCGGTCCGACACCCGGCTGCCCCCAAACGGGTCTGCAAAATACGGCATTCTGAATCCTCCTGCATGCCGCTGTTTCTGATAAAAAGAAAGCCTGGCGCAAAACTGGTTATAGATTACGGCCAGGCTCTGTACTGTTCCGCCAAGCTGCACTGCCGCCTCGGAGTCTTCCCATTCCCATGGTTTGCCTCCGCATATCAGCAGATAAATGTCGGCATTCTCCTGCAGCATCCGTTTCAAATCCACTCCGCAGTCCTGGATCCGGATCTGATATGCAATCGGCATCAGCTCCACAGCCTCGCCATAACACGGAAACAGGGGCGTGTTCCAGATACGAAATACCCCACATGCGTCTGCCTGGCTTTTCCTGCACTCTGCCAGCTGGCGCACTGCACCAGATTCATTGAGTTCCTCATAAACTGCTGACATTCCACACTTTTGCAGATATGCCGTCAGTCCCATAGCAATGTGGGTTGTCCCCACGCCATGGCGGCTGCCCGCCACAGTAATTACCAGAGACTCTTCCATCCGCTTCGCACCATACCGGTATGCTCCGCATTCCGACTGGTCCCAAAGTTTTTGTAGTTCCTGCTCCAGTTCCAGGGCAGACTGATACCGTCTGTCCTTTTCTGCCTGCAGGCATTTACGGATCACGCGCATCAGGCGGCGTTCGGTCACACCTGATAATTTCATCTGCTCCGGCCGAACCGCTTCTCCCGGAAAATGTCCAGTCAGCATGTAATGGAGGACAGCACCAATGGCATAGATATCTGTTCTTCCATCTAAAACATCTCCCGAATACTGCTCCGGCGCCGCGCAGCCAATTGTTCCGTAACGTTCTTCCATGTGCTCCGCTTCATCCGCATAAACTGCATGATCAAAATCGATCAACTTGATTGTATTGTTATAAAGTAAAAGGTTTTTGGGTTGTAAATCAAGATATAAGACAGGGGTAGGCATTGTTGAATGCATGATATGTACCAGATGGCAAATCTGAATCCCGTAACGGATCGTCATCGCCGATGAACAATGCCCTGATTCTGAAACCAGGGCATATAAAGAATCTCCCTCGAGATACTCTTCAATCAGGTAGCTGTACTGATCATCTTCCGCCAGGTCGTATACGATGGGTATGCCCTGATCACGAATCCCCTTCAGTATCAGCGCTTCTTTTCTAAACAGTTCATAATCGACAAAGGTCTTTGGAACCCGCTTGATGGCACGATATTCATCCAGTTCCATATGTTTTGCCAGAAATACGGTACCGCTCCTGCCGCAGCCCAGTACCCGGCACAACCGGTACTTTCCGAATAAAATGGTGTCCGTTTTTTATACCTCCTTCTCATGATTTTTCGTCTCTGTGATTTCATTTTAATCTGAGCAACGGAATATGACAAGACAATCGGCCATCAAGGTTCGACAAAATTTGCAGGGGGCTTTCTTTTTCTTAACATTTCCTAAAATTTTCACATAGGAATTGATATTTTCCCGTATCATATACTATAATTAATGTAGGAAATTAGATTCTTTTTTCTGTTTCCCTATATTTCAAGTTGAAAGGAGTGATCTTATGAAGATTGAACGAATCAATGAAAACCAGATTCGATGCACACTGACCAGCCTTGATCTCAGTTCCCGCAACTTAAATCTGGGTGAGCTTGCTTATGGAAGTGAGAAAGCCCGCGGTCTGTTTCGTGAGATGATTCAGAAGGCCTCCAATGAAGTTGGCTTTGACGCTGAAGATATCCCCCTGATGGTGGAAGCCATTCCGCTGTCCGGTGAAAGCGTGATGCTTGTCATCACCAAGATAGAGGATCCTGAAGAACTGGACACCCGTTTTTCCAAATTCTCCCCGCTTTCCGAGGATGGAGCCGAGAATCTCTGGGGCGGTCTCGCAAATGAACTGCTGGAAGGCGCAGACGGGCTCATGGAGATGTTCCGTCAGAATATGTCTGCCATGAACAATCCGGCTGACTCCGGCAATACTGACGCCACCGCTTTACAGACTCCGGATTCCGCCACAGGCAGCGTTCCGGCTGGCGGCACCCCCGTCATCCAGACCCGTGTTTACCGTTTCAACAATCTGGACCAGGTTTCCGATGCTGCAAATACGGCACAGACTCTGGGTACTATCCAAAGCAAACTCTATAAGAAACCCGGAACCAGCCAGTACTATCTGGTCCTGTCCAGCCAGTCCGCAGACCCGGTTTCCTTCAGCCGCATCTGCAACCTGCTCGCAGAGTACGGCGAAAAGGTGAAAACCGATACCGCCGGTGAAGCTTACTTTCAGGAGCACTACGAAGTCATCATTGGAACAGATGCATTGCAGAAACTGGCATCAATCTAATGCCTGATCATTCAGAAGCAGTGAAAGGCTGTGAGACCATTCAAAGTCTCACAGCCTTTTTATTTTCCGAAATTCAGCGAGCCGCATTTACAAATGCCTCAAATATCTGTTTTATCGCCGGATCCTGGTCCCATAGATATTCTGGATGCCACTGGACACCCAGAAAGAATGGATAATCCGGCTTTTCAATCGCCTCAACCAGTCCGCCGGATGCATAGCCGCAGGCCACAAGTCCCGGCGCAATCTTACGGCAGGCCTGATGGTGCATGCTGTTCACGTTTAACGTCTTACAACCGGTCAGCCGCTCCAGAAGCGTTCCCGGAACCACATCCACTTTGTGGGACGGAATCACATAATCAAATGGCTGGACATGGGCAATTGGAAAATCCTGCGGAAACTGGCTGGGAATATCCTGATAGATGTCACCGCCCAGAGCCACATTCAATAACTGGATGCCGCGGCAGATGCCGAAGACTGGTTTCCCGGTTTTCATCACCAGCTTTAACAGCATCATCTCCATGCGGTCACGCCGCGGGCAGACATTTCCGCAGTTTGCCTGGGTCTCTTCTCCAAAATAAAAAGGATGGATATCCGGGCCGCCGGTAAACAGAAAGCCATCAAATGTATCAACAATCTGCTGAAGATCCTCTTTTTCCAGATCCAGAGGCAAAATCAGCGGAGTGCCGTCGGCCATACGGATGGCTTTTAAGTAAGCCGGCCGCATGTAGGGTTCGTCACGCTCTATGTTGAAGTATGGAGTAAGAGCGATCAGAGGCTTTTTATTTGTCATAAGAAGCTCCTTTCGTTGCTGCAATTGCTTATCTATAACTATAGAATATCCGTTTATCACTTATAAGGCAATAAAAAAGGCGCGGTTGCTTCAGCAGCCATTTACCCTTGCGCCGAGTGCGCATCCCTGCGGAGCGCATTTTGTTTCATAGAACGCAATTTTGGTTACAGTGTCAAAAGTCTGAGTCCACGACATGCTTGCATGTCGGTGGAGGAATGACTTTATGACACGCACTTCAATGAGGATGTAGTGGGGCGAAAGCCCCGCGAGAATCCGAATTGAAGTAGAATTGTGGGAGTGCGAAGCACGGAACAATTCGTGTAACCAAAAGTTCGGGTGTTTTGACACCCGAACCAATTTTCTATGGAACAAAAAATGCCTCCTCTGTACCGCAAATACAGAAGAGGCATTTGATGATTTGTGTTTTAATTAACCCTCGCTGATAGCGCCGGTCGGGCAAACACCTGCACAGGTACCGCAGGAGATGCAAGCGTCAGCGTCGATAACGTACTGGCTGTCTCCCTGGGAAATAGCGCTTACCGGGCACTCGCTCTCGCAGGTACCGCAACTAACACAAGAATCAGAAATTACATATGCCATGATAATATCCTCCTTAAATATTCTATAATCATTTCGATGACATCATTGTATACTATATTTTAAAAATATTCAAGAGGAAAATATTGCACTTTTGAATAAAATGAGGTACAATATGCGGTTAGCTTTAGGTAACTATTCAAAAATAATTCCTAGAAAAGTGCTATGAATTAGATATATTGAACAATTTTCTCGATATTATTTTGTGCAAGCTGCACGAATAGCTTTTAGAATGCCCCGCCGGGCTGCTTCTTCAAAAAGCTCTGTAATAAAGTCCATCTGCATCAGCGATTCCTCGCCGGTAGCCATAATACCTCCGTGAGAATAAATGTCGCGTTTTTTCATACAATTCCATAATCTGTGACAAAAACGCAACCGAACGAATATTACTTGCGTATTTTGGTGAAAAGTATTATAGTGTAGTGTAGTATATCCAAAAAGGAGGAATTTAACATGCAGATCAGTAAAGATATGTTAATCGGCGAGCTGCTTCAGAAGAGCGATCTGATTGCCCCGATTTTAATGCGTGCAGGTATGCATTGTCTGGGTTGCCCGTCTTCTCAGGCAGAGTCTCTGGAAGAGGCATGCATGGTTCATGGTATTGATTGTGATGCACTGGTAAGCGGCATCAACGAGATCCTGGCTGATAAATAAAGCGCGAAAACGCATACAAAAAGCGTGTGGAAACGAGCAAATGTCTCGTCTCCGCACGCTTTTTGTTATACATATCAAGGAGGCGTCCGCTGATTATAATTTTTTCCCGCTCCGCCCGAATTTTTTTCTCCGGAAAAACGGCATCCTTGCCGCTGCTGCTTCTGCTTTTCCTTTATTCTCCTTCTGATGGGCCCGCAGTGCTTCATCCAGGGCTTTGAAGCGTTCTTCCTCCTTCTCATCACTGATCCGCATCATATACTCCAGTTCCTGTACCATGCGGTCATTGACCTGGCGGCTGATTTCCTCGCTCAGGGCTTCATTATTATGCCGCATAGCCTGTCCAATGGCGTTGCCGATGATGTGGTTCATGAGCTGCTGAAACTGCTCCAGCTTTTCCTGCTGCGACACTACCGCCTGTTCTTCTTCCATTCTGGCTGCTACCTCTGTCTTTGCGTCCCCGTCCATATCGCTCTCCACACTCTCCTCATTCATACTATCTGCTTCTGTCCCGTCCCAGCCTGCTTTCTCCGCATAACGGTATGTGGTTTCCGGCTCCAGCTGTGCCGCCCCGGCCGATGCCTGCCATAGGATTTCCGCCGCGTTCTGTCTCAGGACCTCATTGAGATCCAGATCCTTCTCTACGGCCAGCATCCTCTTTAACACCGGTTCGATTGCCTTGAGCTGATATCCTTTCTCTTTTAGTTCATTGATCTTCTGAAACATTTCAATATGCAGCTTTGTATAATACCGTTGATTTTTCCTGTCCCGCGGTATCTCCAGATGCAGCTCGTCCTCCCAGTAACGGAGCACATGATTCTCCACCCCCACCAGCCTGCCGGCCTGGGATATGGAGTAACGTCTTTCAGCCATCTTTTTTCTCTCCTTAAGTTCTTTCCATAATTTCATACAGCTTATTTAATAGTATGAACCGGCCTTCAGAATTATGCTTAAGGGATAAAGAAAAAGGGATAAATCCGAAGACTCATCCCTCTGAAATATGTTATTTTGTTGCTATTGTTCCTTCCCTCGATATCCGCAAAGGGAATCGGCTCTTCAAGCCATGCCACTCTTAACAGTTTTAAATCCGGTTTTACTTTGCCAGATTCACAAATTTGGTAAACTCCGGCTGCCATAACAGATTTACAGTTCCGATCGGACCATTACGCTGTTTGGCTATAATTACTTCCGCGATGTTCGGAGTATCCGTATCTTTGTTGTAATAGTCATCACGATACAGAAACATAACCACATCGGCATCCTGCTCGATCGCACCAGACTCTCGCAGGTCCGAAAGCATCGGGCGATGGTCGGTTCGGGTCTCACAGGCACGGCTCAGCTGAGACAGTGCGATAACCGGCGCATTAATCTCACGGGCCAGAGCCTTTAAGGAACGGGAAATCTCAGAGATTTCCTGCTGACGGCTCTCGCTGCTCTTGCCGCCGCTGCCTGTCATTAACTGGAGATAGTCGATGATGACCATGCTCAGACCATGTTCCAGCTTCATCTTCCGGCACTTGGAACGCAGCTCTGTGATGGAGATACCAGGCGTGTCGTCAATGATCAGCTTGGAATTGCCGATGACGCCAATACCTTCTACGATGGCATCCCAGTCGGAATCAGTCAGATTGCCGTTACGCAGCTTCTGGGCATCTACATTAGACTCCATGGCCAGCATACGGTTTACCAGCTGTTCCTTGGACATCTCCAGGCTGAAGATCATGCAGGGAAGTCCCTTGCGGACTGCCACATGGTCTACCAGGTTTAAGACAAAGGCCGTCTTACCCATAGATGGACGTGCCGCGATCAGCACCAGATCCGAAGGCTGCATGCCCGAGGTCTTGTAATCCAGGTCAATAAAGCCCGTCGGGATACCGGTTACGGTGCCCTGGTTCTTGGATGCCGTCTCAATCTTTTCCAGAACATTTAACGCCACCTGGCGGATTGGCACAAAGTCACCGGAGTTCCGATTCTGAAGCAGGTCGAATATCGACTTCTCCGTTCCCGCCAGAATCTGCTCCAGTGGTTCCTTGCCTGCATAACAGGTATTGGCAATCTCTTCATTGACTTTAATAAGCTTTCGCAGCACCGATTTCTCATACACAATGTTCGCGTAGGAACGGACATTGGCTGAAGTAGGAACTGTGGTGATAATGTCGCGCACGAACTCCAGACTGCTGACCTCCGGTGGAACATCCTTCTCTTTCAGGCGGTTCTGCAGCGTGATCAGATCGACCGGAGCACCCTCATTAAACAGTTCCACCATACATTCAAACATGACGCCGTACTGCTGCTGGTAAAAATCCGATGCCGTGATGATTTCCGATGCGGCAATGATGGCATCCTTGTCCATCAACATGGAGCCGATTACCGACTGCTCTGCTTCCACACTGTGGGGAAGCACACGCTTCATCAATGCCTCATCCATAAAATCTTACGCCTCCGTTACTTTCACTGTCAGCTTCGCGGTCACATCCTTGTGAAGCTTTACCGGAATCTCATGATTTCCGAAGGTCTTGATCGGCTCCGGAAGGACCAGCTTCTTTTTATCGATATCCAATTTTAACTGATCTGCTGCCGCAGCCGCGATTTCCTTGCTGGAGATGGAGCCAAATGCTTTGCCGCCCTCTCCGGCTTTCATCTTCAGAGTTACGGAAATCTTCTCGATCTGCTCTGCCAGCTCTTTTGCTGCTGCCAGCTGCTCTGCTGCCACCTTTTCCGCATTTGCCTTCTGAAGCTTTAAGTCGTTTAAGTTCTTGGAGGTTGCCTCAACCCCCAGCTTTTTCGGCAAAATGAAGTTTCTTGCGTATCCGTCATTCACTTTTACGATCTGGCCTTTCTTTCCTAAAGCCTTGACATCCTCTAATAATACGATTTCCATTATGATATATCTCCCTTCTGTAACATCTCATCAATCACCGCTTTCACGCGGTCTTTTGCTTCCTCCATACTGATGCCGGAAAGCTGTGCCCCGGCAATGGTACGGTGTCCGCCGCCGCCCAGTTTCTCCATCATAACCTGTACATTGACTTCATCGATGGAACGGGCGCTTAAATAGATCAGGCCGTGGTACTCTGTCATGACCACGGAAGCCTTGATACCCTTAATCTCAAGCAGCTCGTTGGCTGCCTGGGCGCAGACAATGGTCGGGCTCGGAAGTCCCTCCGATGGACATACGCCAATGGAAAATGCTTCTCGGTAGATCTCCGCGGAGGAGATTGCTGCCGCCCTAGCCTTGTAATCCTGCATATCATCTCGGAACAGCTTGCGCACACGGGTCACATCGGCTCCGTTTCGGCGCAGGAACGCTGCTGCCTCAAAGGTACGCACGCCAGTCTGGTTGGTAAAGTTGTTGGTATCGATCACAATACCGGCATACATGGCATCCGCCTCCGCAGACTTGATCTTGATGCCGTCCGCAATGTACTGCAGCACCTCGGCAACCATCTCACAGGCCGAAGACGCATAGGGCTCCACGTAGGAGAGCACTGCATTGCTGATAACCTCGCTGCTCTGACGGTGATGATCCATCACGACAATAGTCTTCACCAGCTTTAAAAGCTCCGGCGCATCGGTAATGCTGGGGCGGTTTACATCCACAACCACCAGCATGGTACTGGCATCTACCAGCTCAGCTGCCTGAGCTCCGGTTAAAAACAGATCCTCCGGATAATCCGGATTGTCCAGGAACCGGTTCATCATCGGCTGGACAGATGTGGTGACTTCATTGATAATCACATGGGCCTTTTTGTTCAGAGCCGTTGCGATACGGTAAATACCAATCGCAGAACCGAAGGCATCACTGTCGCTCAACTTGTGCCCCATGATCAGGATGCGGTCCTTGGTCTCCATAAGTTCCCGCATGGCATGGGCCTTTACACGGGCCTTCACGCGGGTGGATTTTTCCTGCTGCTGGGACTTGCCGCCGTAATACTGAATACGGCTGCCGTCCTTCACAACCGCCTGATCGCCGCCGCGGCCAAGAGCCATATCAATGGCAACGCGGGCAGAGTCATAGTTCTGCGCGTAGCTGTCCCCGTTCATACCGATACCGATACTTAAGGTAACTGCCATCTCGTTGCCGATGTTGACCGTCTTAACATCCTCAAGGATGGAGAAACGCTCTGCCTGCATCTGCTCCATGTATTTCTGCTTTACAGCAAAGAAATATTTGTCTTTCTCGATGCTCTTCAAGATACCGTCTACCGCACCAATGTACTTGCTGATCTTACGGTCAATGAGCGCAGTCAGCAATGAACGGCGCACTTCTTCCACGCTCTCTAACGCCTCGTCATAGTTGTCCAGATAAATGAGTCCGGCCACCATCTTTTCATTGGTGATCTGCTGCCGATAACGCAGAATTTCCGTTTCGTCAAACAGGTACACCGCCAGAAGCTTCTGCCTGCTGATAACTGCCTGAATCTCCTCCTGCTCGGAACTGCTCACATAAATCGGCTGGATTTCCATGCGATACCGACGCTCACCAAACGCCGTGTGTATCTTGACCGGATCCTCATCCGTTGCCAGATCATCCTTTGTGACTTCCGGAAACATGGCCAGCAGGCTTTTCCAGTTTCCCTTTTCCAGGGCTGTCACTGCCTGAAATTCATCGTTGACCCAGACGATCCTGCCGTCTTCATCGGCCAGCGCATAGGGCAGGGCCAGTTCCGTAAGCAGCTGCTTTTGGATCCATGCATACTCTGCGGAAAAGTCTACCAGACCCCCCAGGATTCTCTTTTTGCTGTAAAAGAAAATCCACATGGCAACGCCCAGATAACCAATCGTGAATGGGAGCATGATCAGTCCGCCAATGTGACTTACACACCCAGTCGCAATATTCGCGCAGATCATAAACATGGAAAGAAGCAGTGGCCAGCTTAAGTATCCCCGCAGCTGCCCATGAACCTTTATGTTCTCTTTCATACGTTTTCTCCTTATCAGATCCGAAAGGATCTGCCGCTGTCGGCCAGCTTTTTCGCTGCCGTCTATCTTCCGATTATACCATAGCCATCCTAATTCGTCTACTGTTCGCATGACGTGCCGGCCGCCGATGGATTTTGCCGATGCGTTGACTTTCTCTTTATCTAAATCTGTTTCTGTGATAAAATAAGAATTCAGGTGACTGTGAAGGTACTGAACAGTTATGAATTCAGATTTGTGATTTACCATGTGTACAAAAGGAGACCTGCCTTATGATAAAAAAAGAAATTGCTGAAATCAAGCGCCAGTTCACCCCGGCTAACTGCTCCATTTCCCGTATCTGCGGCTGCTATGTAGACGGTGACAAGAATAAAAAAGCGGAATTTAAGGAAGCGTTTTTATCTCTCCCGGAAGAAGACATGTTCAAGTATTTTGAGCTGCTCCGCAAGAATCTGTCCGGCACACTGGGAAAAAATCTCATTAGCCTGGAGTTCCCGCTGGCAGCCGAGGAGGCGGGCGGTCCTCACGAATTTCTGCTAAAGCTACGTAACAGCCGCCTGCAGGATGATGCTCTCTTAGACGCTTTTTATGACCGCATCATTGAAAACTATGATTACGTGGGTAACTACCTGATTCTGCTGATCCACGATGCCTACGATATCCCCGGAAAGACTTCTGACGGAATTGAGATGGAAGATGCTTCCGATGAGGTATACAGCTACATTCTCTGCTCCATCTGCCCGGTAGATCTGTCAAAACCTGGCCTGAGTTACAATGAACTGGAGGGCAGCTTCCAGAACCGCATCCGCGACTGGGTGGTTCAGATGCCGCAGCTTGGCTTCCTCTTCCCGGCCTTCAACGACCGTTCCACCGATCTGCACAGCGCCCTGTACTACTCCAAAGACAGCGAGGATCTGCATGACGCTTTTATCGAACAGATGCTTGGCTGCCCGCTGCCGCTCCCGGCCGGTTACCAGAAGGAATCCTTCCAGACCATCATCGAGGAGACTCTTGGAGATGCCTGTGACTATGAGACCGTAAAGACTATCCACGAAAATTTAAGCGAGCTCATTGAGGAACACAAAGATGAGCCGGAACCGCTTGTTCTCGATAAATACCAGGTCCGCAATCTCTTAGAGCACAGCGGTATTGAAGACGAACAGCTCGCCACCTTTGACCAGAATTTCGATGAGACCGCCGGTGAAAAGGCTTCTATCTACGCAAGCAATATCGCCAACACCCGGGCTTTCGAGGTCAAAACCCCGGATGTCATCATCAAGGTCAACCCGGACCGCACCGACTTAATTGAAACCCGCGAGATCGATGGCCGCCAGTGCCTGGTCATCGCCATTGATGGGGGTGTGGAGGTGAATGGAATTACTGTAACACCGGGTGCACCTGTTTGTAAAGATGAGGAGTAAAGCATCTGTACATCTGTATATTAACCATAACATAAAAACGCCGAGAGCGCGGCCACGCAGCCAGCACCTTCGGCGTTTTACTTTGCCTTATGAAAATTTCTTATCTTCTGAGCCGCAATGGCTGAAGCATTTGCTGCAACCGCCGCCACACAAGCCCTTAAAAATATTCCCATCAATGCTTCCATACTTATACGCTTCCTTCTACGAAAAAAGAGACCTTACGCAATCGCTCGCATAAAGCCTCTCTCAGAATTCTTATTCCGTATCTTGTGGATTACTCCATGGTGTACGGCATCAGAGCGATGTGACGTGCTCTCTTGATAGCAACGGTCAGAGCTCTCTGGTGCTTAGCACAGTTACCGGTAATTCTTCTCGGAAGAATTTTACCTCTCTCAGATACATATCTTTTCAGCTTGTTGGTATCCTTGTAATCGATCACGCCGTTCTTATCGCCGCAGAATACACAAACTTTTTTTCTTCTACGCATGCCGCCTCTTCTTACCTTAGCGCCATCTGCTTTATCAGTCTTATTGAATGCCATTGGTACTGCCTCCTTCTTCAAATGATTCGTGCCGTCTCAGCTAAATCCGATTTAGTTAAACGGCAGCCCTTCGTCTTCCACACCATCCGGGATGTTCATGAAGCCATCGCCAATTGCGCTGGTCGGAGCCGGTCTGGAGGTTGGCTGATAGCCGTGACCGCCATTGTCACCATTTCCGCCTGCAGAGTTTTTGCTGTCTGCAAACTCCTGATCATCTACGATGATGTCTGTGGTATAAACACGCTGACCTTCTTTGTTGGTGTAACTGCCAGTCTGGATACGTCCGGACACCAGTACGCGCATCCCCTGACGGAAATACTTCTCTGCAAACTCACCTGCTCTGTCAAATGCCACGATGTTAATAAAATCGGCGGTCTGCTCGTTTCCGTCTTGGTTACGGCGTCCTCTGCGGTCCACTGCAAGTGTGTATCTCGCAACAGCCATGGAACGCTCTCCCTGGGTGTAACGAACTTCCGGGTCTCTGGTCAATCTTCCCATAAGGATTACTCTATTCATACCATCACTCTTCCTTTTTTAAGCTGGTCGTTATCTATTACTTACTGCTCGTCCTGTTTTACGCAAAGATATCTGACAACCGGCTCCATGATGCGGATGTGTGCTTCCACTTCGTTAGAGCAGTCAGAGTTCTCAGACTCGAACTTGATGAAGTAGTAGAAAGCCTCTTTTGCTTTCTGAATCTCGTAAGCAAGTCTCTTCTTGCCCCAATCATCAACGCCTGTTACAGTGCCACCGAAGCGGGTGATATAACCCTGTACCTTCTCCAGTGCTGCAGCTCTCTCTTCGTCTTCGAGTTTTGCGCTCAGAACAACTGCTAATTCGTATTTGTTCATTGCTTTACCTCCTTGTGGTCTCTGGCCCTTGACTTCAGTCTCAAGAGCAAGGATTTTAATGTGTCACGGATAAATATTTTAGCAGACTTACCGTATAAAAGCAAGCACTTTTTCGCGGTTTCTGCAAGTTTGCAAGTTTTCTGCAAGTTTTTTTGCAGATTTCCAGTCGTTTTCCGCACCGCCTCCATGCTTTGCTCATTTTCCGCCTGCATTTAGCCCTGCTGCTTTTCTGCGGCCTTCGTCAGGCCCCGGGCATTCTTCTCTACCATTTTCCGCTCCGTCATAACCTGATGGCCGCAGCCCATGCATTTTAAGCGAAAATCCGCGCCAACCCGCAGGATCTCCCACTCGCGGCTTCCACAGGGATGCGGCTTTTTCAGCTTTACCACATCTCCCACCTCAAAATTCCATTTCTGTTCCATATAGCGCTCCCATTCTTTTCACTTTTTCTGTCATTCAGCCTGATTGTATCTGTCTGCCAGACTCCGTCCTGCGTCCTGCCGCTTTTCCATCCGGTATCCGGGGTATTTTCCTTCTGTTTTCCGTAATTCTCTCTCAAAATTTCCTAGCGGATCATATGTCCCGGGTCCTTTCCCAGAATTGCGTCGATTTTCGCCAGCTCCTCACCGGAAAATTCCAGTTTATCCAGCGCTGCCACATTTTCTTCCAGTTGACTGACACGGCTCGCGCCGATCAGGACACTGGTTACCTCATCTCTGCGCAGTACCCAGGCGAGAGCCATCTGCGCCACACTCTGTCCGCGCTCTTTCGCAAGCTCATTCAGCTTTGCCACTTTGGCAAGTTGGTCCTCATGCATATACCGCTTTCCTACCGTAGTGCCCTGTCTGGATGCCCGGGAATCTGCCGGAATTCCTTTTAAATACTTGTCTGTCAGCGCCCCTTGGGCCAGCGGACTATAGGCAATAAAACCCGTTCCGGTTCTGGTCAGCGCATCGAACAGCCCCTGTTCCGGCCAGCGCTCAAACATATTATATCTTCCCTGATGGATCAGGCACGGTGTTCCATTCTCTTTCAGAATGGCAACGGCACGTTCTGCTTCCTCTGCCTGATAATTGGAAATACCCACATACAGTGCCTTGCCCTGCCGCACCATATCTGACAGTGCACCCATGGTCTCTTCCAACGGAGTCTCCGGATCCGGACGATGATGATAGAAAATATCCACATAATCCAGCTTCATGCGCTTTAAACTGGCATCCAGGCTGGACATCAGGTACTTTCTGGACCCCCAGTTTCCATAAGGTCCCGGCCAGAAATCGTATCCGGCTTTGGTGGAAACCAGAATCTGCTCCCGGTACGGCTTTAAATCTTCCTCAAAAATCTTTCCGAAGTTCTCCTCTGCCATTCCGATATTCGGTGCTCCGTAATTATTCGCCAGGTCAAAATGGGTGACACCCAGATCAAATGCCCGGAAAATAATCTCTTTCTGTTCCGCAAGCGGCTTCTCCGCCCCAAAATTCTGCCACATGCCCAGTGACACCCGCGGAAGCAGCAGCCCGCTCTTTCCACAGCGTTTGTAACTCATCTTGTCATAACGTGACTCATCTGCCTGATACATCCGTTTGTCCTCCTCCATTTTCTATGAAATCAAAAACGCTGAAACACCTCACCAATTGGCGCATTGATGACCAGATCTGCCCGTCCGTCCATCGGCGTGACAGTCTTATTAATGAGCACCAGCCTCTTCCTTCTGTAATAATCAATCAGTCCCGCTGCCGGATACACCGTCAGCGAAGTACCGCCAATGATCAGGATAGCCGCCTGCTGTATGTAACGCACTGCCTTTTGAAGCGTAGTCTGATCCAGCCCTTCCTCATAAAGGACTACATCAGGCTTAATGATGCCGCCGCACTCACAGTGGGGCACACCCTTCATCCCCAAAATAGCAGCAAGATCAAAGAATTTTCCACAGCGGGTGCAGTAATTCCGGTGGACAGATCCATGCAGTTCCAGCACTTCCCGGCTTCCCGCTGCCTGATGCAGCCCGTCAATGTTCTGGGTAATCACCGCACGCACCTTTCCTTGCTGTTCCAGCTTCGCCAATGCCAGATGCGCCGCATTCGGCTTTGCCTCCGGAAACAGCATCTTATTCTTGTAGAAGCGGTAAAACTCTTCCGGATTTCTCCGGTAAAAGCTGTGGCTGATGATGGTCTCCGGCGGATAATCATACTGCTGATTATAAAGACCGTCTACGCTGCGAAAATCCGGGATCCCACTCTCCGTGGAAACGCCCGCGCCGCCGAAAAATACCACATTATCACTTTCCTGAATCCACTGTTCCAGCAGATCCACACGCTCTGTCATGATCTGATCCATCATTTCTGCTCCTTTCTTTTCGAAACCCGCCCTCGTTTTTTCCTGAATCTATCCAACACATGATTCCAGCACCTACTGTCTTTTTGCGCATCTGACTGGCTCCTATTTTCCTGGCTATACAACCTCATCCAGAAAAATCCTGCTCAGCACATCAATCTGTTCTGTTCCGGCATACTGCTTTACCGCCTCCGGGATCTGATAACCAAACAGCCACTGCGTCAGCTCCTCGATCTGCAGGCGGAGCACATGGTCATTTTCCCATTCTGTCTGAGCCAGCGCTTCTTCCATCGTTTCTATCTGACTGGTCAGTTTTTCGAGCTGCGATCCAACGTGATCCAGCTTCCAGATAAATTTTCCAGTGTTTTGAGGGAGCAGTGGGTCCACCAGCTGCATGCAGATTTTCATCTGCTCCTGCTGCGCCTCTGTCTTCAGCCTGATGACGGGCACAAATGCTTCCGGTGTAACGATCCGGGCCATGATGGCTGGCTTTTTTGCTTCCAGCTCTGCATACCTGTCTTCTGTATACAAAAGACGCTGTTCTTTTTTCTCTCGGCCCCATATACTCTGGATTCCGGAAAGCTGATCCTGATCATAAAGAAAATCCAGGCTTCCTGCCTCACTTTTCACTTCCTGAAGCAGGCTGCTCACATAGGCTTCATCCCGCTTCGTAAACAACTCATAGCGCTGTTCCATCCAGTTCTGCATCCAGTCTGCCGCAAGCTTTACAGATTCGGTTTCTTCTATAGAAATACGTTTTAGATTTACATTTTTCTTCAGTTTCCAGACTGGCTGGTCATAAATAAAAGCAAACTGAAACGGCGTATAAATGGCTTCTGCTGCCGGCATCAGAAAACAGAACGGCATCTGTTTCTTGCGCATATCCTCCATCATTCGGATCAGCAGGCTGCGCATATAGCCACGATGGCGCATATCAGCTCTGGTGGCTACCGCAACAATATAATCTACATCCCAGAACGTGTTCCGCACCTGCAGCCGGTAAGGATTCCGGTGGAGCATCGACTGAATGACACCATCTTCCTCCCGGACCAGAACCTGGTTCCTGCTCATTTTTTCCTGATCATAATAATCCAGAAATTCTTCGGAATCCTCCTGGAATGCCTCCCGCCACAAATCTTTCGTCAGGCCTTTTTCCTGATTATCCAGATATTTTATCATAGCCGCCTCTCTTTTCCACAACACAAATCCTATTTGAAACTCTTCTGCTGCACCAGATATTTTCTCGCAAATCCACATGGATTATAAGACATCTTGGCATGGCGCAGGCCCTCCTGCCCCAGATCATCCTCCCGGTTCACCAGTGTTGCATCCGGAAATTCCTGCACCAGAAACTGCTGATTGATAAACTGATACAATCCGCGGATCTCCGGATTCGCCTTTTCGATGTGAATCACGGCCATATTTTCCGTCGGATTATAACTTCCAATGGTAAATGCCTCCAGATTCCCATCAATATACACGCCAGACATCCGAATATCCAAATCCAGACACTGCTTTAAAATCTCGTGTATTCCTTCCACCTCATAATCCAGATGTTCCTCTACTTCATCGCCTTTTCCCGCTCTCCAGCGATCCAGAAAACGCCATATATCATCCCGGTCAGAACAGCAGAGACGCCGAAACTCATAACGGCCCTCATACTCTTTCAGGAACGCATTCAGATGATTCTTTTTCTTGTGAAGCTTCTTGCCGGAAAGCTTCCGCATCGCCTCACCGTCATACAGGTAATCCTTCAAGTCCTCCTGCTCGGTCACCACAAAATCAGCAGACTCTTTCAGATGAAGATACTCCACAGCCTCTTCATCTGCCAGGTAAATTTTTAACGGAATATGAAGCACCTGGTTAAAATATTCCACCGTCATGTCAAAATATTTTTTCAGGTCTTCCTCCTTGCAAAGCGGCATGGCACTGTGCATCACGCCACCTTCTCTCATCAGCCACAAAAGAGCCTTATTCTCGTGAATAGCATACTGCACATGATAATATTTTCGCCAGATGAAACTGTCCAGCGGCACGCTGTCACAGGTCTTGTTTGGGCGCAAGCCAAAATAAGGTGCCAGCATCTTCATATCTTTCGCTTCAACTGGTTTAAATTTTAAATCTGTCATTTCAATTCCTTCCATCAGGCAGTGTTTCCTGCCCTGTTCTTTCTCTTTTCCTATTCTGTCACGCTTTTTATTATAGCGTGAGCTGTTCCCGGAATCAATATACCGGAATCTTTCTGTAATGTTATTCCTCTTTTGCACCCGTTCTCGTGACCTTGTCACTCAATTGCCCGATAGGGCAAAACATAAGCGAGCTATCCCCGTGTGTCCCACGGTTTTATAGAATGATATTGATACTGATAGAATTACTGCCACAACGGTCAGGAAATTTTCTTTTCTCTATCGAATGTCATTCCAGACATTCGAATACCTTCCCGGCGCGTTCCATTTTATATGCCGGAAAATCCGTGAACATTCCCCAGCCATCGTCATGAACAGTCTTTCTATAGCGTTCCTCTTAATTAACGCAAATACCACATGCGCGAAATCAGCCTTGTAAATTTCGCACGCCAAATTTGGTTACAGTGTCAAAAGTCTGAGTCCACGACATGCTTGCATGTCGGTG
>CAVIRL010000005.1:0-13650 GCA_963645005.1 Prevotella sp. P5-108
AGATACTTCAAGATTTGCAAATATGTAAGAAAAGACTATGAGAGATTATGACGCGACAAGAACTATTTGACTGGGTGCAGCAGTACGGTACGGAGCCGGAATATCCCTGGCACGACTTCGGAAAAAGTATCAGAAGGATGCCAAGGCACAGATCCGGGGCGGATTAAAGGATGCCATGCAGGCCCTGGCATCGGATGAGACGGATCTCAAGCCTGTTTCGCATATAGAGCAGGCAATAACTCCCCCGGCCCGGCCTAATGCTTCAGCAGCATTGCCTTCACGGCAGTATATTTCTTCTCCGGTATCGGAATCCTTTTCCCGTCTTTCATTGTCAGAGCAAAGCGCTCAATCGACTGCACATACAGAGGGGTCACGAGATAGCAGGAATGACAGCGGAGAAATTTGCCGGGCAGTCGTTTTTCAATGGCAGACAACCGCTCTGTGCCCTCAAATATCTGAGAAATCATATGGATCTTTGTGTGATTTCCTATGCTTTCCATGTAAAGGATCTGCTCCGGACTTGTGTAAAGAATGGACCGGTTGATTCCTTTAAAGGACAGCTTCTCCGAGGATTCCGTATAAAGGGTCATATGGGCATGGTTTTCCAGGTAGTGCACCGGATAAATCGAGTCCCTGTCATCATAGTCAATGGGATTGGAAATGTTGCATACCCGGATACGGGCAAGCTCCTTCTTGATCTCCCAGGTAAAAACAATGCGCTGGAACACGCGGTTTGTTTTGCCGTCCGGCCAGAAGGTATCCACAGTGAAGGTCAGAAGCACTTCTGTACAGTTGGTGCAAATATGCATCGGCGTAGCCGTCAGGTCGTAAACCTTGAATTTCAGCATCTGCTGTTCCTGCTGAAAGGCTTCTACCAGTGCTGCTTTTGTACGGATGACCTGCTTCTTTGCAGGACCGAGCCACAGAATATCCTCGTGGCAGTGATCCAGAAACGGCTGGATGTCATTCTCATAATAACGGATCAGCAGGTCGGCGGTGAGATCAGTAATTTCATTAACGGTCATGAGGAATCCTCCTTAGAAATCAAAAAGTTATTTTATACGATACACAAGTGATATTCGCAAACACTATTATAAAACATCTTGGGATGATATACAATACAAAATTTGCGACATGTGTTTTTTAAGTTTACATCCTCTTACGTCAATAACTCCGATCACGAAAAAATAATAAGAAATGACCGAACTGCCGGATATTGCAAAGTGTGGTCAAATGATATATGATATCCTTATTATGGCAGCAGCAGACTGCGCAGAACAGGATGGTAGGAGATATGATTACAGGTACAGCGAAAAACAGGGCAGGTAAGCCGGGCGGCCTTATGAAGTTGTCCGGCACGAAGAAAAATAACTTTTTTGTCAGGTATATCCTGTCGGGTATTTTGCTGGTCGCCTGTTTCCTGGGGTTGTTTCCGGCTGCCGCTGCTGCCGGTTATGATTCCGGTGAGAGGCAGACAGTCCGAGTCGGCTTCTATGCCATGGACGGCTTCCATGTGATGGACAAAGACGGAAACAAAAGCGGGTACGGATATGATCTGCTTCGGCTGATGGCAAGGTACTGGAATGTCCGATACGAGTATATCGGATATGACAAAACCTGGCCGGAAATGCTGAAAATGCTGGAGAATGGGGAAATTGACCTTCTGGCGGGTGTCCATGATTCCCCGGGACGGAAAAAGAAATTCGAGCTGTCTCGTCCGATTGCCCTGGGAAGAGACATTTTAACTGTAAGAAGTGACAATACCGGGATCATTGCGGGCGATTACGCGACGTATGACGGAATGCGGGTGGCTCTGCTGGAGGGCAGCTCCTCGAGCAAGAATTTTTATGATTTTTCCAGACTGAAGGGCTTTGCCTATCAGCCTGTCTATTGCACCTCGGTCGGAGAGATCCGGGATGTCTTGAAAAACGATATGGCGGATGTGGCTGTCACGGTTTCGCTGCGTCGGCTTGAGGAAGAAAAAGTCCTGGAAAATCTGTATGCTAGCGACTTTTGCATTGCAGTCAGAAAGGGCAATACAGAGCTTCTGGAGAAGGTCAACTACGCGCTTGAACAGATGGATGCTGCGGAGGGGGACTGGAAATCGGAGCTGACGGATCTCTATTACAGTGACGGCAGCAGCCGCGATCTGGAACTTACAGAGGAAGAAAAGGCGCTGATCGAAGCCTGCAATCAGCAGGAAACACCCATCACGGCAATGTGCGATCCTACCCGCTATCCCTATTCCTATGTGGAAGACGGAGAGATGAAGGGCATTATTCCGGATTATTTCAGGGAGCTGGCGCAGAAGGCGGGACTCAAATATCAGCTTGTTGTATGCAATACCAGAGAAGAATGGGTGAAAAAGCAGAAGGAGGATCCGGCAATTTTAAGTCTTGACCTCAGAAGCACCTCGGAAAACCTGGTGGAGGCCATGGATTATTGCGTGACGGCACCTTACATGACCATGCGGATAGCCAGAGTGACGAGGCGTGATTTTGACGGAACGATCAAGGTCGTGGCTACGGTGGATCAGGGAGGCTCCGGAAGCATTGAGGATGATTATGCGAAGAATGCCGAAAAGCTGCTTTGTAATGACCGCGAGGAAGCAATGGAGGCAGTGAAAAAAGGAAAAGCGGATGCAGCCTTTGTCTATTCCTACACGGCGCAGAAATATGTAAACCGGGATATGAGCGGTGCGCTGACCTACACGCTGATGGATCAGTCAGCCTATCCGTACCATATCATGGTCACGAGTAAGGGAGATCATGCACTGGCAGGAATCCTGACGAAATGCATCTATGCCATGCCGGAGGATGCCATTGAAACGATTGCAGCAAAATATACGGCCTGCAGCGCAGAAGACCTGACGCTCCTGATGCTGGCGCAGCTTCATCCGGCAGCCGTATTTGTGCTGATCGGAGGTCTGACGCTGATCGTTATTTTCCTGATCCTGCTGGTCTTACGGATCGGGAAAATGCAGAAGGCAGCATTGAAGGATGCAGAAAAGATGAGTATCCTGGCAGAACAGGCCCAGGCGGCAAGCCGTGCAAAAAGCACGTTTCTGTCCAGCATGTCCCACGATATCCGCACACCGATGAATGCCATTATCGGCTTTACATCCCTTGCCGCAGCCCATATCGATAACCGGGAGCAGACCCTGGACTATCTGAAGAAGATATCGACCTCCGGCCAGCACCTGCTGGCCCTGATCAACGACATCCTCGATATGAGCCGCATCGAAAGCGGCCGGATGAACCTGGAGAAAAAGAAGGTGCATCTTCCGACCCTGGTACATGATCTCCGCACGATCAATCAGGTCAATATCACAGCAAAACGGCTGGAGCTGTTTATAGATACCCTGGATGTTGTCAATGAGGATATCCTGACCGATCCGCTCCGGCTGAATCAGATCCTGCTGAATATTCTGTCCAATGCGATCAAATACACGCCCGCAGGCGGTACGATCACCTTCCGCATCATCCAGAAGGGAACAGATGCGAACGGATCTGCAGATTATGAATTCCACATCCGGGACAGCGGCATCGGCATGAGCAAGGAATTCCAGAAGCATATTTTTGAGGAGTTTTCAAGGGAGAAAACCTCTGCGGTAAACCGGATCCAGGGAACCGGGCTTGGCATGTCCATCACAAGGAGTCTTGTGGATATGCTGGGCGGCAGCCTGTCCGTCACCAGTGCGCCCGGAAAGGGAAGCGAATTTGTAGTTTCCCTTCGGTTTGTGGTATGTGACGGCAAGGAAGAGATCAGGCAGATCCCGGAGCTCACGGGAATGCGCATCCTGGTGGCCGATGATGATACGAACACCTGCCTGAGCGTCAGCACCATGCTGAAGAAAATAGGAATGAGACCGGAATGGACACTTTCCGGAAAAGAGGCGGTCATCCGTGCAAAATGGGCGCTGGAGCAGAAGGATGCCTTCGGCGCATTTATCATCGACTGGCTGATCCCGGATATGAACGGAATCGAGGTTGTGCGTCAGGTACGCAAGCTGATCGGAAATGAAATGCCGATCATCATTCTGACTGCGTACGACTGGGCAGATATCGAGGAGGAAGCGAAGGCGGCCGGAGTTACCGCCTTCTGCTCCAAGCCGCTGTTCATGTCTGAACTCCGAGATGCGCTGTCGGTACCATTCCGGCTTACAGAACCGCAGAAGGAGGAAGAAAGAACCCATGACTTCAGGGGAAAGAGGGTTCTTCTTGCAGAGGACAATGATCTCAATCAGGAAATCGCAGTCTCCATGCTGGAGGACAGAGGCTTTGTCGTCGATACGGCAAAAGACGGTGCAGAAGCGGTAAAGAAAACAGAGGCGGAAGAGCCGTATGATGCGATATTAATGGATATTCAGATGCCGAACATGGACGGCTATGAAGCAACAAAAAGAATTCGTGCAATGAAGGATTCTGCGAAGGCCTCCACTCCGATCATAGCCATGACTGCAAATGCCTTTGAAGAGGATCGGAAGAGAGCACTGGAGGCAGGAATGAATTACCACATTGCAAAGCCGGTCAATATGGATATTCTGGAAAAGGCCCTGGCAGATATCTGGGGAGAACCGTAACGCTTAGATAGCGGATCAGTGCCTTCGCAGAACCAAATTTATTGGAATTAAAAAATTAGTAACAAGGAGTAAACCAGGTGGGGAGTGTATGGAGGAAAGCCATCGGCACGGTGGCGGCAGCAGGATTTTTTGCCTGTCTGATGACTGGCTGCGCCGGGGAGCGTACCGCAGACAGCAGTGGGGAAGCCCGCACGGTGATCAGGGTGGGGAGTGATTCCTATCCGCCGTATAGTGATCTCGATGAAAACGGTGTTGCTACCGGTATCGATGTGGAACTGGCCACGGAAGCCTTCCGGCGGATGGGCTATGACGTAGAATTTGAGTACATTGACTGGGAGCGGAAGAAGCAGTTGGTCGAGGATGGAAGCATAGACTGCATTATGGGCTGCTTTTCCATGGAGGGACGTCTGGAGGAATACAGATGGGCGGGCTCTTATATGGTGAGCAATCAGGTTGTGGCTGTGAAGGAGGACAGCGATATCCATACCCTGGCGGATCTTGCGGGCAGGAAGGTCGCGGTGCAGTCCACCACCAAGCCGGAGGGAGTTTTTATGAACCGGACCGATGAGCGGATACCGGAGCTGGATCAGTTGATCAGTCTCGGAAAGCGGGAGCTGATGTACACCTTCCTGGCCAAGGATTATGTGGATGCCATCGCGGCTCATGAGACCTCGATCCTCCGGTACATGAAGGATTATGAGGTCAGCTACCGGATCCTGGACGAAAAGCTCATGACAGTAGGAATCGGTGTGGCCTTTGCGAAGGAGGATGAGAGGGGCATCTGTGAAGAACTGGATCAGACGCTGGAGGAGATGAGAAAAGACGGCACCTCTGTGCAGATCATCGGAAAATATCTGGAAGATCCGGAAAAGTACCTGGAGGTGGAACAGCTTGGATATTAAGAGACTGACCGGAAGAAAAAAATACATCTGTGCTGCGATACTGATCGGGCTCCTGATTTTTGCGGTATCCGCAGCCGGGCTGCACAGAATGTACAGAAACCGTGCCGAGAGGCTGATGCTGAAGACTGCAAATTACATGAAGGTGCAGTGCGCAACCTACAGCCATTACAATAACGGGGCAGAGAGCCAGGCACTGCTGCGTGCCATTGAGAGCAATAATCAGGTGCGGGACAAGCTGAAGCGGGATGCCGAGAAAAAGGTGTCTGTGGACGAGGAGCTGCTGAAGAGCTATGCAGGAGATTTGTGGCTGCATGGGATCCTGCTGCTGGATCAGGAGGGCAATGAGGTCTGCCGCTATGCGAAGGATGAAGAGGTGGAGAAGCTTCTGCTGGAGCATTACAGCAGGGGAACCATACTTGGCGGCAAGGGACATGCTGAGAGAAGCTATACCCAGAGGATCTATCTGGATAACGGCGGCTATCTGAATCTGGCAGCAACGGCCAGGACCGATGCCCCGGGCATGGTGGTCACTTATTATTATATTACCCGGTCCTGCGCCCTGACCTACTCTCTGACGCTGCAAAGTCTTCTGGAGGGATATCAGACCGCTACGGACGGCACCATTATGATCGCAGATGAGGGAAGGGTGATCGCCTGCAACAATGAAAAGCAGATCGGACAGCGCACGGCGGACAATGCGATCGTGCAGGCCCTGAAGGCGGCTGCAGACAGCAGTCATATCATACCGATTCCGGCTATGCACAGCTACGGCGTCATGATCAAACAGAGGGATTATTACATTTATACCTATATGCCGAGCACGATCATATATTCCGGTCTGGGGCAGAATACCATTCTGATCATGATGCTGTATGCATGCGTGACAGCAATCCTGTGGGGACTGCTCGGCAGCTCCGACAGAAAGCATCGCCAGATGGAGCTGGCACAGGAGCTCCAGTACCGCGAAGGGCTGGAGGAGGCGGCAGAGAAGGCGGATAAGGCCAACCGGGCCAAGACGCAGTTTCTGCAGCGCATGAGCCACGATATCCGCACTCCCATCAACGGCATCATAGGCATGCTGCAGGTGGGAGATTACTATGTAGATGATCTGGAACGGCAGGCTGAGTGCCGCAGGAAGATCCGGGAAGCCTCGAATCTTCTTCTGGAGCTGGTCAATGAGGTCCTGGACATGGGAAAGCTGGAGTCGGGTGAGATCGTGCTGGATGAGCAGCCCTTTGATCTTCGGAAGGTTGTGGATGAGGTTACGGTCGTTATCGACAAGCTGGCAACAGAGCAGGACATCACCCTGATCAGAGAAAACAACGGCATCACGCACCGGTATCTGCTCGGCAGTGTCTCCCATGTAAAGCGGATGATCATGAATATCATGAGCAATGCCGTCAAATACAATAAGCCGGGCGGGACGATTACCGTCCGGTGCCGGGAACTGCAGAGCACGGAGGAGGGAACTGCTGTCATCGAATTTGTCTGTGAGGATACCGGCATCGGCATGAGTGAGGAATACCAGAAACGGATCTTCGAGCCCTTCACCCGGGAAAATGAAAATGCGCAGGCAAAATACGGAGGCTCCGGCCTGGGCATGTCCATCGCCAAGGGACTGGTGGACAAGATGAACGGAACCCTTGTATTTCAAAGTGAAGAAGGGAAGGGCACTACCTTTGTGGCAACCATTCCGTTCCGTATCGACACAAGCCGGGATGTGGAGGAGAAAAAAGAAAGCAGCGCGGCTTCCGGCTATCCGGTCAGTGGCTGTAAGGTGTTATTAGTCGAAGACAACGAGTTGAATATGGAGATATCGGAATTTGTGCTTGAGACAAAGGGCATCGTTGTGACCAAGGCCTGGAACGGACAGGAGGCAGTAGATGCCTTTGCCGCATCTGCTCCGGGAACCTTTGATGCCATCATCATGGATATCATGATGCCGGTGATGGACGGCTACGCGGCCACTGCTGCAATACGCGGCATGGAGCGGGCAGATGCGAAGACCATCCCCATCATTGCCATGACGGCCAATGCATTTACCGAAGACCGGATGAAGGCCAGAAGGGTCGGTATGAGCGCCCATGTCGCGAAGCCTCTGGATGTAACGGTATTGATCGAAACATTGTATCACCTGACTCATACAGAGAAATAAAAAGAGAAAAGAGCCGTGAAAATATTCACGGCTCTTGAATTATCCGGGGGTTAGGTGATACAATATTTTTATCATATTTGTTTTCCTGAAAAACTGGCAGGAGGTATGGTATCATGGAGAAAACGACGCATACGGCAGACATAAATTTTAAAGAGCTCACCGAACATATCTTAAGATGCTATCTGGATTCCGACTCTCAGGAGGACATGGAGATCCTGGAGCTGCTTGACGAGAATCTGAGTGTGATAGGGACCGGAAAGCAGGAATTTTTCAGAAATCTGCAGGAATTTTCTCAGGCCCTTGTATTTGATGTGGAGCAGCGTGAGAAGATCCGTTTCCGCTGGCAGGATTTCCGGATGGAGGAGCAGCGGATCGACGATGACCACATGCTGGTCTTTGGCACGGTACTGATCTTCGGGATCCTTCCGGGCGGAGATACTCATATCAGCATGGATACCAGATTCACGGTCCTTTATGGTTTTCAGAACGGCGGCTGGAGGGTACTGCACATCCATCATTCCGTTCCGGATAAGGATCAGATGGAGAATGAAGAATTTCCGCGGACCTTAGGACAGCAGATCGAGGAATCCCAGCATATGATCATGGCGCTGGCGGGGGATTACACTGCGGTCTATATGATCGAGCCGGAGGCAGACCGGGCCAGTGTGGTGAAGCTTGACGAGTCCATTGCCAAAAAATGCAGTGACATTCCGGAAAGCTTCTGCTATTCCCGGATGTTTCATGCCTATGCAGACGGCCATGTCCTGGAGAAGGACCGGGAGGGCTTTTTGAAGGTGGTACTGCCGGATGCATTGATCCATATCTTTTCTGACGGGAGAGAACGGCTGGAGCTGAATTACTGCATTCTGAAGAATGGAAAACGCATCCATTACAGCGGTCTGTTCGTCCGTATCTCGAAGCCGGGAGAAGCGCTGAAGCTGATCGCGGGCTTCCGGGATACGGAGGATATTGTCACCATCCAGAAGGAGACCAGGAAAAAGGACGAAAAGCTGAGCGAGATGCAGGAGATTCTTGCCACCTCCCGTATGGGAATCTGGAGCATCTATCAGCTGGAAGGAAAGGCTCCGACGATGGTGGCCGATGATCTGATGCTGGAGCTTCTGGGAATCCGGGATCAGAGCCTGACCCCGGAGGAGGTTTATGATGTATGGTATTCCAACATCCCTCCGGCCTCCCTGCCGTCTGTTTTAAACAGCGTGGAAAAGATGAAAAAAACAGGCCGGGATGAGAATACCTATCTCTGGAATCATCCGGCTCTGGGCGGGCGGTATGTGCGCTGCGGAGGCACGGCAAAGCCGGTGGAGGGCGGCTTTGTACTCCGGGGATACCATTACGATGTGGATGAGGCGGTCCGCGAGCAGAAGAAAAAGGATGAGGCTTTGGCAGAGCAGGTTGCCATCATTGACACGCTGTCAAAAAGCTTCAAAAATGTATTTGTCGCAAATTTAAACAGCCGGACGGCGAGGGTCGTGCGGCTTGCAGATGGCTATGATGTCAGTGCAGTTACGGCGGTCCGGGAGAAGGAATTTCCCTTTGATGCGGTTGTAAAGCAATGGACGCAGGAAAATGTGCATCCCGATGACCGGGACCGGATTGCGGAGGCCTTCAGCTTTGAGAATCTCTGCAGGGTATTTTCAAAGCAGGATGTATACAGCGGAACCTACCGCAGCACCGAAGCCGGATCGCTGCATTATTACCAGTTTGATTTCCGCAAGGCAGACGACCGCGGAAATATTGTGGCGGGCTTCCAGGTCATCGATGCCATCATCGCGGAGCATGAGCAGCAGGCCAGAAGAGAAAAGGAACTGGAGAATGCACGACTGAAGGTGGAAAAAGAGCATGCGGAGGTGGTGAATTCCCTCTCCACCATATACTCGACCATCTTCCGGGCCGATATCGATACATGTCAGTATGACATCCTGAACAGTGTCCCGCTTATGGGAACTGTGGCAGAGACCAGCGGTAATTTTAATGATGTAAAGGAAAAGATCATCGAATCCTTTATCGAACCGGAATTCCGGGAGTCCATGCGCGAATTTCTGGATTTCAGCACGATGGCAGAACGCCTGAAGAATGTCAATACCATCACAACAGACTACAAAGCGCCTACGGGACAGTGGATCCAGGCGCGCGTCATAGTAAAGCGCAGAGACGAGAACGGCACAGCCCGGGAGGCTCTCTACGTTGCCCGCGATATTACGGAGGAGAAGCTGAAGGATTTTAAGCAGCAGGAGGCTCTGACCCATGCGCTGGCGGCAGCCCAGCAGGCCAACCGGGCGAAGACCACGTTTTTAAACAGCATGTCCCACGATATCCGCACCCCGATGAATGCCATCATCGGTTTTACCGCACTGGCGCAGACCCATATTGACGATCAGGCTCAGGTGCGGGATTACCTTGCCAAGATCAGCACCTCCGGCACGCATCTGCTGAGCCTGATCAATGACATCCTTGATATGAGCCGCATTGAGAGCGGAACGGTGAAGCTGGAGGAGGCGGCGGTACATATCCCGGATCTGCTGCACGATCTGCGCACCATGATCCAGAGTCTCATCAATTCCAAGAACCAGAACCTGTTCATTGACACCCAAGATGTGATCCATGAGGATGTGCTCACAGACAAGCTCCGGCTGAACCAGGTGCTCCTCAATATAGTAGGAAACGCAATCAAGTTCACACAACCGGGAGGAGATATCATCATCCGCCTGATCGAGAAGCCCTGCAGCCTGAGGGATTACGCAACCTACGAGTTTTCAGTTAAGGATAATGGGATCGGCATGTCTCAGGAGTATCTCGGACATATCTTCGAGACCTTCTCAAGAGAATACAGTTCTACCGTCAGCGGCATTCAGGGAACCGGTCTCGGCATGGCGATCACCAAGAATATCGTAGATATGATGGGCGGCGATATCCGCGTGGAAAGCGAGCTGGGGCGAGGATCCATCTTCACCGTGACCCTGAATCTCCGGCCCACCGGCGAATTTGAAAAAATTGAGCCGATCCCCGCCTTCCTCGGGGCAAAGGCCCTGATCGTGGATGACGATATGGATACCTGCAGAAGTGTCAGCAAGATGCTCCGGGATATCCAGATGCGTCCGGACTGGACCACCTCGGGCAAGGAGGCCGTTGTCCGCGCTCAGGATGCGGCAGATATGATGGACGAATATAAGGTCTACATCATTGATTATCTGATGCCCGATATGAACGGGATCGAGACAGTCCGGCGGATCCGGAAGATCATCCGCGCCGATGTGCCGATCATCGTCCTGACGGCCTACGACTGGACTGATTTCGAGTCGGAGGCCAGAGAGGCCGGGGTGACAGCCTTTGCGTCGAAGCCAATTTTTATGTCAGAGCTGAGAAGTGTACTGACCCGGCCGCTGTCCAGGGAGGACGGGGAAGCAGAAGCAGAGAAGAAAACCTATGATTACAGTGACAAGACCGTCCTTCTGGTGGAGGATAACGAGCTGAACCGGGAGATCGCCACGGCCATCCTGGAGGAGGCTGGCATGACGGTAGACAGCGTAAATGACGGTGATGTGGCAGTTTCCACCATCATCAAGGCACCGCCGGACAAATACGACCTGATCTTCATGGATATCCAGATGCCGAAGATGGACGGCTATACCGCCACCCGGGAGATCCGGACGCTTCCGGACAACCATAAGGCCAACATCCCCATCGTGGCCATGACGGCCAATGCCTTCGAGGAGGATAAGAGAAGATCCTACGAGTCCGGCATGAATGGTCATATCATCAAGCCCATCAGTATAGAAGCCATTGCCGATGTTCTGGATGATATTTTCGGCGAAACAAAATAAAAATTGTTAAATGGGACAAAATCTACGGATTTTGTCCCACATTTGTCCTGTTTTATGGTATATAATGATAGACAGAAAGACGAGAATGAGATCGATCGGATTCATCTTATTGATCTCATCCATTTCACTCAAGGAGGAACGAAGTATGAAATTAAGAAAACTGGCAATCGTTGCCGCTGCAGCAGCTATGACCCTTGCATCGACCATGACAAGCCTTGCAAAGGTATCCTATGACGACTGGTATTACGCAAAGTTCGGAAGTTATCCGGATGGCTATGCCTCCGACTGGGTCAATGACCCGGTTTACTGGCAGTATCTGGAGCAGAACGATCCGTCCTCGCTGGAAAAGCTGAGAGAAACCTATTCCGATGTCTACGGGGATGATGATTATGTAGATGTAAGCAGCTCCAAATATAGCTCCTATGCGGAAATTACCAGTGCCTACTGGAGCGGAAGCTATGCAAAGTGGAAAACCGACGGCACACCGACCAAATATCAGGTACGCGTATACCGTGACGGCTCCCGCGTGACCACAAAGGACACCACCAGCAAGAGCGTCAGTCTTTCCTCCGTGATCACAAAGTCCGGCTATTATTACTTCGAGGTAAGAGCCTACAACAAGACCAGCGGCTGGTCCTCCTGGGAGGAATCCGATGACAAATACTTCTCCGCATCCAGCAGCTCAGGCAGCTCCACCAGCTCCAGCGGCCCGAACGTAACCGTAGTCAATTCCGGCGGCCCGGGCGTGGTAAGCAGCGGACAGTGGCTCCAGGCGGCAGACGGCAGCGGAAAATGGTGGTATAAGCATGCAAACGGCAGCTATACCAGCAATAACTGGGAGCAGATCAACGGAAAATGGTATTATTTCGATGCAGCAGGCTGGATGATGACCGGCTGGCTCAATGCAGGCGGTGCAACCTACTACCTGGGAGCAGACGGAACCATGCTGACTGGCACCAATTTCATCGATGGAGTAAACCGCAGCTTCGATGCATCCGGAAAACTGATCAACTAAGCTTTACGAAACATCCGCAAAAGGAGGCTTAAATATGGGTGGAACAAGAGCATACTATGCTTCACTGCTGGAGCAGAAGCTGAAGGATCTTAATAAAAGTAAGGTGGATGCGCAGGGACAGTTAACTGTGATTTCCGAGCAGGAGTTCGCTGACGCCATCGCCGCAGTAAAGAAGGATCTGGACCGGCAGGGACCGAAAAAGAAACAGTTGAAAGATTTTTTCCGAAAGTTCTGCGGAGAGCAGAAAGGAAGGTCGGAGGAAGCGAAAAAGTTTGCTCATGATGACAAGAGCAAGGCACTTTACGGCCCCGGCAGCAGATATGATCAATACAAGAAAAACCGGGATGAGCTTTTAAAATCCAGTGCCCAGGATGTCAAGCAGACGATAGCATGGAACCATGTCAAAAAGAGACTGAACCTGAAGGGGGCGGGCGGACAACCGCTGAAGGATGATGGGTTACGGTGGAGACCGTTCCTGGTCCGTACCGATGGCTCCTATGAAAGCGAGAAGCATAATGATGAGCTGTATGAGCTGCTTGCTCTTGGTCAGAAGCGCATCACGAAGGAGCAGTTTATCGAGCTGCGCACAAAGTATTACACGAAGCATCCCACAGAGGTGCAGGATAACCGGGAACCTGCGGAACAGGCAGTCTGGGAAAGCGAACGGGTCGGAGACCGTATCCTGGAGATGGTAAAGGAATCGCTGGAACGGACAAAGGAGGATCGGAAGAAGGTAGCTTCCTACGCGACCATGATCTTAAACGGAAAGGCCGGACAGGAGGGGTATCCGAGTCTGGAGGAATGCCATCGCGTTGTTGATAATCAGGAACAGCTCGTTGCCTGGGATATGCAGAGGATGGTTTCCGATCTGAAAGAATTTGGCGGGTTGTCGGATCCGAAAGGAACAGAGAAGCTTATGCGCAGCATACAGGCGGAGGCTGGCAAGGGCGGCGCAGACATACAGGCGGCAGAGCTTGCATCAAACTATTATTTTACGATCATCGATCCGTTTAAGATCATTGATAAAGTCAGCCCGACGACGATGGATCCTCCGGCAGAAGGAAAGGAATCCATGGACGGGAAATTGAGAGAGGCGTTCCTGAACGGCTGTATGACGCAGTTTGGTGAGATTATCAATACGATCAGTGCTATAG
>CAVIRL010000005.1:13660-45466 GCA_963645005.1 Prevotella sp. P5-108
GTGCTATAGATACGAAGTTCGGTCTGCGGGATGGAGATCCGATGATCGAGTATGCAGATAAAAATCCGCCTATACGTGTCTTCCGCCATGAAGCTACAGACGAGCAGGGCAATAAGAGCATGCGGACAGCCATTGTGCGCCTGCCGAGACTCACGGATGCGGGCGGGCCTGTCGCGATCACTGCAGCTCAGCCGCAGGAGCTGGTAAATGACGGATTTGAGGCTTCCGTGAAGGGCTTCGTTGATATCTGTAAGGATTGGAACCGCAAGAAGCATACCTCCCCTCAGTTTGAAGCCATGCGGGATGCGTTAGAGGCTCTGCAGGACAGAAAGCTGGAGCGCGACCCAACAGTCCACGAGATCGAGGCGTTTCAGAAAAAACTGCAGGCGCTTCTGGATACTTCCCAGAGATACTATGATCACAAGGTAGAGGAGCGCCATGGAGAGCATTTTAAGCGAGGCTTCGAGACAACCAGAGTGAAGTTCTCAAAGCAGCTTCATGAGTTTGCAAAGCAGAAGCTGCAGGAGCTTCAGTATGTCAAAGAACACATGGAGACCCTGGAGCTGGCGGACAAAGAGGAACGGAACCTGAAGAATAATCCGGAATATCAGGCACTGCGCAAGAACGGATACAAGGGGAATTCCTTAACCTATCTGCGCCAGAAGGAGGAAGACCGCAGGCTCGAGGAGAGACACCGCAGGGAGGAAGAAGAGCGGCAGCGAAGACTGGAAGAGCTCCGGCAGAAGGAGCTGAAGAAGGCCGAGGAGCGCAAGGAGCTGTATGGGCGGATCACTTCTCTGAGGGAAAGCTGCGGCAATGCCTCAAAGAGCAATGCTTCGGCGAATGAAAAGATCAGGCAGTACATAGATGATGTAAAAAATCAGCGTGATACGCTGACAACACCGGAACAGAAATTAAATCAGGTTTATCATCTGTGCGCTGCAAGAGCGATCGAGAGAATGCTTAAGGATGAGAAAACGATGCGGGAGAAAGATCCGCAGGCAGATACTCCGATCCATCAGCTCGTCAACGGCAGGAAGATCAAAGAACTGACCGAGATGATCATTCCGGATGCAAGGTTCAAGAGAAGCATCAAGGATAAACAAGGTCATAAGGAACAAAACTACGACAGGATGACAGCCGATAACGAATATCCGTATCGAGTTTCCGTATGGTTCTTAGGAGATTTAAAGAAGGCGAAGGAAGAATTAGAGCAGGAAGAGCCGAAGATGGAAGAGCCGAAGGTGGAGGCTCCGAAGCTGGAAGAGCCGAAGGTGGAGGCTCCGAAAAAGGAAAATCCGAAGATGGAGGCACCGAATCTGGAAGAGCCGAAGGCAGAGGCTCCGAAGAAGGAAGAGCCGAAGGCAGAGGCTCCGAAAAAAGAGGATCCGAAGAAGGAAGAGCCGAAGGCAGAGGCTCCAAAAAAAGAGGCACCGAAGAAAGAAGATTCGAAGAAGGAAGAGCCTGCGAAAAAACAGGTGGATCCTTCGAGTCAGCGCAGTCTGGTGCCGGGCGGAGTGAAGGGCCTGCAGAAGGAGGTCGATCCGATGCATGCGGAACCGAAGATCCTGCGTCAAAAACCCATTGAAAAAAACATGGTCAAAAATCCCCTTTCTCTTGATAAAAAGTAAATAGATCTCACAAAATCTAAGGGCGTGTGAAGAAAATGAAAAATCATTTTTCACACGCCCTTTTTTACTTTTTACTGATTAATCGATTAATCAACCGGAGTAAAGTCTACCGGTGCTTTCCCCTCGGTTTCCGTGAAGAGATTGTAGAAATCATCCTCGTTTGTGATGTCGGCTGCGGAGATATCGCCCTTTGTCTCAAAGCTTGCTTTGCCATCGGTGCTGTAGGAAACAGCGGCAAAGCGGATATAGTGGAGCTGATATTTTCCATCGGCATTCTTGGTCACATCGGCCTCTGCAAACTGGTCCCGTCGGTTGTAGTAAAGGATTCCGTCCTCTACTGTCACCGGATAAGCGGTCCCGCCTGTCTGAATGGAGGCCAGCAGCTCTGCCCTGCCATTGTTTTCTGCATACAGCACGGCATCGATTGCGCAGTGGATGCCGTTGTCCTCGTAGGTGGAAGAGGATACGGCCAGCACGTCGCCCTCGTAGCCGTTCAGTCTGATATAAGCGTATCCGGCACCGGACGGAAGCCTCGAGATGATCTCATCATAGGAGCTGTAGGCTGCTCTCTGAAAGGCAATGGGCGGTACATCGGAAATGGCATCAAAGAGAGCTGCGAACTGTTCATCAGTCTCAACATCATGGGTTTCCACACTGTCACCCTCAGCCTTTTCCCGGACAAAGCCACTGTAGGAGGAGGCACCGTCACCGGTCTGAAACTTCTCAACATGCTTTACATAGGTCAGTCCGTGGGAGTCAGAATTGAGCTGCATTTCACCGTATTCGGTATTCGTGCAGGCATACAGGGTGCTGTCGTCCGAGCGGAGCGGATGTGTCTCATCGCCATAGGCCATTCCCACCTGGACCAGCTTGCCGTCATCGTTGAATGCATAAAAATCAGCTTCGACAGCGGTGCTGTCCTCCGTGGAAACCTTGTCGGACACAGCCAGAACATAGGGCGTAGAGCCAGTGAGCGAAAGATAGGCAAAGCCCTCGTTTTTGCCATCCAGATAGCTCAGGACATCGTCATAGCTGTCAAAGGTATCTTTCCCGGCTCGCTCCTGGATAAAATCTGCCGGGATAAAATCAGAATCCTCGGGCTCCTGGCCTTCCCTGGTCTCAGCGGCAGCTTCCCCACCGCTCTCCTGAGCAGCTTCTCCGGCAGACTCAGTGGCAGCTTCCTCTTCCGGTTTCGTTGTTTCCGAAGTGGAAGCAGAGCCGCATCCCGTCAGAAGACTGCCGGTCACTGCAGCCGCGAGCATAAGTGACACATACGTTTTTTTCATAACAATTCCTCCTTCATATTCATAGCTCTTTTAGCTTTTGACCTATATTATAGCAGATCAAAAGGGACAAAGGTAGGACAAAAGAAATTTTTATGGTATACTAACATTGCCGGTCAAAATATATTTTGACCCCAGACGAAAAAAGGAGTGTATGCTTATGTCACAGGTAGTGGATCGTTTTCTGAAATATATTTTGTTTGATACCCAGTCGGAGGAGGGAGCAGCACAGCAGCCCAGCACGGACAAGCAGTGGGAGCTGGCCAGGCTCCTGAAGCAGGAGCTTGAGGAGCTGGGAGCTGAGCGGGTACGGCTCAGTGAATATGGCTATGTCTATGCAGAGATTCCGTCGAATCTTCCGGCCGATCAGGCCGGTAACGTACCGGCACTGGGCTTTATTTCCCACATGGATACAGCACCGGCCCTGACCGGCTGCAACGTAAAGCCGCAGCTTGCAAAGAATTATGACGGAACGGATATTTGTCTGAATAAGGAAAAGCAGATCATCATGCGGGTTTCGGAATTTCCGTTCCTGGAGCGATACAGGGGACAGGATCTGATCACAACCGACGGAACCACACTTCTGGGTGCGGATGATAAGGCCGGTGTGGCAGAGATCATGACAGCAGCGTCTTACCTGCTTTCACACCCGGAAATCCCCCGCGGAAAGATCTGCATCGGTTTTACACCGGATGAGGAGATCGGCTGCGGCGCAGATCAGTTTGATGTGAAGGATTTCGGCGCACAGTTTGCCTATACCGTAGATGGCGGCGAGCTGGGCGAGGTGGAGTATGAAAACTTTAACGCCGCCTCCGCTGTGATCACCATTCACGGCTGCAGCATGCATACCGGGGATGCCAAAAAGGGCATGATAAATTCCATGCTGATCGGCATGGAGTATCAGCAGATGCTTCCGACCTTTGAGAATCCCATGTATACAGAAGGCTACGAGGGATTTTTCCATCTGGATCATTTTAATGGGGATGTGGAGACCTCAGTGCTGAAGTACCTGATCCGGGACCATGATATGGAAAAGTTTGAAAAGAAAAAGGAGCAGATGCGTCAGATTGCGGCCTTCCTGAATCAGAAATACGGGGATGGCATCGTAGAACTGGAGATCCGTGACTCCTACTTTAATATGAAAGAGAAGATCAAACCGCATATAGAGTTGATCGACCGGGTTTGCAGTGCCATGAAGGAACTGGATGTGGCACCGGTGATCCGCCCAATCCGCGGCGGTACGGACGGCGCCCGCCTTTCCTACGAAGGACTTCCGTGCCCGAATCTTTGCACCGGAGGCGCAAACTTCCACGGAAAGTATGAATTTATCTCCATTCAGTCCATGGAGAAGATCACGGAGCTGCTCATAAAGCTGATGACAGCACCGCAGGCATAGATACGGCGGGAAGAAGCGAGAGAAAAATCGAGAGAAGAACCGAGAGAAGAACCGAGAGAAGAATCGAGAAAAACTCGGGAGAAGAATTGAGAGAAGAACCGAGAAAAAAACCGAGAAAAAAGCGAAAGAAAAATCGAGAGAAGAATCGAGAAAAATCGAAAAAATCGAAAAAATCGAAAAAAGAATCGAGAGAAGAATCATGAGAGAAAAACTGACAAGATCAGATGTGGAAAAAATCCAGGCAGAGATCGATCACCGGAAACTGGAGGTGCGCCCGAAATGTCTGGAAGCGGTAAAGGAGGCCCGCGCCCAGGGCGATCTGAGCGAGAACTTTGAATATTATGCTGCTAAGAAGGATAAAAACCAGAACGAGAGCCGGATCCGATATCTGGAGAATATGCTGAAGAATGCCATTGTCATCTCCGATGCATCGAAATCCGATGAGGTAGGCTTAAACAAGGCAGTCACCCTCTATATGGAGGATGACGATGAAGAGGAAACTTACAAGCTGGTCACCAGTATCCGTGGCAATTCCATGCATAATATGGTCAGCATCGAGTCCCCGCTTGGAAAGGCAATCCTGCGCCACAAGGTAGGGGACCGGGTGGAAATCACCACAGATAATGGCTTCAGCTATTTTGCAGTCATCCGGAAAATTGAAGACATCGGGGATGAAGAGGACATGATCCGGAAATTCTGATGCTTCCGGATTCAAATCCGGATTCAGACTCGGACAACATCCAATTCGATGAGCCAGTCCGTCCAGCTCCGGCCACGTGCCAATCTGGCTATCTCTAGGCGTCAGCCGTCCGTCCAGCTCCGGCCGCCAGCGTCTGGCCAGCTTCAGCTGCCAGTCGTCCGTCCAACTCCAGCCAGCGTCCGGCCCGGCTAGCTCCAACTGCCAGCCAATCTGTCCAGCTCCAGGCCGCCGTCCAGCCGTCCGGTCAGATCCAGCCGCCGTCCAGCCCGATGACCTGTCCAGTCAGGTAAGAACCCTTGTAGCCAAGATGGTAGACGAAATCAGCGACCTCCTCCGCACGTCCCAGACGTCCGGTCGGAATCTCGTCTACCAGCCGGAGAAGCTCGTCCTCCTCCATCCACTGGTTCATCTCGGTGTCGATGGCACCGCAGGCTACGGCATTTACCTGGATATTGCTTGGCGCCAGCTCCTTGGCCAGTGCTTTGGTGAAGGCGTTGATGCCGCCCTTGGTGGCGGAATAAGCCACCTCACAGGAAGCACCCACACAGCCCCAGACGGAGGAAATATTCACAATTTTCCCATGGCCGCCTGCAAGCATCAGCGGAATGGCCAGCTTGCAGCAGTTGAAGACAGAGGTCAGATTGGTGCGCAGGATGCGGTCCCAGTCCGCAGAGGACATATCCTGCAGAAGCCCGATATAATCGATGCCGGCATTATTGACCAGGACATCCAGTGTGCCGAACTGCTTGCGGATCATGGAAAACATCTGCTTGCAGACCGCCATGTCTCCCATGTCCCCCAGGAAGGCGGCACAGGTTACCTGATAGCCTTCAATTTCTTTTTTGGTCTGCAGCAGCTCCTGCTCCCGATGAGCACAGTTGATGATAACATGGTAGCCCTTCTTGGCGAATTTTACGGCAATGGCCTTTCCAATCCCACGGGAAGCGCCTGTCACAAGAACCACCTTCTTTGCCATAAAGATCACTTCTTTCTTTCCCTCCATTGTATCATAAAATCGATCATAAAAATGAAATATTTGCCCGGCAGCTTCGAAATTTCCATTTAGCAGATGGTACTGTTGGCAGATGACATTGACATTTTACGATAACTGTTCAGTACCTTCACAGTCACATTTTACGATTCAATTACAATTTTGCGAACTCCCTGTTACTTTCAGAAGAGTTATGTTATACTGAATGACAGATTATGGTAGTGTCACCGTCTGGTGACATGTCCGTTTGGATAGAAAGGCGAATACGCATGAAAACTTGGAAGAAAGTACTGGCAGTGAGCTGTCTCTGTGCAGCAGCCGCCTGCCCGTTTTCCGCTTATGCGGATGCAGTAAAGTCGGTTCATGAGGCAACCCTTGTAGCAGCGCCTGCAGACTATGAGAATATTGCAGTATCCCAGGTGTCTGATTATGTAAACATTCGGGAACAGGCAACCACGAACAGCAAGATCGTAGGTAAGATTTATAATAACTGCGCGGCAACCATACTGGAAACCGTGGAAGGGGAAGGGGGAAGCTGGTACCGCATCCAGTCCGGAACGGTCAACGGCTTTATCAAGTCCGAGTACTTCATCACCGGACAGGAGGCAGAAACGCTGGCCCAGTCGATCGGACGGGAGTTTGTCACCGTCAGCGCGGACAATCTGCGTCTGCGCGAGGAGCCGAACCTTACCAGCAATGTTCTGACTATGGTCTCCAGCGGTTCCCGCTATGTAGTCCAGGGGGACGAGGGTGACTTCTACAAGGTTGAGGTCGATGCAGACCTGATCGGTTATATCGCAAAATCCTACTGTCAGGTCGAAGTGGAATTTGACCAGGCAGTGTCTCTGGAAGAGGAACGCCAGAAGCTGGAGGAGGAAGCCCAGAGAAAACGTGATGCCCAGACGGCCATGGCCAATCTGGAGCAGGCCATCAAGGTGGAAGAGAATCGTGCTGCAGCCGCAAACAGCTCTGCAGCAGAGAACAACAGCAGCAGTTCATCCGCCTCGGAGGATGTGATCATTGCATCAAATCCGGCTGCGGAAGATGACTCTGCAAAGACCAATGCTCCGTCTGCGGATACATCTGGCAAGCAGAATCAGAACCCTTCCTCCGGTCAGAGCAGCTCCGGCAGCCAGACAACCTCCGGAAGTCAGACAACCTCCGGCAGTCAGACAACCTCTGCACCCGGCACGGGCAGCTCATCACAGAGCAGCTCCGTCACAAACAGCTCCGCTAAGATCGGTACCTCCGGACCGTCCACCGGTACCATTTCTTCCCCGGTAGCCGGTCCGGGAAGTTCCGCAGCAGTTGTATCTGCGACCAGAACGGCGATCGTGGCTTACGCAAAACAGTTCCTCGGCAATCCGTATGTCTACGGCGGCACCAGCCTGACCAATGGTGCGGACTGCTCCGGCTTCACCCAGTCTGTCTTTGCGCACTTTGGGATTACCACGGGAAGAAGCTCCAGAGATCAGGCGGAAAAGGGCAGGGAAATTTCCCTGTCGGCAATCCAACCGGGCGATCTTCTCTTCTATGCCAGCGGAAGCTATATCAACCATGTGGCCATTTACATAGGAGATGGCAAGATCATCCACTCCAGCAACCCGACCACGGGGATCACCATCACCAAGTATAATTACCGTACGCCCTGCAAGGCGGTTACATTCCTGGATTAGGAGTGAACGGTTTATGAGTGAAAAAAGACAATACTGCGGCCTGGACCTGCTGAAATTTATCATGGCGGTCCTGGTGGCCGCACGGCATATGATCCAGGTGTTTTATCCGGCGGAAAGCCGATGGCGCGTGCTGATTGGAAGCTGGCTCTCCAACCTGGCGGTCCCGGTGTTTTTCATCATTGCGGGGTTTCTGCTGTTCCGTAAGATACCGGACACCGACAAAAAGAGCGGTTGGCCGGTGGTGGGGCGTTATGCCTGGCGCATTGTGAAGCTGTATGTGCTCTGGTGCGTGATCTACTGGCCCATCGATATCTTCAACTGGTATCATGGCACCGCCACCATTGCGGAGACGGTGAAGGCATATATTCATTCCTTCTTTGTCTCCAGCACCATTGCGCAGCTCTGGTATCTGCCGGCTCTGGCTCTGGCGGTCCTCATTGTGTGGGCCGGTTACCGGGCCGGTCTGAAGGTGTGGATGCTGCTGATCCTGACCGGCTTACTGTTCGTATTTGGCTGTATCTGCGACAACTGGTACTTTACGGAGCGGGCTCCCATGAAAATCCAGGAGTTCGTCTGGTGGTATGCGCCAAGGTTCGTGACGATGCGAAACGGCCTGTTTTATGGAAGCTTTTATCTGACCTTGGGGCTCTGGTTTTCCAGAAAGACCCGGCACATGCCGGTGCTGCTTTCCTTGGGCGGAAGCGTGGTGTTCCTGCTTCTGATGTACAAGGAGGTTTCCACGTGCTTTAACACCAATATGGTATTTACCGCAGCTCCGGCCGCCATCTGCCTGACCGAATTTTTTATGGGCTTTACGGGAACATATTCCCGTATCTTTGTAACACTCCGGGAGATGAGTGAGTGGATTTATTTTTCCCATTTCTATTTCTTTTATTTTTTCTCCTGGACCGTGAAGTGGAATCCGCTTCCCCTCACCAAACAGAATATAACCCTCTGCATCTTCGGGCCGATGCTGCTGTATGCGCTTCTGGTGTCACTTTTATCCCACCGGAGGAAAGGGCAGTGGCTTCGGAAATTGATCTGAGAAAATAAAATGCCTTCGGGAAATGGTATTCCCGAAGGCGTTTTTTAGCTTGGATTTCTGGGTCGGAATGCTTAAAATTCCGGCTCGATCAGTCCGTAGGTCTGACCCTTTCTCTTGTAAACGACATTGACTTCCTCGGTCTCTGCGTTTAAGAATACGTAGAAGTTATGTCCTAACAGCTCCATCTGTACGCAGGCCTCTTCCGGATCCATCGGTTTCATGGCGAACCGTTTGGTCTTTACGATCTGGATCTCGTCTTCCGGCTCGGCCTCTTCACTGATGAACAGCTCCGAGAAGGACTGTGCGGACTGCTTTTTGTCGATGAGTTTGTTTTTGTACTTACGAAGCTGGCGTTCGATGATCTCCTCTACCAGGTCGATGGATACGTACATATCATTGCTGGATTCTTCAGCACGGATGAGGTTGCCCTTCACCGGAATGGTAACCTCGATTTTCTGTTTGTCTTTCTGTACACTGAGAGTTACGATGATTTCTGTATCCGGAAGGAAGTAACGTTCCAGTTTTCCGATTTTTTCCTCAATGGCGGCGCGAAGCCCCGGAGTCACATCAATATTTCTGCCTGTAATTGTATAACGCATAAGTCATCAGCTCCTTCTTTTGAGATGTTATAAGTATAACATATAAAACCGAAAATCTCAACCAAAACAGGCAAATTGTTGAGACAATTATTGTGAATAAAATATAAAAACGAATACTTTATCCACAAACAACAAATTGCATTTCTACCTTTCAGTTTGTGGAAAAGTCAAGCATTTTTGGTGTATTTTTTGGCGTAAACCCTGGATTTATGAGATGTGAACAAAGAAAATAGGATTTTATTTCGCATGGTATAAACGGAAAAATGTGGGAAAATCTTGTGGATAATGTGGATAACCTGGTGCATAACTCAATTTTGGCTGAAAATCGGGGAGGGCGGATGTGGATGTTATGTTCGTGGATTTTGTGGATAACGTGGATAAATTGTGAATCGAACATAGTTTTTGTGCAACCTGACAAGTTTACCATAATTTTACTTTTATGTCGCCTTAAATTAATTTTTTGTGAACAAAGGGCCTAAAACTTGAATAAATCAGGGGATAGTGGTACAATACCAGAGATTGACTTTATAATAGTAGAAATTAAAGTAGAAACGCAAACGACGAATCAAAGAAAGTTTAGGAGAAAGAACTATATGAATCTCATAGAAAAATTATTTGGTACCCACAGTGAGCGGGAACTGAAGATGATCTATCCGATCGTGGATAAGATCGAGGCACTGCGCCCGACCATGCAGGCCAAGACCGACGAAGAACTGCGCGACAACACCCGTATCTTCAAGGAGCGTCTGGCTAACGGCGAGACTCTGGACGATATCCTTCCAGAGGCATTCGCTACCGTCCGGGAGGCCGCAAAGCGTGTGTTGAATATGGAGCATTACCCGGTACAGCTCATCGGCGGCATCGTCCTGCATCAGGGCCGTATCGCTGAGATGAGAACCGGTGAAGGTAAGACCCTGGTTTCTACCTCCCCGGCTTACTTAAACGCACTGGCAGGCAAGGGTGTTCATATCGTAACGGTCAACGATTATCTGGCAAAGCGAGATGCCGAGTGGATGGGACAGGTTCATCGTTTTCTGGGCCTGACCGTCGGCGTGGTATTAAACCCGATGACCTCTGAGGAACGTAAGGCTGCATACAACTGCGATATCACCTACGTTACCAACAACGAGCTGGGATTTGATTACCTGCGTGACAACATGGCCATCTACAAAGACCAGATGGTTCTGCGCAATCTGGATTACGCCATCATCGATGAGGTCGACTCCGTCCTGATCGATGAAGCGAGAACCCCGCTTATCATTTCCGGACAGAGCGGCAAGTCCACCAAGCTCTACGAGGTTTGTGATGTGCTGGCACATCAGCTGGAACGCGGTGAGGCATCCGGAGAGTTCACCAAGATGAACGCCATCATGGGTGAGGATATTGAGGAGACCGGAGACTTCATTGTCAACGAGAAAGATAAAGTGGTCAACCTGACTGAGGAAGGTGTCAAGAAGGTAGAGCAGTTCTTCCATATTGAGAACCTGGCAGATCCGGAGAACCTGGAGATCCAGCACAACATCATTCTGGCTCTGCGCGCGAACTACCTGATGTTCCGTGATAAAGACTACGTGGTAAAAGATGATGAAGTACTCATCGTCGATGAGTTTACCGGACGTATCATGCCGGGTCGCCGTTACTCTGACGGTCTGCACCAGGCGATCGAGGCGAAGGAGCATGTGAATGTCCGCCGTGAGAGCAAGACTCTGGCAACCATCACCTTCCAGAACTTCTTTAACAAGTTCCGCAAGAAAGCCGGCATGACCGGTACAGCATTAACCGAGGAGAAAGAGTTCCGTAACACCTACGGCATGGACGCCATCGCAATCCCGACCAACCGTCCGGTTGCCCGTATCGACCATGAGGATGCAGTATACAAGACCAAGAAAGAAAAATTTGAGGCAGTTGTCAACGATGTTGTGGCTTCTCACGAGAAGGGGCAGCCGGTTCTGGTTGGTACCATCACCATCGAGACATCCGAGCTCTTAAGTAAGATGCTGAAAAAACGCGGCATCCAGCATAAAGTCCTGAACGCGAAGTTCCATGAGCTGGAGGCTGAGATCGTGGCAGACGCAGGTATCCATGGCGCTGTTACCATCGCAACCAACATGGCAGGCCGTGGTACCGATATCAAGCTGGACGATGAGGCAAAGGCAGCAGGCGGCTTAAAGGTTATCGGTACCGAGCGTCATGAGTCCCGCCGTATCGACAACCAGCTGCGCGGACGTTCCGGCCGTCAGGGAGATCCGGGTGAGTCCCGCTTCTACATCTCCCTGGAGGATGACCTGATGCGTCTGTTCGGTTCCGAGCGTCTCATGGCGATGTTCGAGGCTCTCGGTGTTCCGGAGGGCGAGCAGATCGAGCACAAGATGCTTTCCAGTGCCATCGAGAAGGCTCAGATGAAGATCGAGAACAACAACTACGGTATCCGTGAGAACCTGTTAAAATACGACGAGGTCAACAACGAGCAGCGCGAGATCATCTATGCAGAGCGCCGTAAGGTTCTGGACGGTGACAACATGCGTGATCTCATCTTAAAGATGATCACCGACATCGTGGAGAATTCCGTGGACCTGTCCATCTCTGACGAGCAGGCATCCGGTGAGTGGGACCTGAAGGAGCTAAACAGCCTTCTGCTTCCGATCATTCCGCTTGAGACCATCACCGCAGAAAATCATCCGGCGACCAAGAAGAATGAATTAAAGCATATGCTGAAGGAAGAGGCCATCAAGCTCTATGAGGCAAAGGAAGCAGAGTTCCAGGAGGCAGAGCAGATTCGTGAGCTGGAGCGCGTGGTACTGCTGAAGGTCATCGACAACAAGTGGATGAGCCATATCGACGATATGGACCAGCTGCGTCAGGGCATCGGCCTGCAGGCTTACGGCCAGAGAGATCCGGTTGTGGAGTACAAGATGAGTGCTTACGAGATGTTCGAGGCTATGACGGCTGCCATCACCGAGGAAACGGTCCGCATTCTGTTCCACATCCGTGTAGAGCAGAAGGTAGAGCGTGAGCCGGCTGCCAAGGTAACTGGAACCAATCGCGACACCTCTGCACCGCAGGCACCGAAGGTACGCCAGGTACAGAAGATCTACCCGAACGATCCATGCCCGTGCGGAAGCGGCAAGAAGTTCAAACAGTGTCATGGCCGTGACCTGATGCCGAAATAGGATGAACAAACGTAACGGTTCCGTATTCTCACAGTTACGAACCAATTATATAATATGAAAGAAGGTGACACAGTGGTAGAATTAGATCAGTTCAAGTACACATTATCGACCTTTGAAAAACCATTAGTGGAAGTGAGGGATTCACTTTGACCTGGATAACAAGGTCAGACGAATCGATGAGTTAGATAAATCCATGGAAGAGCCGGGCTTCTGGGACGATGCCGACCGCGCCACCAAGCTGGTACAGGAAGCAAAGAACCTGAAGGATACCGTAGAGCTCTACCGTGGTCTGGAGCAGCAGTACGAGGACATCCAGGTTATGATCGAGATGGGCTATGAGGAGGAAGACGCTTCCCTGATCCCGGAGATCCAGGAGATGTTAGATGAGTTTCAGCGCAATCTGGAGAAGCTGCGCATGGAGACCCTGCTGTCCGGTGAATACGACAAATACAACGCCATCCTGCGCTTAAACGCAGGAGCAGGCGGAACCGAGTCCTGCGACTGGTGCAGCATGCTGTACCGCATGTACTGCCGCTGGGCAGACAAGATGGGTTACAAGACAGAGGTTCTGGATTATCTGGACGGCGATGAAGCGGGCATCAAGTCCGTTACCATCCAGATCAACGGCGAGAATGCCTTCGGCTACCTAAAGTCCGAGCGCGGTGTTCACCGTCTGGTGCGTATTTCCCCGTTCAATGCGGCAGGAAAACGTCAGACATCCTTCGTGTCCTGTGATGTCATGCCGGATATCGAGGAAGACCTGGATGTGGAGATCAACCCGGATGACCTGCGGATCGATACCTATCGTTCCAGTGGTGCCGGCGGTCAGCACATCAACAAGACATCTTCTGCCATCCGTATCACCCATATTCCGACCGGAATCGTGGTACAGTGCCAGAATGAGCGTTCCCAGTTCCAGAATAAAGACAAAGCTATGCAGATGTTAAAGGCCAAGCTGTATATGTTAAAGCAGCAGGAAAATGCCGAGAAGCTGTCCGATATCCGCGGTGATGTCAAGGAGATCGGCTGGGGCAACCAGATCCGTTCCTATGTGCTGCAGCCCTACACCATGGTCAAGGACCTGCGTACCGGTGAGGAAACCGGCAACGTAGCCAGTGTCCTGGACGGTGGACTGGATCCCTTCATCAGCGCGTACCTGCGCTGGCTGAGCCTTGGATGCCCGGACCGCAAGGCATCCGCAGAGGATTAGAAGATTTATGGTAACTGTTCAGCAGGTCTGCGCATTTGCTGCGCTGGCCGTACGAAAATATGGGCTAGATTTATGATTCTTCAGAAAAGCAGAGTTTATGCGAGAAAAAGCTTGCGCTCTGCTTTTTTTTGTGCTAACATCTCTCACATGAGCACAAATGTTCATGATAGGCGAACATGAACTGTGCCGGGAGGTTTTTCATGCCAGAAGAAAAAACAAAATACTTTGTGGTAAAACAGAAGGCGGTGCCGGAAGTATTGCTGAAGGTGGTAGAGGCCAAGAAGCTTCTGGAGTCGGAACGTGTGCTGACTGTGCAGGAGGCAACGGAGCGTGTCGGCATCAGCCGCAGTTCTTTTTACAAATATAAAGAAGATATTTTCCCATTTTACGACAATACCAAAGGAAAGACCGTTACCTTTGTGGTACAGATGGACGATGAGCAGGGGCTTCTTTCCGATTTGCTTCATATCGTAGCTGTCTACAAGGCGAATATCCTGACAATCCACCAGAGTATTCCGGTCAACGGTGTAGCAACCCTGACTTTGTCCGTGGAGGTGAAGGACAACACGGGGAACATTTCCAAGATGGTGGAAGAAATTGAGGAGCAGGACGGCATCCATTATGTGAAGATCGTTTCCAGAGAGTAGCGCTGAAGCATTCGTGCCAGGGCACATTCTTTTAACTCGGGGGTTTACAGAATAATAACAGTAAGAAAAGTGAGGACAGAGCAATGGTACAGGTAGCAATCATGGGATATGGCACAATTGGTTCCGGAGTAGCGGAGATTTTAGACCGGAACGCAGAGCAGGTCAAAAACGGCTGCGGTCAGGATGTGGCACTGAAATACGTGCTGGATCTTCGGGATTTTCCGGGAAGCCCGGTAGAAGATAAGATCGTACACGATTTTTCCGTGATCGAGAAGGATCCGGAGGTCAGCGTGGTCGTGGAGACCATGGGAGGCCTGAACCCGGCATACCCGTTTGTCAAGGCAAGCCTGTTAGCCGGCAAGCATGTGGTGACTTCCAACAAAGCTCTGGTGGCAGCATACGGAACGGAGCTTCTTGCCATCGCAAGAGAGAAGAACGTGAACTTTTTCTTTGAGGCCAGCGTGGGCGGCGGCATCCCGATCATCCGCCCGCTGTACCGCTGCTTGAAGGGTGAGAAGATCCTGGAGATCACCGGTATCTTAAACGGTACCACCAACTTCATCCTGACCAAGATGAACAAGGAAGGTGCTTCCTTTGAAACTGTATTAAAAGAGGCACAGGAGTTGGGCTATGCAGAACGCAATCCGGAGGCTGATGTGGAGGGTTACGACACCTGCCGCAAGATCGCAATCCTCACAGCTATGGCGTCTGGTAAAGAGGTAAACTACGAGGACATCAGCACAGAGGGCATCACAAAGATCACCGACGTGGATTTCAAGTACGCAGACAAGCTGGGAACCTCTGTGAAGCTGTTTGGAACCAGCCGCCTGGATGGTGACGAGGTTCATGCCTGGGTAGCTCCGGTCATGATCGGAAAAGATCATCCGCTGTATGCTGTAAATGATGTGTTCAACGGCATCATGGTGAAGGGCAACATGCTGGGCACTTCCATGTTCTATGGAAGCGGAGCCGGAAAACTCCCGACCGCCAGCGCAGTTGTGGCTGACATCATGGAAGCAGCAGAGAATGCGGACCGCAACGTACCCATTGGCTGGAGCAGCGAGCGCCTGGCAATCGCAGACCAGAAGTCTTCCGTACACCGCTACTTTGTACGTGTGGAGGGAAGCGGATCAGAGCTGGAGCAGGCAGCAGCCGCAGCCTTCGGAGGAGCCGAGGTCGTAAAACTCGACAGCCTGACCGATGAGTTCGCTCTGCTGACCGGCGAGATGAGTGAGGCTGCCTATGCAGACTGTGCCGCAGCCTTTGAGAAAACCGCAAAGATCCGCCAGCGGATCCGTGCAGAGTTCTAAAACCGATATTGGAATCATGATGAGAAGAGGACTGGGATCCCTGCTCCGGCAGAATTTCAGTCCTTTTTTATATGACAGGAAATTGCGTCCTGTCATACAAAAACGCTCCGCGGGGATGCACACTCGGCGTAGGAGATGTGGTTGCTGAAGCAACCGCGCCTCGGCGCGAGAATGTGCCAGGGCACATTCTTTTTATATGACAGGAAATTGCGTCTTGTCATCCCCAAAAGCTCCGCAAGGGTGCAAAGCGCCGGTGGCGCGTCCTCTGATTTCACGAAAAAGCCATCCGATTCCCGTGATAATCCTCTGATGCGGTCCACGAACGGCTTGCGAAGCGCTGATTTATCGATTATAATGAAAAATACAGCTTAAAGAAAGACAAAAGGAGTTTTACATTCGATGGATATTATCAAATTATTGCAGGAAGAACTGCAGATTGGATATAAACAGGCCGAGGCAGCCGTTCAGCTGATTGACGAGGGCAACACCATTCCATTCATTGCCCGTTACCGGAAAGAGGTAACCGGATCACTGAATGACGAGGTGCTGCGTAACCTGGATGAGCGTCTGCGTTACCTGCGCAGCCTGGAAGAAAAGAAGAATCAGGTGCTTTCTTCCATTCGCGATCAGGAAAAGCTGACTCCGGCCCTGGAAAAGCAGATTCAGGAAGCCATGACCATGGTAGCCCTGGAGGATCTGTACCGTCCGTACCGCCCTAAGCGCCGCACCCGCGCCATGATCGCGAAGGAGAGGGGCTTGGAGCCTCTTGCGGACCTGATCCTTGCGCAGCAGGTAAAGGAACCGTTAGAGACTCTGGCAGAGCGCTATGTGTCTGAGGCACAGGAGGTGCCGACAGCAGCCGATGCCATTGCCGGGGCAAAGGACATCATTGCGGAGCGCATCTCCGACCAGGCAGATTACCGCACCTATATCCGCAGGGTTACCACAGAGCAGGGCATGATCCGTTCCCAGGCAAAGGATGAGAAGACGGAGTCCGTGTATGAGATGTACTACCAGTACGAGGAACCGGTGAAGAAATGTGCCGGTCACCGCGTCCTGGCCTTAAACCGCGGTGAGAAAGAGAAAATCCTGACCGTAAAGGTGGATGCTCCGGAGGAGACCATCCTGCGCTATCTGGAGAAGCAGATCATTACCAGGGACAACCCGTATACCACGCCGGTTTTAAGAGAGGTGGCAGCCGACAGCTACCGCCGTCTCATTGCTCCGGCCATTGAGCGTGAGATCCGCAGCGCTCTGACCGAGAATGCGGAGGCCGGAGCCATCAAGGTGTTTGGCAAGAACTTAAAGCAGCTTCTGATGCAGCCGCCGGTAGCAGGCCGCGTGGTGCTGGGCTGGGACCCAGCGTTCCGTACCGGCTGTAAGCTGGCTGTGGTCGATGCTACCGGAAAGGTGTTAGACACCACGGTCATCTACCCGACTGCTCCTCAGAATAAGGTAGAGGAATCCAAGAAGGTCGTAAAGGATCTGATCAATAAGTATAATATTTCCCTGATCTCCCTGGGTAACGGAACTGCGTCCCGGGAGTCCGAGATGATCATTGTGGAACTCATCAAAGAAATTCCGCAGCAGCTTCAGTATGTGATCGTCAATGAGGCTGGAGCTTCCGTCTATTCCGCCAGCAAGCTTGCTACGGAAGAGTTCCCGAACTTTGACGTGGGACAGCGAAGCGCGGCTTCTATCGCAAGAAGACTGCAGGATCCGCTGGCGGAGCTGGTAAAGATTGATCCGAAGTCCATCGGCGTAGGTCAGTACCAGCATGACATGAACCAGAAAAATTTAAGTGAGACCCTGCAGGGCGTCGTGGAGGACTGCGTAAACCGCGTTGGCGTGGACTTGAATACCGCCTCCGCCTCCCTGCTTGAGTACATTTCCGGCGTTTCCAAAGCCATTGCGAAGAACATTGTGGCATACCGCGAGGAGAACGGCGTATTTACAAACCGCAGACAGCTCTTAAAGGTCGCAAAGCTTGGCCCGAAGGCCTTCGAACAGTGTGCCGGTTTCATGCGCATCAAGGGCGGAGACAATCCGCTGGATATGACTTCCGTGCATCCGGAAAGCTATGAGGCAGTGCGGGCTTTACTGGAAAAAGTCGGGTACATGCCGGAAGACATCGCCGCAGGCGGCTTAAAGGAGCTGGGCAGAAAAGTGCACGGCTGCAAAGGTCTGGCAGAGGAACTTGGCATCGGCGAGATCACCTTAAAAGACATTGTGAAGGAACTGGAGAAGCCAGCCCGGGATCCGCGTGAGGAGATGCAAAAGCCGATCCTGCGCACCGATGTCCTGGAGATGAAAGACCTGACTCCGGGCATGGTATTAAAGGGAACTGTCCGCAACGTCATTGATTTTGGTGCATTCGTGGATATCGGTGTGCACCAGGATGGCCTGGTACATATCTCCCAGATGACGGACCGCTACATCAAACATCCCCTTGAGGCAGTCAGCGTCGGTGATATCGTAGAGGTGAAGGTGCTGAGTGTAGACTTAAACAAGAAGCGCATTTCCCTGACCATGAAGCTGTAATAGAATCAGCGGACGCGCCGCCGGTGCCTCCTTGATATGCAAAGCAACGAGAGATTCCGCACGGCAGAAAGCCATGCGGAATCCGGAAAGGAACGGTGAATGCCGATGGCAAATGAGACCAACGAGGTCAGCAAGACTGTCCGTACCGGCAAGAAGGTGGACGTGACCTTACACATCACGGCAAAGGATCTGTGGATATTTTCCATGTACCACGCCAATGCCGGTTTTATGGGAATCTTTAACCTGCTGTTTTCTCTGGCGGCAATCTATCTTCTGATCTTCCGGTGGAGCAGCACGACGGTTCCGTACCGGTGTCTGCTTGTGGTCTGTGCACTGCTCTTTACTGTGTGGCAGCCATTTCTGCTCTGGCTCAAGGCCGGCAGGCAGGCGAAGCGCCCGGCAGTGAAGAATCCCATGCGCCTGGTCTTTGACGATGAGAAGCTGACTGTAAGCCAGGAAGAGAATTCAGCAGATTTTGCCTGGGAACAGATGGGGCGGCTGGATGCAAAGCCTTCCATGTACATTCTCTACATGGACCGGGTGCACGCCTATCTGCTCCCGAAAGCGGCCCTGTCTGATCAGGAAGAAGCGTTTCGGGAGCTGGTGACAGCCCATCTCCCGAAAGAAAAACGGAGGAAGATCTGATGGAATATAAAAGCAACAGCCCGGAAGAGACCTTTGCCTTGGGAAAACGCCTGGGCGAACGGGCAAAACCGGGAGAGGTGTACTGTCTGGATGGTGACCTGGGAGTAGGCAAGACCATCTTTACCCAGGGGTTTGCAGCGGGACTCGGCATTGATGAGCCGGTGAACAGCCCAACCTTTACCATTGTGCAGCAGTATGACAGCGGCCGGCTTCCGCTGTACCATTTTGATGTGTACCGGATCGGAGATGTCAGCGAGATGGAGGAGATCGGCTATGAGGACTGCTTTTACGGAGAGGGTGTCTGCCTGATCGAGTGGTCCCAGCTTATCCCGGAGATCCTGCCGGATGAGCTTGTCCGCATCCGCATTGAAAAAGACCTGGAGCAGGGCTTTGATTACCGTCAGATAACGGTGGAGGGATTAGAATGAAGATACTTGGAATAGAAAGTGCGTCACTGGTGGCTTCTGTGGCAGTAGTGACAGATGGACTGGTGACAGCAGAATACACCGTGGATTTCAAAAAGACCCATTCCCAGACGCTGCTTCCCATGATCGATGAGGTGACCCGCATGCTGGAACTGGATCTGCATGATGTGGATGCCATCGCGGTGTCCGGCGGTCCGGGCTCCTATACAGGACTGCGCATCGGATCTGCCACAGCAAAGGGCCTGGGGCTGGCGCTGGAAAAGCCGCTGGTCCATGTTCCGACTATGGATGCCATGGCTTACAATTTATACGGAACCTCTGCCCTTATCTGCCCCATCATGGATGCCAGAAGAGGCCAGGTTTATACGGGACTCTACCATTATGAGGAGCACTTTGAGGTTATAAAGCCCCAGTGCGGCATGGATATCCACGAATTGATTCAGGAACTGAATGAACGCGGCGAGCGTGTCATCTTCCTAGGGGACGGCGTGCCGGTCAGTGAGAAGATCATCCGTGAGGAAATGACAGCGCCCTTCTCCTTTGCACCGGCTCAGTCCAACCGCCAGCGCGGTGCCAGTGTGGCTGCCCTTGGAGGTGTTTATTTTTCGGAGGGCAAGACTGTGTCTGCCATGGACCACGCACCGGATTATCTGCGCAAAGCCCAGGCCGAGCGGGAACTGGAGGAGGCAAAACGCCAGGGTAAGACCGATGAGCTGGCAGCAGGACACAGCGTTGGAACAGGAGATGCCCGGTGATCCGCCGCATGGAAGAGGGGGACATCCCGGAGGTGGCAGAGCTGGAACGCATCTGTTTTTCAGAGAGCTGGTCGGCCCACATCCTGGAATCCGGACTCCATAGTCCCTATGATGTCTATTATGTGTTTGAACAGTCCGGAAAGCTCCTTGGTTACTGCAACCTGCGGGTCCTGGCCGGAGAGGGCGAGGTGCAGCGCATTGCCGTGCATCCGGACAGCCGTCGCCTTGGTGTCGGCAGAAAAATGATGGATGCCATGGTAGAATATGCTATCCGGGAAGGGGCTTACGCCATCAGCCTGGAGGTCCGGGAGGGCAACCTTGCTGCCAGAAAGCTGTATGAATCCTACGGTTTTGCGGGAGAGGCAGTGCGAAAGGCCTACTATCATAATCCGACGGAGAATGCGCTCATCATGTGGAAGCGGGATCTGCCGGAAAGAATTACCACTTAAAATCGCGTATATTTCTGTTTATAATGTAGGGGACGCGGCATTGTGCCGTGTCCCCTGTTTTGTGGAATTGCCCGAGCGATGTTTTGCGGAATTGCCCGAGCGATGTTTTGCGGAATTGCCCGAACGATGTTTTGTGGACTCAGGCAGGCAAGCAGGTGAAACAATTGAAAAGAAAAGGCGAGGAATCAACATGAGAAAATATCAGGAAAACGGCATTTTAGAAAGTGTGATCTGCAACGGCTGCGGAAAAAAACTGGTGGTGGAGCGGGGAATCCTGCGGGAAGGCGGATTCGCCGTGAACTATCCCTGGGACTATTTTTCGGAAAAAGACGGGGAAATTCATCATTGGGACCTGTGCGAGGACTGCTATGACAGCCTGATCCGGCAGTTCCGGATCGCCCCGGAAATCGAGGAAGCGGTTGAATTCATCTAAACGCTATGCTATGATATCAGCATCAAATGAAATGAGGTTAATCGATATATGTTAGATATCTGTTTACTCGGAACCGGCGGAATGATGCCGCTTCCGTATCGCTGGCTGACTGCGATGATGGCGCGTTGTGACGGCAGCAGTCTCCTGATCGACTGCGGAGAGGGAACGCAGGTGGCGCTGAAAGAAAAGGGATGGAGCCCGAAGCCCATCGATGTGATCTGCTTTACCCATTACCACGCGGACCACATCAGCGGACTTCCAGGGCTTCTTCTCACGATGGGCAACGCAGAGCGGACGGAACCGGTAACTCTGATCGGACCGAGGGGACTGGAGCGCGTGGTGAATGCGCTGCGTACCATTGCGCCGGAGCTTCCCTTCCAGTTAAAGTTCATTGAGCTGGAAGAAAACAGACATCAGTTCCATATCGGACCTTACGTGATCGATGCTTACCGGGTAAATCACAATGTGGTCTGCTACGGTTATTCTATCTCCATTCCGCGGGCTGGCCGCTTCGACGTGGAGCGGGCCAAGGCCCAGAGTGTGCCGATGAAGGTCTGGAGCCGCCTGCAGAAGGGAGAGACACTGGAGCTGGACGGCGTGACCTACACGCCGGATATGGTCCTCGGACCGGACCGCAAGGGGCTGAAGGTTACCTACTGCACCGATACCCGTCCGGTACCGGTCATCGCGGAGTATGCCGACCATGCGGACCTGTTTATCTGCGAGGGCATGTATGGTGAGGATGGCAAAGAAGCCAAGGCCCGGGAGTACAAGCACATGACCATGTACGAGGCGGCCAACCTGGCGAAAAAGGCACAGCCCGCAGAGCTGTGGCTGACCCATTACAGCCCGTCCTTAAACCGGCCGGACGAGTTTATTGACAAAGTACGGGAAATCTTTCCGGGAGCGAAGACAGCGCGGGACGGCTGGACCCGTGAACTGACCTTCGATGAGGAGTAAACAAATGATGGATACAGAAAAGAAAATAACAGAAACAGCAGATAGGAAAGCAGCCGGAGCGGAAAAAACGGAAGCAGAGAAACAGGATATCCTCATTCTGGCCATTGAGAGTTCCTGCGATGAGACCGCGGCTTCCGTTGTGAAGAACGGCCGAGAGGTGCTTTCCAACGTGATCTCATCCCAGATCGCGCTGCACACCCAGTTTGGCGGTGTGGTTCCGGAGATCGCATCCAGAAAACATATCGAGAAGATCAACCAGGTCGTTACCCAGGCGTTAGAAGACGCAAAGGTAACTCTGGCAGATGTGGACGCCATCGGTGTAACCTATGGACCGGGCCTTGTGGGAGCTCTTTTAGTCGGCGTGACAGAGGCAAAGGCCATCGCTTTTGCGGCGAAGAAACCGCTGGTGGGCGTGCACCATATTGAGGGCCATGTGTCCGCAAACTACATTGAAAACCCGGATCTGGAGCCGCCGTTCGTGTGCCTGATCGTATCCGGCGGACATACCCATCTGGTCATCGTGAAGGATTACGGTGAGTTTGAGATCATTGGCCGCGCCCGGGATGACGCAGCCGGTGAGGCCTTTGATAAGGTAGCCCGTGCGGTGGGCCTTGGATATCCGGGAGGCCCGAAGGTGGACAAGACCGCCAGGGAGGGCAATGCCCATGCCATCGAGTTCCCGCGGGCAAAAGTGGAGGGCTCTCCCTACGACTTCAGCTTCAGCGGCCTGAAATCCGCAGTGCTGAATTATATCAACAAAGCCCATATGACCGGCGAGGAGATCAATGTGCCGGATCTGGTGGCATCCTTCCAGAATGCAGTGGTGGAAGCACTGGTAAGCCGCGCAGTCCTGGCGGCAAAGGAATACGGCTATGACAGGCTGGCCATCGCCGGTGGCGTGGCATCCAACTCCGCCCTCCGTGCAGCCATGCAGGAGGCCTGTGACAAAGCCCACATCCGCTTCTATCATCCGTCCCCGATTTTCTGTACCGACAACGCGGCCATGATCGGCTGTGCCGCCTACTATGAGTACAAAAAGGGAACACGCCACGGCTGGGACTTAAATGCAGTTCCGAATTTAAAGCTTGGCGAACGGTGAGATAAAAATTTAACAATATAATAAGGAAGAAACATTATGATCGATACATTCCGGATCGGAGCTGTGATCCTGGCCGGAGGCAGAGGCAGCAGGATGCACAGCAATATCAAGAAACAATACATGCTGTTAAATGGCAGACCTCTGATCACCTATGCCCTGGAAACCTTTGAACAGAGCTGCGCTGATGATCTGGTGCTGGTGATCGGTGCCGGGGAGGAGGACTTTGTGCGTCAGGAAATCCTGTCTGGCTTACACCTCACAAAGCTGCGCGCCATCGTGACCGGCGGAAAAGAGCGCTATCATTCCGTGTATGAGGGCTTAAAGGCACTGCAGGGGTGTGATTATGTGCTGATCCACGACGGTGCCAGACCCCTTGTGACCGGGGAAATCATTTCCCGGGCAGCCCGGACTGCAGTTTCGGACCAGGCCTGTGTGGTGGGCATGCCGGTGAAGGATACCATCAAGGTTTCCGATGCAGACGGCTTTGCAGAGTCCACGCCGGATCGTTCCCGGCTGTGGCAGGTGCAGACTCCCCAGGCGTTTTCCTATGCTCTGGTACGCGGAGCCTATGACCGCCTGATGACCGATGAGTTTCAGCAGAAGGGTATCACGGATGATGCCATGGTGGTGGAACATTTGAGCGGCACAAGGGTGCGCCTGGTGGAGGGCAGCTACGAGAATCTGAAGGTGACGACACCGGATGATCTGCTCCTGGCAGAGACTTTATTTAAAAAATGCATGAATCCTTGAATTGCCGTGTAAACTTTATTTTACAAAGTATGAGTAATGTAAAATTGATGAAAAATACAGGTGACACTTAGGAAAAGTTAACAAAATAACAAAGAATTATCTGGAAAAATGCTTGTGTATTTCACAAAGTGATGATATACTTTGAAGTAGCTGATAAATAAATATACACATTGCATAGAGAAAACAGAGCGGCGCAGGTGTGTAGGGCATTTCTTTTGTAGTCCATTCGGAACGTAAGGTGTCGTACTACTGCGCTGTTTTTATGCTTAAAGGCAGTGTATATCGCTTATCTATGAACACGTCCGGCTGGCACAGGCCGGATGATTATTAAGAAAACGGAGGAAATGTGTATGAAGAAAAAAATCGCATTGCTGCTCAGCGTCGCCATGCTGACAGTATCCCTGGCAGGCTGCGGCGGAAAGTCCGACTCTACGGCTGCAACCACTGCGGCCGGTGAATCCGGTTCTGCAGAAACAGAGTCCGCCAGTACCACGGCAGGCGGCCACAAGGACACCCTGATCATCGGTACCGACGCTGATATCAACAACCTGGATCTTCAGCAGCAGCAGGACCAGATCAACAACATCGTATTAAAGAACACCCATCAGACTCTGGTATTCTTTAACAATGGCTCTCAGGGAGATGAACGTTTCGTTCCGTGTCTGGCTACATCCTGGGAATTCAAGGATGACACCCACATCGAGATGAAGCTGCGTGATGACGTTCACTTCAACGATGACGACAAGACTCCGATGACCGCAGAGGATGTTAAGTTTACTCTGGATATGGCCACCGGCAACATGGTAGCATCCGTTCTGGCCGGCTACGTTGGCTGTACCGTAATCGATGATTATACCATCGAGATCGAGATCGAGAAATACAACAACGAGTTCATCCAGTCCCTGGCATCCGTTCCGTTATCCATCCAGTCCAAGAAGGCATACGATGACGGCGTTGAGAATCCGTACTACATCGGTACCGGCCCGTACAAGTTTGACGAGTGGGTAGAGGGTGAGTACTGCCGCCTTGTTAAGGTTGACGATTACTGGGGCAATGATCTCCCGGCAGATGACAACCTGGCTCCGGGTGTATCTGAGGCTATTGAGTTCCGTCCGTATCTGGAGGCATCCTCCCGTGTTATGGCACTGCAGGCAGGCGAGATCGATGTTTGTGTAAACCCGCCGATCAACGAGCTGCAGTACTTAGAGGATGATGACAACATCACCGTTTACGAGCAGACCGCTACACGTCTCTTCTATTTCGCATTCAACGTAGAGAAGGAGCCGTGGAACAATCAGACCTTAAGACAGGCTGTTGCCTGCGCAATCGACCGTGACGCAGTTCTGGAAGCTGCTGTATACGGCAAGGGCACACTGCAGACCACCATCTTAAACCGCGGCCTGTGGGGCTTCTATGATGACATGGATGGCTTCGACTACGATGTAGACAGAGCAAAATCCTTAATGGCAGAGGCTGGCTACCCGGACGGCGGCATCAGCACTACCTTAACCTACGCATCCGGCGCTCCGTACGAGCAGATCGCAACCATCATCCAGGCAAACCTGGCAGACATCGGCATCGAGGTAACTCTGGAGCCGATGGAGACCGCAACCCTGAAATCCACCTGTGTAGACGGCAAGCAGGAGCTCTTCCTGTGGAGATGGAACGAGGACTCCAAGGTTGACTTCGTATACCGTGACCTGTTCTATACCGGTTCCGGTTCCAACTATCATCACTACTCTGATCCTAAGGCAGACGAGATGATCGACATCGTAGCAACTGAGAAGGATCAGGACAAGCGTCTTGAGACTGCAAAAGAGCTGCAGACCTACCTGGTAGATGCATGCCCGCAGGTTCCGTTATACATTGCAAACCTGGTAATCGCATACAACAAGAACCTTCAGGGACAGTACTTCTACGGCGGCGGCAACCACGACTGGCGTCACGCATACATCGCAGAGTAAAGAGATACGCGATGTGGAAAAGCTTTTTGAAACGGCTTTCATGAAAACAAGATTATAATGCCTGAAAAGACTTGCGGGGTGCTTCAAAGCCCCGCAAGTTTCCATATAGGCCATTTATCACAGAAAAAGGAGCGACAGGCAAATGCTGAAATACATTGGGAAAAGACTTCTGATGCTGATCCCGGTTATTCTGGTGACCTCATTTCTGATCTTCTGGGCCATGAGCCTGACCGGCGGCGACCCAGCGTTAATGCTTGCGGGCGATAACGCAAAACCGGAGCAGATTGAGCAGATCCGTGAAGAACTCGGGCTGAATGATCCGTTTATCGTACGTTATGGCAACTATATGAAGGGCATGCTGACCGGCGACATGGGCAAGTCCTATGTGACCAAGCGAGATGTGTTCAAAACCTTTATGGAGAGGCTCCCGAATACCCTGATGCTGGGCGGAGCAGCCGTGCTTATTGCAGTGGTGGTATCCATTCCTCTTGGCATCTACACTGCGATACATCAGAATACATGGAAGGATACGGCGGGCATGATATTCGCCCTGTTCGGCACGTCCATGCCAAACTTCTGGCTGGGCCTGATGCTGATCATCATATTTTCACTGAAGCTGGGCTTGTTCCCAACGGGAGGTAAGGGAGGACTGAACAGTCTGGTGCTGCCGGCGGTAACCGTAGGCTTCGGTCTGGCTGCCCTCATCACCAGAACCACACGCTCATCCATGCTGGATGTACTCCGCCAGGATTACATGACCACAGCCCGGGCGAAGGGCTGCTCTGAGAAGCAGGTCATCACAGTGCATGGCTTAAAGAACGCGCTGATCCCGATCATCACCGCCATCGGTCTGCAGATGTCCCTGGTTATCACCGGTTCTGTTCTGGCAGAGACGGTATTCTCCTGGCCGGGCATCGGACGTCTGGTTTACGATTCTATCTCCAAGCGTGATACCCCGATGGTTACCGGAGCTATCATCATGTGCTCCATCCTCATGTGTATCATCAATCTGGTGGTAGACTTGATCTACGCATTCTTCGACCCGAGAATCAAAGCACAGTACAGTAAGAAGGGGTGATCACATGGCACAGGCAAGCGAAATCAAAAAGAAATATAAAAAACGTACGCTGTTTCAGGAAACCTGGCGGCGTCTGACCAAAAACCGCGGTGCCATGCTGGGACTGACCTTTTTAGTCCTTCTGGTACTGGCAGCGGCCCTCAGCCCGGTCATCTTTGATTATGAGAAAGATGTGATCGGACAGAATATGAAGGACCGTCTGATGGGACCGTGTGCAGCCCACTGGTTTGGAACGGATGAATACGGACGTGATCTGTTTGCCCGCATCATCTACGGTGCCCGCTACTCCCTGATCATCGGCGTCGGCTCTGTATTACTGGGCCTGATCGTCGGAACCATCCTGGGTTCCCAGGCAGGCTTCAAGGGCGGCATCACGGATTCCATCATCATGCGCGGCATTGATATTTTCTATTCCATTCCGAACATTATGACAGCGGTTGTTATCGTGTCTCTGTTAGGACCGAGCACTGTCAATTTAATGATCGCGCTGGCATTTTCCTGCGCCAGCAGCTTCGCGCGGATTGTGCGCGCCTCCGTTATGACCATCCGTGATCAGGAGTATGTGGAATCCTCTTACGCCATGGGATTGCCGACCTGGAAGATCATCGTAAAACACATTCTTCCGAACTGCCTCTCCCCGATCATCGTACAGATCACGCTGCTCATCGGTACCACCATTATCTCAGCTTCTTCCTTAAGCTTCCTTGGAATCGGTGTTCCGGCACCGGCACCGGAGTGGGGCGCACTGCTTTCCGCAGGCCGCAGCCATATCCGTGACGCAAGCTACATGTGTATCATTCCGGGTCTTGCCATCATGTTCACGGTTCTTGCACTGAACCTTCTGGGCGATGGTCTGCGCGACGCGCTGGATCCGAAGCTGAAAAAATAAGCAGTACATAAGATTTTTAGGAGGAATAGGGTATGGCTGACGAGTTAGTTCTTGATATAAAAAACCTGATAGTCCATTACGAGACGGAAGATGCCGATGTCCATGCAGTCAACGGCATTGATATCTCTATCGCGAAGAAACGGACGCTGGGCCTGGTGGGTGAGACCGGAGCGGGTAAGACCACCACGGCACTTTCGATTCTGAATCTGGTTCCGAACCCGCCGGGCGTCATCAAAGACGGTGAGATCCGGCTGGATGGAAAAGATGTATTAAAGATGTCATCGGACGAGCTGGAGAAAATGCGCGGCAACGATGTTGCCATGATCTTCCAGGATCCCATGACTGCGTTAAACCCGGTTATGACGGTCGGTGACCAGATCGGCGAGAGCATTGCGCTCCATCAGAATGTATCCAAGAAAGAGGCTTTTGAGAAAGCCAAAGAGATGTTAAAGATGGTAGGCATCGCGGAATCCCGTGCCTACGATTACCCGCATCAGTTCTCCGGCGGCATGAAGCAGCGTGTTGTCATCGCCATCGCGCTGGCCTGCAGCCCGCAGCTGCTGATCGCGGACGAGCCGACCACAGCTCTGGATGTAACAATTCAGGCTCAGGTCCTGGAACTGATGAAACAGCTGATTCAGGAAAAGGAGATGTCCATGCTGCTGATCACCCACGATCTGGGTGTTGTGGCAGAGGTCTGCGAGGATGTGGCAGTGATGTATGCCGGCCGCATCGTGGAGAAAGGAACTGCAGATGATGTGTTCAATCATATGCGTCATCCGTACACCGAAGGTCTGTTTGATTCCCTGCCAAACCTGAAGCAGCGGGGCGAGGAATTGGTACCGATCAAGGGACTCATGCCGGATCCGTCGGATCTGCCGCCGGGATGCGCATTTGCGCCGAGATGCCCGTACGCAACCGAGGCATGTACGAAAGCAGTTCCGGAACTCACATCCGTGGAGGGCAGCGCAACCCACTTTGTTGCCTGCAGCGCCTACAAAGATCCGAAATTCAGATTAAGGGGGAACCAAGATGGCAGGTAAGACAATCCTTGAGGTTCAGAACCTCACAAAATTTTTCAATACCCCGGGCGGACAGCTTCATGCGGTAGATGGAGTGAGCTTCAAGATTGAGGAGGGCAAGACCCTTGGTATCGTAGGTGAGTCCGGCTGCGGCAAGTCCACCACCGGCCGCACCATTTTAAAGCTGCTGGAGCCAACCGGAGGCAAGATTCTGTTTGACGGTCAGGATATCACGAATTACAGCCGCAGGCAGATGCGTCCTCTGCGTCAGGAGATGCAGATGGTATTCCAGGATCCGTTCTCATCCCTGGATCCGAGACAGACCGTGATGCAGCTCATCAGCGAGCCGATCATAGAGCATAAGCTGTTAAAGTCCAAGAACGACATCGAGGAGAGAACCCTGGAGCTGATGCGGACGGTAGGTCTTGCGGACCGTTACATGAACGTATACCCGCATGAGCTGGACGGCGGCCGCCGCCAGCGTATCGGAATCGCCCGTGCCCTGGCAGTAAGACCGAAGCTGATCGTCTGCGATGAACCGGTATCCGCACTGGACGTATCCATTCAGGCTCAGATCTTAAATCTGTTAAAGAAACTGCAGGCGGATCTGGGACTGACCTACATTTTCATCACTCATGATCTGTCGGTAGTCAAATACTTCTCTGACGACATTGCGGTTATGTACCTGGGGCAGATGGTAGAGAAAGCACCGTCTGATGTGCTGTTCCAGAACCCGGTACATCCTTATACCAAGGCGCTGCTGTCTGCAATTCCGCTCCCGATCGTGGGCAAGGAAAAGCCCGTGCGCCAGTTGATCCGCGGTGAAATCACCTCCCCGGTCAATCTGCCTGACGAGTGCCGTTTCATGAAGCGGTGTGATTGTGCGGCAGAGTGCTGCAGGAAGGGCAATCCGCATCTGCGTGAGATCGAGCCGGGGCACTTTGTTGCCTGCACCAGAGTCGGTGAAATTTAAAGCTTAAAACTATAACAACTGAATCCATACGCATGAGAGCATAAGAGGAAGCGTAACCACAAGAGCACAGAACCGATCTGTGCTGCTTTGGGTACGCTTCTTTTCTTGTATGACAGGAAATTGCGTCCTGTTATACAAAAACGCTCCGCGAGGATGCAAAGCGCCGGTGCGCGTCCGCTGATTTTGCAGGGTATGGAATAGAGAAAAAGGGGGTATCTGGAATGCTGAAGCTTTGGCCGGTACTGGCGCAGTTTACAGCTCCGGAGCTTTGGACTCAGGCAGAATATCTGGTACGCATCCTTGTGGCGGCGTGCCTGGGACTGCTGATCGGAAATGAAAGGAAAAACCGCAACAAATCAGCGGGTATCCGCACCCATGTGATCGTAGCCCTGGGGGCAGCACTTATCATGGTGGTTTCCAAATACGGGTTTACCGATGTGGAAAAGGTGGATTCTGCCCGGGTGGCAGCGCAGGTTGTCAGCGGTGTCGGTTTTCTGGGCGCCGGAGTGATCTTTGTGCGCAACAATCTGGTAAACGGACTGACAACGGCAGCCGGGATCTGGGCTACCGCCGGAGTAGGACTGGCCCTTGGTGCCGGCATGTATGTGGTGGGGATCAGCAGTGCCCTGCTGGTCCTGCTCATCCAGTTTGTGATGCACCGCATTGCCTATTTTGCCGATGTGGCCTCCGGCGGACTGATCCGCATGACTCTGGTGAAGCAGGAAGGCATTGTGCAGTCTATGGAGGATTATCTGCTGAGAGAGAAGCTCAGTGTGGTTTCTGTCAAGATCAACAAGACCAAGAAGGATGAGGTAAAACTGGAATTTGATGTAGTTTATCCACCCGGATATCAGAAATCCCGGTTGCTGGCTCACCTGGTAGAGATGGATGAAGTACTTGCTGTCAGCGAGTAGGAAAGCAAGAGTAGGAAAGCAAGAAATAGAGGAGACAGGAGTATGAACAGTATGAAATACGATGTAGTGGTCATCGGCGGCGGTGTCATCGGCTGCGCGGTAGCCAGAGAACTTTCCAGATATCAGTTAAAGACCTGTGTTGTGGAAAGAGAAGAGGATGTATGTTCCGGAACCTCCAAAGCCAACAGTGCCATTGTACATGGCGGGTTTGACGCGGAGCCTGGAACTTTGAAGGCAAAATTCAATATCCTGGGAAGCCGGATGATGGAAGACCTTTCGAAAGAACTGGATTTTGATTACAAACGCAACGGTTCCCTGGTGCTCTGTTTTGCGGAGGAGGACAAGCCGGCACTGCAGGCTCTTTATGAAAAAGGCGTACAGAACGGCGTAGAAGGCATGTCTGTCATCAGTGGAGATGAAGTGCGAAAAATGGAGCCGAATATTGAGGATACCGTAGTTGCTGCCCTGAATGTACCGAGCGGCGGCATTGTGTGCCCCTTTGGCCTGACCATTGCCCTGGCAGAGAATGCCTGCGACAACGGCGTAGAATTTCGCTTTCTGACTGAGGTGGAGGGCATTGAGAAAACCGCAGCAGGTTATCAGGTAAAAACAACCCGGGGAGATATCGAAGCAGCCTGCGTTGTAAATGCGGCAGGCGTGTATGCAGATACCATTCACAACTATGTGAGCGGTAAGAAACTTCATATCACCGCAAGAAAGGGGGATTACTGCCTGCTTGACAAAGAGGCAGGAAATCTGGTCAGCCATACCATTTTCCAGCTTCCGACCAGCATGGGCAAAGGCGTTCTGGTCAGCCCGACCGTACACGGAAACCTGCTGACAGGCCCGACCGCCACCGATATTGACAACAAGGAGCAGACCGCAACGGCAGCAGAGGAGCTGGATTCTCTGATGAGCCGTGCGGTATTGAGTGTAAAAAACATTCCGTTCCGTCAGATTATCACTTCCTTTGCGGGACTGCGCGCCCATGAGGATGGCGATGATTTCGTGATCGGCGAGGCAGAAGATGCTCCCGGCTTCTTCGATGCGGCAGGCATTGAGTCTCCGGGACTTTCCAGCGCTCCGGCCATTGGCCGGTGGCTGGCTGAAAAAGTGGCAGAGAAGCTGAATGCGGCAAAGAAAGAAGAATGGAATGGAACCAGAAAGGGCATCGTACGTCCGGAACTTCTGAGCAAGGAAGAACGGGCAGAACTGATCCGTAAGAACCCGGCATATGGCACCATCATCTGC
>CAVIRL010000006.1:0-17176 GCA_963645005.1 Prevotella sp. P5-108
ACCGACATGCAAGCATGTCGTGGACTCAGACTTTTGACACTGTAACCAAATTTCCGCTGCGCATCATTAGCACTCTGCATAAATGAGTGCTAATTTCTGAAAATATTGCCATTTTTATTCTTTTGTACGGTTGATTTTTTAGCATTTTTGCAAGGCTCACTTTTTTTCGGAAGTGCTATAATACAGTCGATAAAAAAAGTTACTGTCCACGGACAAGAATTTTCTGAACTGGAAAATCCGTTGCTGTTTGCGCAACGCGTGAACAGTGACCAGTAAAACGTTCACACAAAACAGGAGGCAGATTATTATGATGACGTTAGCAGCTGAAAAAAGAGATAGTTCATACTTTATACGCATGAAGTTTTCGTCGTTCACGGTCAGACCTCTTGCTCTCTAGCACCAATAAAAAAGAATGTGCCTTGGCACATTCTCGCGCCGAGGCGCGGTTGCTTCGGCAACCATCTACCATTGCGCCGAGTGCGCATCCCCGCGGAGCGTTTTTGTATGACAGGACGCAATTTCCTGTCATACAAAAAATGCCCGCCAGCTTACGCTGTACGGGCATTTTCCGTATCATAACATAAAAAATCCGGTGACGATAACAGAACGGAAAATCACTTTGTTATTTCAGATTTCCCTTTGCGATATTTTCCTTCAGGATCCTGTCCGTCACCTCAAACAGCTTCTCTGATCCTTCCCGGGTCCGGGACTGTCTTCCGTAAACCTTCTCTGCGGTGACATCATGATTCTTCCAGTCACCACCGTCGTTACTGTTGTTTAAAAGAAGCGGCTGCAGGTTATCCAGCGCTCTTGCAAACTTCGCCTCGGGAGTTTTCCGCTCCTCGAACTCGTCAAAAATTGCCACCAGAGCTGCCTTCTGATCCTCCGGGAGCATGGAATAAATCCGCTCCTTTGCCGCGTCCTCTCTGACCTTCTGGGTCTTTAACCCTTCTTCATCGTAGGCGTAGGTATCTCCTGCGTCAATCTCCACCACATCATGAATCAGACACATGAGCATAACCCGCGCCACATCGATCTTTTCATTCGAGTACTCCTGCAGAAGGTATGCCATAATGGCCATGTGCCAGGCGTGCTCCGCATCGTTCTCATTGCGTCCGTGACCGCTTAAATGGGTCTGACGGAAAATATTTTTCTCTTTATCGATTTCCAGGATGAAATCCAACTGCTTCTGCAAACGTTCGTCCATGGCTTATCCTTCCACTCTGGTCAGGGCTCCTGTGGCGGAATCCATGATAAAACCGCTGATCCGCACATTCCTCGGCATCAGCGGATGCTCCCTCAGGCTTCGCACAGTTTCATGTACAGAAGACTCCACAGACTCAAAGCCGCCCAGCCAGCGCTCCAGGTCAATGCCGCTGTGGCGTACAATGTCGATGTGCTGCTGGTCAATGCCGCGCTCCACCAGCTTCTCCAGCATCTCTCCTCCATCCATGCCCTGAACGCCGCAGTCTGTATGGCCGATGACCATAACCTCTTCCACGCCCAGCTCCAGAATACCTACCAGAAGGCTTCGAACCACACTGCCGTATGGATGCACGATCACGCCTCCGGCGTTCTTGATGATCTTGGCATCACCGTTTTTGATGCCAAGGGCTGCCGGAAGCAGCTCCAGCAGACGGGTATCCATGCAGGTTAAAATTGCCAGCTTCTTATCCGGGTATTTGCTGGTCAGGTACGGCTCATAGCCTTTGCGCTCCACGAATTTCCGGTTGTACTCCATAATCTCATCTATCATATTTGCCACTCACTTTCTGCATTGCTGCGGGGTTCCGTTCCAGACTCCCGCATTTCCATTCAGACAATATGCTACCTTATCAATATATCAGATTTCTGTTCTATTGTCAGTAGATCAACGGATTATTTATGGAAACTTTATTTTTCGGGGAATTTTCCTGAATATAAAAAAACAAACTCCATAGCCAAACAACGTGATCAGGGACACGGTCAGGCCAGCCGCAAACCCCGGTGCAGAAAACTCCAGCCGGATCTCATGCGTTCCGGCCTCCACCGGCACACCGATCAGGCCGGAACCGGCTAACGGAAGCAGCTCTGTTTTTTCTCCATCCACATAGGCACTCCAGCCTTTCATGTACGGAATCGATGTGAACAGCACCTGTTTTTTCCCGGCCTGAACACTGCCTTCCAGCCAGGTATCTGACCAGCCCGTTAAATTCCAGGGCTGCGCGTTCAGTTTTTCGTATACCTGATTCCAGGCATCAAAGTCAAAGCCTGCAGCCTGTACCACGGTGGTTCCGCTCTCGTGATAGGCCTTCTCAAATTCTCCTCGGTTGGTCAGATCCAGAGAAACCTCTATTTCCTCCCCTTCATCCACCCAGCCTACATCGATCAGTCCGTTTCCTGCCGCAATCTCACGGTCCTGACGTTCTTTTCCGGTCGTATAGGCAACACGCTTTGCGTTGTCCTCATTCACATAAAGATAGAGATACTGATGTTTCGGCGATACAAAGGTCACCGTAACATTCGGGATCCTGCTTAAATTTCTTGGTTCATCCACCGTGTAGGAAACCGAATCCCCACTGGTATTTGAAACTGTAATGTTTTCTGAGTCCACATGATCCCAGTCAAATGGATACAGAATCGCATCGCCCTCTCCTGACGCCAGTTCAGCCATTGTATTCTGATTTTCAAACGGGTGATTTTTCTCCGGATTCCAGTTTTTCAGATTGTCGGAAACCAGAAATCCCACCGGCAGTGCCTGAGGATTCTCAAACACCCACAGATTTCCGATCTGCGTGTCAAACACATAATGGTCCCGCAGCGTAGTCGGCGCGCCTTCATCGTCCCGGTTCACCACATACTTCACATCCAGTATCGCATCCAAGAACGGAGTCGGGTCATAATATCGGTAGGAGTTTCCAGCCCCCGCAAATCCGAGATCGGTCATCATGGATGAAATGCTGCCCGGAGCCAGAGACGAAAACTGTGACACTCCAGGATAATGGTACAAAGCACCATTGTTGATGGCCACAAAACGCCGGAATTCCATCCGATAAAAATTGCCCTGCTCCTTTTCATCCAGATAGGTCTTCACCTCTGCAGCCGAATCCGTATAACTGGTCAGTTCTCCGGCCTCTGTTGTGCGGTTCATCCCGTCATAGCCGCTGTACAGGCATTCGACCGTCACAAGCAGCAGACAAAGCAGTGCTATCTTTTTCCACTCATTTTGATGATTCTGCAATGCAGTCATTCGTTTCCACAAAGCTGCATAAAAAAGCAAGAGAATCGCTCCGATCAGCAAATCACCATTCGAATAAATCCGGTCCAGCTCATAAATTCCGAGAACAATCCCAAATTCTGAAATCCCGACAATGATCGCCAAAACAGCCAATATGATACAAAGCTTCCTCCAGGATACCTCCTCCCGCGCCTGCCAGGTGTCCGCCGCCATACCAATCAGGAAAAAACTGTACATAAAGGTAAAACGGTGAGGCAGGTTCGCAGGAAAATGCAGACCATGGATCAGAAAATCCAGCGGCTGAATGACACTGCAGAGCCAGAAAAACAGAAGGAGAATACCGCCACAGATTTTCTTTCCCCTCGGTATTCTTTTTCCGGCAAAGAAAAGGACTGCCAGCAGAAGCGAAAGGACACCGCTGAAAAGGTTTGGAAGATCTTCATTCCGTCCCAGCACTACCGGCCTTGCACCGATCAGATGTGCCGATAACAACTGCCAGATATTACTGTAAACCTGAAAGGAGGGAAACTCGGAACCGCTGACTGCTGTCTGGGACAGGGCAATCACGGTCGGCAGGATCAGGAACATGGTAAACAACGCTGCCAGAATGGAATTTCCGGCAAACAGCACACCGGTCAGAAGCAGTTCTTTTCCATTTTTCTGCTCCAGATACTTCGAAATCAGTCTCAGGAAACAATACAGCGAAATGACAGCACACACCAGAAACGCAATGTAAAAGTTCGAATAGATGGTGAGTGTCAACGCCGCCAGATACAGCCCTGTTTTTTTCTCTTCTATTATATAGTCGATTCCCAGAATCAGCAGTGGGAAGAGGGCCACGGCATCCAGCCACATGATATTCCAGAAATAGCAGGTCACAAACCCGCACCAGCCATAAGAGAGGGAAAATATCACAGCCGGGATTCCTTCCATATGGCGGGATTTCTTTAAGTACCAGCAGAAGGATGCGCAGGCCAGGCTTATTTTCAGGGCCATCATCAGATGAATGGCCTCCGGAAGCTTCTCAGCCGGAAACAACAGGATCAGAAATCCAATGAGACTGCTGTTCATGTATGCCCACTGGACCAGAAACTCTTTTCCGAGACTTCCCTCCCAGCTAAACTCCAGGCTCTGTCCCGCCAGAATGCGGCTGCGCATTTCTTCATAAAAAGGCGCATACTGGTGAAACAGATCAATCTGTAAAAAACTTTTATCCCCAAACGGCACAATGCCCCTCATTATGCATATCGCAAGGAATATGCATAATGAGAGGGCAAAGGCTGCGAATGGTTCTTTCCCATTCCTATGATTCATGTTCTTTTTCTTCTCTCCGCTTTTTCAACTGGACCAGCAGAGCTGACAAGCTCAGTGCAAACAATGCAAGCTTCACTCCAACCGTATCTCCGGTCTTGGGAAGTCCTGTCAGCGGTACATCCGGGTCGTCAATCAGAGTCAGGTCCGTATCTAAGCCAGGTTCCGTCGGCTCCGGTGCATTTGCTAACGGCACCGGATTGTCAACGATTGGAACCGTCGGCGTGCTGCCGCCTCCACCGTTTCCACTGCTGTGGCTGCCGCCTCCACCACCGCCGCTGTGACCGCTTCCTCTTGTTGTGGTCGTAGCTGCTGTTGTGGTGGTACCGGTTGTGGTGCCAGTTGTGGTCATGTCGGTCGACGTACCATGGGTCGTGGTTGTTGACTCACTGGTCGTTTCCGTGGAAGATTCCGTAACTGTCGTAGTAGTCGGACGTTCCGTAGTCGTTCCAGTGGTACGTTCTGTAGTTGTGCCGGTGGTACGCTCTGTGGTTGTGTGACCAGTGGTTGCCTTTGTTGCAGTCGTACTTGTAGTCGTGCTGGTGGTGGATTCGGTGGTGGTCTCTGTGCTTGACTCGGTCACCGTGGTCGTAGTACTTTCTGTCGTAGAAGTAGTGCTCTCTGTTGTAGAAGTAGTGCTCTCTGTTGTAGATGTTGTGCTCTCAGTGGTTGTGGTTGTCGGATCCGGCTCCGGCTCTGAATCCGGAATAACCGGTTTTATTTTATGAATCTCTGCTTTCGTATTAGCCACGCGGTCTGCCGCAATGCATCCGTTCCAGTTCACATTTAACTCCACATCACCATTTGGAACCAGCAATAATCCGGAATTGATGACATTGCCATATACCTTGCCATTGAAATTTCCAAAGTTCCAGACAATATTTCCGGCAAGTCCATTCCAATCCCCAAGCTGTCCATTCCCATCCGGAGCAATTGCAGCTCGAATGGAGATCTCAGAAGCACCTTCTGTATCCACATTGATGATCAGCGTCTTGCTCCCATCAAAATGCATCGGCTTAAACCATTCTTTTGCCAGATCTGCGGCTTTTACGGTAACAATCGTAGTCTCCTGTTCGCAATTTACCACAATGCTTCTCTCATCTACAACTGCTTTCGCATTATCAGCCGGATTATATCCGGCCAGCGTATTCAGTGCGCGCCGAATATCAATGGAAAATCCGCCGTTATCAGTATCATCCTCCTGCGCAATATACTGAACCTGTCCGCTGGAGCCAACAAGCGTATCATAACTGCTGTTCGGGAATTTTACATACCATTCTCCCTTGTTTCCGTGTCCATTGGTTCCTACCCAGATATTTGCGCCATTTCCAAGCACAATTTCCGCATTGCTGCCCTGTGTTGCAGTTATCGGCAGAGACTGACCCGGATATTTGAGATAAACAACCTGGCTGCTGCCTCCGTCAATATTCAGAACATTCTGGTTCGTTGCGGTATCTACCTGTTTTCCTGTCACCTTACCTACTGCAATATTTCCCTCAATATGGCCAATCGTTCCGTAAAGTTCATTCGCGAAAACTGCAAAATCCTTAAAGGTAAGTACCGCTTCCTGTCCATCATCGCTGGAAGAACCTCCAAAAGATCCCGATGTCGGATAGGAAAATGAAATATGGCGGCCACGGTTCTGCGCAACCTGAAATTCCACATTGCCATCCGCATTCAACTGAGGTGTTCCGCTAAAATAGAAGCCTTTTTCCACCGCCCCGTCACTGAACGTCAGGGAAAGGCAGATATTCTCTGTACCGTCCGGTGCCTTCCATCTGTTATAACCGCAGTTATTGTACCAGTTCTGATCCTGAAGATCCCACATTCTTGGTTTCTGCGTAAATGTCTGGTCTTCCATTGGCCGACCCTGAGCATCAACACCCTGAACCTCAAATGTAAACGGCTCATTCTCGCAGGCGTTGGCAAAAATCTGGGCATAAACCTCTTTTTCACCCTTAATTACAATATGGGGCCGCTTATCCGATGCCAACAGAATTGCCGCACGGGTTCCATCTTCCTCCAGATTCATCAGCTCCACGCCGATGTCATCCATCAGCTCTGAACAGTAATATTCCTGATACTTCGGCTGCTCACCGCGCACTTCCTTCTTCAGTGCTGAAAACTCAGACGGCAGATTGCTGGCCGTTGCTGTTTCTGCATCCGCTTTCGCGTTGCTGTCGGTTGCCTTCGCAACTGTCTGATCGGCACTGTCATTGGACATTGTTTTTTTCGCGTTGCTGGCCGTTGCCTTCTCTGTGTCAGTTTCTGCACTGTTCACCTCAGCATTACTGCTGCTGGCGATCGCAATATCTGCCAGATCTGCGTAAGAATCCCAGCCTTCCACCGGATTCTTTCCAAACAGATTATAGATGCGCAGCATCTCCTTGAGCATTTCCCGCTGGCCCTCTTCCTCGGTCCAGTTGTTTTCCTCCAGGAAATCCTCATCCTCAAACAGCATGGTCATTTCTTCCATGCAGTCTTCATCGATCAGGCAATCGTGATAGCTCTGGCTGCCCTTCGTAATCCAGTCCTCGTCCTGTCCGGCCCAGACGGTATTACCGAAAACAGAAGAAATCATCAGTGTGATCGTACAAAGCCAGGCTGCCGACTGTCTGCTTTTTCGTGATAATCTCATACTCACTGCCTCCTTTGATGCGCAAAATCCTGCACCAGGGGCTGTCACCAATTTCCCTCAACCGGGTTCTGTTTTGCTGCAGCCTCTTTCCCCTTATGTTTTTCATCTTGATGTCGTTTTTTGTCAGAATATGCGTATTTTTGTCATTTTCGTAGTTTAGCATATCTTTTACAATTTGAAACCGTACTTTTTCCATGAAAAAAGACCACTTTCGTGGCCTTTTCCGTGGGGTTCAATGAGAAAACTTCTCAATCAGTTCTTTTCTGTTCTGAATATTCAGTTTGTTGAAAATCGAAGTCATATGATACTTTACCGTGCGCAGGGAAATCTCCAGATAATCTGCGATTTCCTGATTGCTCCATTTCAGTCCGGCAAGCTGAGCCACTGCATCTTCCATGCCGGTAAGCATCTCCGGCATATGCATTTCATCCTCATTTTCACCCCCCCCGTCTGACGAACCGATGCCACCCGCTGCAGTACTGACGGCTGACCTCCATGATCTGTTTATAGGCTTCCGGATTTTCCCTCCGGATTTTCTTTTCCACAAATGCCTGAATATGACCGTGCATTTCTCCGATCGCCCCATAAAATCCATCTGCTTTTACCAGCTCCCAGGCTTTTTCGAAATAAAGCTCCGCCCGGTGAACATCCCTCAGATTCATGGCGGCCGAAGCGGCTGTCAGATACAGATAAAGGAAAAACAGCGGATACTTATTCTTACTCAGAAGGGCAATGGCATCCACACCACCAATGACCCGCTCGTACTCTCCCCGTTTCCAGGCCTCCTGTTCCGCCAGATAGCAGATAAGCAGACGTCCGGTCTCGTCGTAAAAATCCTCCTGATCCACAATCTTCTGCCGTTCCTCATCTAAAATCGGGATATGCAGCATCATTTTCATGGCCAGCAGCAAAAGGCTCATATTCCGTGTATTCTCTGTCCCCAGTCCCTGCTCTGCTATGCTTCGCAAATGTTCCATTCCAGTTCTGACCTGTTCCGCATTGCCCAGTGCCATGTTTCCAAAGGTGTAGATGAGCCACGCGCCAATCTGTGTTTTCAGGTCATCATGGTACAGATAGCCTGCAGCCTTTGCCACCGCCCGTTCATGCTGGCAGGTAAAATAATAATACTCCGTCAGGGCTATGTCCTGAAGCATCGGATCTTTCATATGCCTGATCCGCTCCAGACAGTGCCCCGGTTCAAAAGAAATGTTTAAAAGCATCAGCGGAATCCTGACTTTTCCCTCATCCATCTCTTCCGTGTTTGCTGTTACTCCCTCAACAGTCTTCATCATACTCTCCCCATTTTTTGAAATATGTCACGGAAATTCTAGCACATCAACGTATAAAAATACAGTTAAAATTGTTATGCAGATTGTATTTTTTAGCGTTATAGTGCTTTTTCGTAACACAAGTATGCATGTTCATGCATGAAACACTCCCCAACCGCCTCATAGGCAAACACCTTGTAAGAGGCCAGCGCTTTCTTATTTTCCTTCGCCACCAGGATATGCACGCTCTTATATCCCTGACGGCGCAGCTCTTCGATGGCTCCGGCCATCAGTTTCCGGGCGATGCCCTGATTCTGGTACGCTTCTTTGACACCCAGTCTGGAAAGCTCCCGCCCCGGCTGAAGCTCCGGAGTCCAGCAGGTCAGGTTCTCCACCTTCGGATCGTCATCAATGGAAATGACACCCGCCATCTCACCGGTTTCCTCATCCCGCAAACAGAACAGGGCATTACGGGATAAGTCAAAGTCCACATCACTGCGGGCCGGATAATCTGCGGTCCAGGCGCAGAACGGCGTACCGACCAGAGCACGGTAGAGCGCCAGGACCTCGTCTGCCTCACTGGCTTTCACATGTTCAAATACAAATGCCATACTATGCCTCCTCCTTATAGAAACAGACAGCCCTTTTTATGCCGGACTGCCTGTACTTTTTGCTTTCTGCTGCTATTCCTGTGCAGTTTTTTTACCCGTTCTATCCCAGCGGGAAGTGACAGAACACCGTTCTATCCCCAAAAGTCCTGCATGGCGGCTGCTCTTTTCCACAAATTTCCTGTGCATAGGGACATCTTGTGTGGAATTTACAGCCGGAGGGCGGATTTACCGGAGACGGGATCTCTCCGGTCAGCAGTTCCTTCTCCTGGCTCCGCAGATGCGGGTCTGCCTTTGGAATGGCATTCATCAGGAAACGGGTGTAGGGATGCAGCGGATGAGCGTACAATTCTTCGGTTCCGCCCACCTCGCAGATACTTCCCAGGAACATAACGCATACCCGGTCCGCAATGAATTTCACCACGCTTAAATCATGGGAAATGAACAGGTAGGTCAGCTTGTATTCTTCCTGCAGGTCTTTCAGCAGGTTTAACACCTGGGACTGAATGGATACGTCCAGGGCCGATACCGGCTCATCGCAGACGATCAGCTTCGGATTCAGGGCAATGGCCCGGGCGATGCCGATACGCTGGCGCTGTCCGCCGGAGAACTGATGGGGATACCGGTTATAAAATTCCTCCGGAATGCCGACCTCCTTCATCAGCTCCCTGATGCGCTTTTCCAGTTCGTTTTTATCCTTCATGCCGTAAGTGGTCAGCGGCTCCGCAATGATCTTTGCCACAGTCATGCGCGGATTTAAGGATGCGTAAGGATCCTGGAAAATGATCTGGAGCTGTCTGCGGATCTTCGCAAACTCTGCTTCTGTCATGGCGGTAATGTCCTGCCCCTCGAACTCCACCTTGCCGGAGGTCGCCTCCAGCAGACGGATCAGCAGACGGCCCAGGGTGCTCTTGCCGCAGCCGGACTCCCCCACCAGAGCCAGGGTCTCTCCCTCGTAGATTTCCAGATTTACATCCGATACCGCATGGACCACCAGCGGATTTTTCTTCGTACCGCCCATGGGGAATTCCTTTGCCAGATGTTCGGTGCGCAGGAGAAGCCTGCGGTCGCCGGCTGTCCGGGTTCTCAGCTTCCGGCTGTCTGCACCGCTTCCGGCTGTCTGGGCCGGATTGTCAGCCATTTCTCTGTTTTTCTCATCTGCAGTCATCACCGGTCACCTCCTCCCCCGGAGACTTCTCTGTTGTCTTCTCACACGCTCTCCCATTTTCACTCAGGAAACACCGTACCTGATGCCCTTCCGCCGTCTCATACAGCTCCGGCATCTCCGCAAAGCACCGCTCTGTGGCGCACGCACACCGGGTGCAGAAGCGGCAGCCTTTTGGCAGATGCAGAAGGTTCGGGACCACCCCCTCAATGGTATAAAGGCGGTCTTCCTGTCCGTCCAGCTTCGGAATGGACTTTAAGAGTCCCTTCGTATAAGGATGCGCCGTATGATCGAACAGCTCAAAGGTCTCTGCCTGCTCCATCACCTTGCCCGCATACATGACATACACATAGTCACAGATCTCTGCCACCACCCCCATGTTATGCGTGATGAGGATGATCGAAGTGCCCTGCTCCTCACATAGTTTTTTCATCAGCCGGAGGATCTGCGCCTCAATGGTCACGTCCAGCGCCGTGGTGGGCTCGTCGGCGATCATCACCTTCGGGCGGCACACCATGGCCATGCCGATCATCACTCGTTGGCGCAGTCCGCCGGAAAGCTGATGCGGATAGCTCCTATAACGCTTCTCCGGCTCCGGGATTCCCACCGCGCGGAAAATATCAATGACACGCTGTTTCGCTACCTCTTTGGAAACCTTCTGGTGGAGAAGAATGGCCTCCTGCACCTGTTTTCCCACCGGATACACCGGATTCAGGGAGGTCATCGGCTCCTGGAAGATCATGGAGATCTCGGCTCCCCGCACCTTCGCCCTTTCCCTCGGGGAAAGGTGGGTGATGTCCCGCCCATCCAGCGTAATGGTTCCGCCGACTACCTTGCCCGGGTGACGCAAAAGCCCCATCACAGACATGGCCGTCATGCTCTTGCCGCAGCCGCTCTCTCCTACAATACCGATGATCTTTCCCGCCGGGACCTTAATGCTGACACCGTCCACTGCCGGGATCTCCCCCTTCGCGGTAAAGAAGTGGGATTTCAGATCACGGATATCCAATACAATTGATTCACTCATGCTCGTTGCTCCTCTCCTTTACTGCTCTTTTAAGTACGGATCCAGAACATCCCGCAGGCCATCGCCCAGAAAATTAAATGCCATAACCACGATCATGATGGCTGCGCTCGGTGCGATGGAAAGCCACGGCTCCGAGAACAGATATTTCTTGCCCCGGACAACCATCAGACCCCAGCTGGCACTCGGCGGCTGGGCACCGACCCCCAGGAAGCTTAAGGATGCCTCAGACAGGATTGCCGACGGAATATTCAAGGTAAACAGCACGATCAGGGACGGGATGCAGTTCGGCAGGATGTGCCGGAACATGATGACCCATTTCTTCACGCCGATGCTGCGGGCCGCTTCCACGTACTCCTTTTCCTTCAGGGAAAGGGTCTGGGAACGGACGATCCGGGCGGTTCCCGCCCAGTTTACCAGGCTTAACGCAATGAAAATGTTGATCAGACCCCCGCCCATGGTGTACATGACCACCATAGCCAGCAATAACGATGGAAATGCCAGCATGACATCTGCCAGACGCATGATGATGAAATCCACCTTGCCGCCATAGAGACCGGCATACATGCCAAGCACCGTGCCGATGGCCATGGAAATGAGGGTCGGCACCAGGCCGATGGTCAGGGAAATGCGCGCACCGAAAATAATCCGGCTGAGCACGTCGCGCCCCAGTTCATCGGTTCCCAGCCAGTGGGCCGCGCTTGGATGCTGCAAACGATCTGCCAGGCTCTGCTGCAAATGGTCGTAGGGCGCCACCACCGGAGCAAAAATTGCCATCAGGATCATCAAAACAATGAGCAATGCGGAAAATGCCGCCAGCTTGTTCTGGCGCACCAGGGTTTTCGCCTTGTCCAGCCAGGTATCCGCCTCGCCGATCTGGGCACGAAAATCCGTCTGCAGGAGCTTCGCCCCTGCACCGTCCTGCTTTGCGCCATCCGCTCCGGTCTGGCCGTTTTCAGACAGATTCTGTATATTCTTTTTTTCTTCCATCTTACGCGCCCTCCCTGATTCTCGGATCCAGTACATTGTAAAGCAGGTCTGCCACCAGGTTGCCTGCAATGATCAGAATGGTAGTAAAAATAACCGTGCCCTGCAACAGCGGCATATCTCTTGTCTCAATGGCGTTGACCGCCAGGCGGCCAATGCCCGGAACACCAAACACACTCTCCGTCAGCACCGCACCGGACAGCATGCTGGACACCTGCAGCGCCATCATGGTGACAACCGGAAGCATGGCATTTTTCAGCGCGTGCTTCACGATGACACCGGATTCCAGCATCCCCTTAGCCCGGGCTGTGCGGATGAAATCATTCTGCATGATCTCCACCAGATTGGAGCGGGTCATGCGGGCAATGCTGCCCGCGGAGTTCCAGCCCAGCACGATGGCCGGGAGGATCATGGCCCGGAAGGAATCAAATCCGGACACCGGGAACCACTTGAACTTAAAGGCAAACAGATACTGCAGCACCAGGGCCGACATAAACACCGGCATGGAAACGCCGATCAGGGCACCACCCATAAACAGACGGTCCAGCAATTTGTTCTGGCGCACGGCCGCGATGATGCCTGCCACAATGCCAATGACCCAGGCCACCACAGCCGCCAGCAGCGATAATTTCACCGTATTCGGAAACGCCTCCAGGATAATTCCGGTCACGTTCCGGTTCAGCCGGTAGGATGTTCCGAAATCGCCCCGCAGCGCATGGGCGATATACTGGAAAAACTGTACATATAAGGGCTTGTCCAGCCCCATTTCTTTACTGATCTTCTCGATCACCGCCGGATTCACATGCTCTCCCATCATGGTGGTGACCGGATCGCCCGGGACAATGCGCAGCATGATAAAAATCAGCAGCACCACGCCCACCAGCACCGGGATGGAGATCAGGATCCGCTTCAGTACCTTCTTTAACACGCTTCTCCTCCTTTTTATAACCGGGAAAAGGGAGCGCTGCAGACAGGAGTCCGGCGATCAGCGATATGCGAACATACCGGAACTCTTTTTGTGCAACACTCCCTTAGTATTCATGCTTTTACTCGCTCAGAGAAATCGGATAGAATACCTGATCGCTCAGACCGCTCCATAACGGTGCAAAGCCCTGCACGCGCTTGCTCACCGCAAACAGATGGAGTCTGGAGAACATCGGCACCCATGCCGCATCCTCATGGATGAGCTTCTCCTCCAGCGCCCTATACTCTGCAAGGCGCTCATCCTCATCAACAATGGTACGTGCCTTTGCCACACGTGCCATCACCTCAGTGTCCGGATAGTTGATGGAACGGATCTTCGTCTTCTCCTCGTTGCCAAAGAAGGTGTAAATGAAGTTGTCCGGATCGTTGTAATCTGCAGACCAGGTAGACATAAAGGAACCAAGCTCGCCGGATTTTCTGGTCTCTAACCAGGTAGACTCGTCATAGTTGCGGATCTGTGCGTTGATGCCAACCTCTGACAGCTGGTCGCTGATGATCTCCAGCGCCATGGTTACGGTGTCAGAAGAGGAGCTGTCTGCAGCAATCTCCATATCAAAGCCATTCGGATAACCAGCCTCGGCCAGCAGCGCCTTTGCAGCCTCCGGATCATAATTGATCTCCTCCTGATCCGGGTTGAAGCCGATGATGCCGTGCGGGAAGATTCCCTGCTCTACCTGGCCTCTGCCGCCGTAAAGGGCATCCAGGATGGCCTGACGGTCAATGGACATCTGAACCGCCTTGCGGACTCTCACATCCGAAAACGGCTCCTTGTTAAAGTTCATGGTAAAATAGGTAATGCCGACACGCGGTCCCTGTACGATCTGATCCGGATAGGTCTCGGTGAAACGGTCAACAGAATCTGCCGCATAGTCCAGATCGAGGATATCAAGCTCGCCGCTCTCAAACATCATGGACTGCGTCTCGGTATCCGGGATGATCTTGATGACAACGCCCGGAAGCGCAGAAGCGCCCTTCCAGTAGTCCTCGTTGCGGGTCAGGACAAGCTGGTTGTTGAAGCTCCAGGAAGAGAACTCGAACGGGCCGGTACCAACGGTCACCGCCGGATCCATGCCAAACTGATCTCCTGCTGTCTCAGTCGCCTCGCTGTCATAAATGGAAACGCCCGGAGAAGAAATGCTTGCCAGGAAACCGGCAAACGGCTCCTTTAAGGTAACCTTGATGGTGTAGTCATCCACCACCTCAACACCCTCTAAGGTATCTGTCTCACCGGCCAGCAGCTCATCCGCACCCTTGATCTGATCGATAAACTCGGTATTGACGCCGCCCTCCACCGTCAGCAGGCGGTGGAAGGTGTAAGCCACATCCTCTGCCGTGAAATCATTGCCGTTATGGAACTTAACGCCCTGTCTCAAATGGAAGGTATACTCCAGACCGTCATCGGAAATGTCCCAGCTCTCAGCCAGACTCGGAACGATTTTCGAATTGCCGTCTGCGTCCACCTCAACATCCACCAGACGGTCAAAAATGTTGAACGGGATCTCGTAATCCTTGGAGGTCTTCTGGACATCGGCAGTCTGAATATCGGCATTCAGGGCCGCTACCAGATAGCCGGTCGTATCCACATCTGCACCCCGGACCTCTTGCGTGCTCTCACTCTCTGCTCCGGCCGCACTGCTCTCTGCTGTATCAGAGGTTTTGCTGCCGCCGCAGCCGCTCAGCGCCAGACCCGCTGTCAGGGCAGCCGCCAGAATCAAACTGATCTTCTTTTTCATAATAATCTCCCTTCTTATGAACCATTTAAAAACCCAAAATGGTGCATTACCCCGAAAGGATGCACCATTGCATTTGTATTTTAACAGAGTTTTGAAATGTAAGCTGAGGAAATCATATCACATTGAAGGAGGTTTTTCAACACCTTGCCCGTTTTGTTACCGTTTTTTGTGATGAAGACATATACCGGCAATCATGACGAAAAATCTTCCGGGAAGGCCTCCTTCAATTTTTCATTCTCGTGTGCCTGTTCGGCTTCGATCTTTGATTTGATCACGCGGCCGCTGTTGATCTGATTCGCATTTACCTCTGTGCTTTCCGTGCCGTTCACCATGTAAACGATCAGGTCGCTGTCTTCGGTTGTGGCTCCGCCGGTCACTGTGAAAGATCTGCCGAACGTTCCCGGATGCTCCCTGTGCTTCCATTGAAAGGTCATATCCAGTTTTTTCGGCACCCAGTCACACAGCTGAACGGTCATGGTCCCCGTCTCGTAATATTTTCCGGCCGGAAGGGTTACGTTCGCTTCAAAATCATGCTCCCGGTCCAATGTGATATCATAAACGCGCTCACCGACAAGCCGGTAGGTAAGGCTCTCAAATACACCGTAATTTTTTGCCCGGATATGAATGGTGCCGCTTTCCCTGCCATCCGAATAATCATAGGAAGAAGGGGTAATATCCAGCTCAAAGTTCTCGTACACGCCTTCCTGCGCTGCAGATGCTGTGTCTGCTGCTTCCGCATCTGCAGATTTATTTTTTTGTGCCTGCTTCGCAGACACATTCACCACCAGGGTTGTATCGGACTGTACCGTCAGGCTGTCCTGTACGTCCGCAGTGTACTGATCCCACACATCCCTGGGAAAGATCACATGAACGTCATAGGTACCTTTCTCCACAGGAATGGTAATGGAATAGTTTTCACTGGCCGTAATGCCATGGGCCTCCTTGTTCAGGTACACATCCACTCTCTGATCAAAGCCCTCCGGGACATTTACTTTTATTGTCACGTTTTTTGCATCCTCGCTGATGTAGCAAAAATACAGGTAATCATCTCCCGTGCCTCTTGCATAACACGGAATGCACATCAGAAGCATGAATGCCATACAGATAACTGCTCCGATCTTTGTTCTTTTCATAATCATTTCCCCTTTCCTTTGCCTGGTGTCCCGGAATGCCATATGATACCGTTGCGCAAATCTATTGGCAGTGATCAGCGGGTTACCGATTATTCTCTTCCGAACATCTGCACCCAGTAGTACTTATAGTCCGAATCCGGATCATAGACGAAACCGATCGCACTTCTGTTATAACTGGATTTCAGAATGTTTTCCCTGTGACCCTTGGAGTTCATCCACGCCTTTACAACAGCCTTTGGAGTAGTCTGTCCTTCTGCGATGTTTTCGCCCTCAGCGTTGCTGGAAAAGCCCACCTCATCGAATGCGGTAAAGCATATGGTGCTGTCCGGTCTGACGTGAGAGAATTTCTCTGTGATCTCCTCGGCACGGATCTGGCATGCTTCCGCAACGGTATCATCCCATTCAAGCTCGTCGAGACCTTTCTTCGCACGCTCCTTGTTGATCAGCTCAAAGCACTCCTCTGCAAAGCTGCTCATATCATCGGAATCGACCACGTCATAAGAATCGTCTGAGGAACTGCTGCTTGAGGAACCGGAGTGTATGGTTTTCCCGGACTTGGAGTTATTTTTTTGGTTTTTTGTTGTTTTTGCCGATGTCGTGCGCTGTCCGGAAGCAGTCACCATATTGCTGTCAGACTCATCATCAGACTCTTCCTCCTGAATCTGCTGCTCTACACTGCCATTTGCGTTTACTGCGGATCTGCTCTGAACGATACCGTCCTGCACCCATGCTCCGCTTTCATTGACCGTATATCCGTCCGGAGTAGTCGTATTCATCAGCACATAACCATTTGCATCAAAATAGTAGCACTCCGCGATCGCGTCACCATTGCCGTCCAGCCACTGCCAGCTGTTGCTGCACCAGGTTGTATTATCTGCATTGGTTCCATACCACCAGCCAGTAGCATCCTGCTGCCAGCCTGCTGCAAAGCTGGTCATGCTCATAGCGCCTGCCATTAAGATTGCGGTTGCCATACATTTCATACTGTTTTTCATACTCATTACTCTCCTTTAAATTTTAAATTAGTTTGTATACTTGTTTTTCCCTACATCTTTACTTTATCAGATCCGCTTCAGCGATTTTGTACACATCACTTCCTTTCCCGGCC
>CAVIRL010000006.1:17273-42470 GCA_963645005.1 Prevotella sp. P5-108
ATATAAACGATGTGTTTTACGGTTTTTGGACACAAATAAAGATCAGAACATCCTCTGAAAGAAAATCCTGATCTTTTTATGCCATGAAAACGTCTGAGAGGTACATTAACCTATCATCTACATTTCCATCTTTTCGATCACACAGGTATGTTTCTTGTCTTTATCGTAATTGATACCGACTAACAGCAGATTTCCCTTATACGACTCCAGTGCCTTTACATAGTTCTTCTGCCGGATCTGTGCAATCGCACCAAGCGCATCCTTATCCTTCTTCAGTTCGATGATTACTGCGGGCTTATCAATATGCGTCTTCCTTGGAATAAGGCAGATATCAGCAAAGCCCTTGCCTGTCGGCAATTCCCGGACCATGGTATAGTATTCCCTTGCGAAATAAAACGCAAGGGTAATGGTGCAGCTTAAGGAATTCTCATCATTATATTTCAGAATGGAAATTTCCTCATGGGCTCGGTCAATTCCTGCGGCAACTGCCTCGCCATCCATATTCCACAGCGACTCCAGGAGTTTCTTTGAGGCCGTTATGGAACGCATGACCTCGCCCCAGCTCATCGTGCTGATGGCGTTGAGATACTCCTGGGAAACTTCTTTGTTCGGAATGCTGACTGTTTTGTCAGCCCGGCGATAGGAAAGATATCCTAAATGCACCAGAAGTGTCAGAACATCGTCCCGGCAGGTAAATGTTGTCATATCATTGGTAAACGTACCTGTATTAATTTCAATTCGTTCGCCTGCCAGCATTTGAATGACCGCATCCTTCAAGCCATCCAGGTTCATCTGGATATAGACCTTGAGCGCCTCATAGGTTTCGGTCTGATTCCAGTATGTGTCATACACATGGCTGAGCATAGCATCCACAACTGATTTTGGACTGTACATAGAGTGAAATGTGATATTCCCGCCTGTCCTTAATTCAACCAGTTCATACCCATCGTACCAGGTTTTTGCCTCCTCAAAGCTCATGCCGTACTGTGTGCAAAGAGCCTTTACCTCATCCTCTGTAAAGCCGAAGTAGGGTGCCAGTTCTCTTGCATTCGTCATGGAATACTCTGCAAACATGTTCAAGGCAGAGTGTGTGCCATACTTTTTGATTGGCAGGATACCGGTCATATAGGCGAGAGCCACATAGGACTGATCCTTCAGCCACATACGCAGGAAATCCAGATATTTTTTCTGAGCCTCCGTGTCGTGTGCAAACTCCCGGAAAAGACAGTCCCACTCATCGATCAGAATCACAAAAGGCCGCTTTGTGTGTGCATAGATATCCATCATGGCCCAGACAAGCTGTTCCTCTTCCGCAATTTCCGGATATTCCATCTTTAAATCCAGTAAAATGCGTTTTTGCAGTGCCTTCAGCATCTGATCAACATTATGCGTGGAACTTAAAAACTCCTGCACGTTGATCTTGATTACATTATATTGGTTCAGATGTTCTCTGTAGGATTCTGCCTTACTGATCTTCAGTCTGTCAAATAATACCGACGTATCCTCGCCTACACTGTAGTAAGCCAGCAGCATATCCGCAGCCATGGATTTGCCGAAACGGCGCGGACGGCTGACGCAGACATATTTCTGCTCCGTTCTTACAAGCTTATTGATTTCCGCTATCAGCAGAGATTTATCTACATAGATCTGCGAACGCAGACTGGTACGGAACCGTTCACTTCCCGGATTCAAATAACTGCCCACATCAACACCTCCTCGCACTCTTGCTGCTCTCAACCCAGGTTTTCATGTTTATGATACCACGAAAAGAGAATGGCTACAATTCCTATTTTTCCTGTTATCCCTCCTGTTATCCCCCCTCTTTGCCCCGTGGTTTTTTGTTCCTGCAGCGCCTGAAGAAAAAATCGCGGGGCGCTTTGCTGATCGTTGCCTGCTGCCGGATCTATATGTTGTCCTGGTGGTTGTAGCTGTCCAGATTGACAGTTACAACTCCTTTATAGAGATCCTCCAGGTTTTCATATCCGTAGTATTTCCAGGTCTTGGTGTTCCACCAGCCGCTGCTTACGCCGGAATCTAACTGAATATAGCTGTCCGGAGTTTCGTATTTTGTGACATCGACCTCGAGATTTCCGGCTTCATCGGACAGCAGATTATCGTAGCGGATGTACCAGTAGACATCCAGCGCACCGTCATAGGAGCTTCCCTCGTCATTGGTATAGGAATTGTGCACCTGCGCCTTGTATACCAGGAACAGATGATTATCCTGAGAATTCTTGGAGGTCAGAAGATAATTGCCCATGTAGGTCAGATTTTCCAATGTCTGTCCGTCATCCCAGTCCTTTGCCGCTTTGGCACGGTAGACATCCTCGGCCTGCTGCTGCATCATGGTCATGGAAGCCTCACTGATGGCGGAGGCATCCTTCAGATAATACGCCAGACCCGCTACGGTGTATTCCTTTTTCTGCTCCTGAGGGACCCTTCCAAGCTCCTCGGCACATTCCTCCACACGGCTCTCCGGAATGCTGACCGTTACCTGATCACCGTTGCTCAGACCCTCTGTTTTGCTGACCTGGAAGGCTCCGACACTCAGGCCGCTGCCGTTGTAGGTAAGCTCCGGGCTTCCGTTTCCGTCACGGCCGGTGAAGGAAACCTCCAGATCTGCGAAGGCATCAAATTTTTCCACCTCTTCAAGACCGGATACCTTCTTTTCTCCGTCCTTAGCTTTGATCTTGCAATCCACCGCCTCCGCAATATCATCCGCAATATCCCAGGTATAAGTAATAGTGTCGTCGTTGGAAAGACCGCTGTAATTGTCAATCTCAACGTAGACGCTGTTTTCCAGCACATCCATCGGCTCTACATATTTCAACGTATCGCCAAGTTCCTTTTTTGCCTTCTTGGTAAAGGAGAGCCTGGAACCGTATTTTTTCTCGATCGCATCCCAGTCAATATTCGCAGTAACCTGTCCATATCCATCATAACCCTCTACATCCACGGTCAGGTAACGGTTCAGGTTGATCGTATTGCGGGAGCTGATCATCATGCCGCCTCCGGCGATCAGGAGCACGCCTGCCACTGCCGCACCTGCAAGCACCTGCTTCGGAAGCTTTTTCAGGGATGCTGCTGCATTCTGCAGATTCTGAGCCGCTGCCATGCTCTGCAGGTTCTGGGCGGCTGCTGCATCCTGCCGGTCCTGAAATTCTCCCGCATTCTGCACGTTCTGGGACATTGCTGTATTCAGTGCGTTGGAGATTGCTGCTCCTGCTGCGTGCTTTTCCTGTCCGGTCAGCGGTGCTCCGCATCCATGGCAGAATTTTGCTCCGTTTTCATTTTCCATTCCACAATTTCCACAGTATTTACTCATATACATTTTCCTCCTGTTTTTCCTATGTTTTTTTAACTCAGAACAAATCTGCTGAACAGACAAAGCCTTTAGCGGTTTTCATTCACATCCGTTCCGGATACCTGCTTCGCAGCCTCGGCCAGCAGGCTTTCCGGCACCGGAGCTCCGCAGGATGTGCAGAAACGGTTGCCCAGGGCAATGGGGGCTCCGCACTTTGAGCAGAAGCCGATGGCATTTTTCCTTGCAGCCTTGTTTCCGAGACTTCCTGCAATGTCTCCTGCTGCCTTTGTCACACTGTCGGACACCTGGCTGACCGCGGATGACATCTGGCGGATGGTTTCCCTGGTTTCATCACTCCCACAGGCCGTTTTCAGGTCACCGTCCAGATGCGCCTTTCCGATCAGCACCATGCAGGAGACCAGAATCAGCAATACCAGCACGATCAGATTGGCGGTATACCATCCGGTGGTTTCAAAGCTGCAGTAATACTCGTCTGCCGCTTTTTTGATGGCTGATTTTACAAACATCCAGATTCCCAGGTCTGCACCGGAGCATACCAGGGAAATGAGTGCGGCCTTTTTCCCGGCTATGGTTTTTACGATCAGTACTCCCAGGATCACAGCCGGCAGAATCAGGCAGATGATCAGTGCCGGATACGGATCGGATTTTTCTCCATACATGCTGATTCCGGTCACAAGATCCATCGTACTAATCTCCAGCTTCTGGCCGGAACAGGAAACCAGGAAAGACGGACAGAACACAAACGCAATACACAGCATAGCCAGTGTTCTCATGATATTTCTCACAGTCAGCACTGATTTTGTTGCATTCAGATTTTCATTCAAATTTACATTCAGATTTTCATTCATACATTTTCCTCCTTCTTCTTACCGTTTTCTTTATTTTGTTTTTTCCCCTATATCCTTACTTTATCGTATCGCTTTCACTGCTTTTGTACACTTCACTTCCTTTCTGGACTCTACAGGCTGCAAGCCCGCAGGCCGCTTCTCCGCGTGGATACGATGTTCCTTTGCTATGGTTCTATCTTAATAGAGCCATTTCACTGTTTTTGGACACAAAAAGAACAGGCAGCAGATTCATTCAGATCTGCTGCCTGTTCTTTCTGTTCTTTCTGTTCTTTTTGTTCTTTTTTTCAATATGCCCCGCAGTGCCAGGCCGGCCACAATGACTATGAGTAGGCTTGCTGCGAAATGGAACCGGGGCAGCATGGTATCCGGCCATTGTGTATGGAATAGCTCCGGCCAGTCCTCACACAAGACGTTCAGGAAATCTGCGCAGTCGATCAGTGCAGAAAACACGGCCAGAAAGGAGAGCGCAGCCAGCGCCCGTTCCATTTTCTGCTCCTGTCCCTCCCGGTCTGCCTCCACCTTTTCCATGCGCAGGCTGCTGAGCTCACTCACGGGCTCCATTACATCTGCAAAAAGCTCCGCAAGCTCCATTTTTTCTTCAATTTTTTTATACAGGCGGTGGTACTGTGGCACCTCCGTGATTCGCTCGTAGGCGTAATCCGTCTGATAGCTGTTCAAAAGCTTCTGATAGGCTTTTAACGTCTGCAGATCATTCTGCTCTCCGATTCCGAAATCTGTCAGGATCTTATAAAGATCAAATTTTCGGTGCAGCAGCAGAATGTAGGTCAGCAGATATTGCTGCTGAAAGCGTTCATAAAACCGATACTGCGTATGTCCGGTGCGCTTGAGGATCAGGCATGCCAGATTTTCTCCCGTGACACCCCATACATAATCATCCGACGTCCTGAGATTTTCATCCTCCAGGTCCAGGCTTTTGCTGTATGGAAAGCCATCGCTGCGATATCCGTTTTTCAGAAAATACAGCTCCTCCTTCCAGTTTTCGCCGGTGGTGAAGGCCAGGCTCATGGTATTGGCGCGCTCTGTTCCCTCATTCAGATAAGGAAAATACCGCAGCGTTCCGGCCATCGGCTGCTCAAACAGCGTTTTTACCGTTTCCAGAATGGTGGCCGGAGCGGAGGTCTGCTGCATTCCCCCGCACTCCAGCACAGCCCGCTGCACTTTTTTCAGATAATACAAGCCTGAGGCCGCATACTCCGCATCCTCCTTTGCAAACCGGAGCAGCAGCGCAAGAATACTGATCTTCGTGCGGAAGGCATACAGATGAACTCCGCTGATCCGAAACAGAATATCCTCCCGGTCATTCCGGAGGTCCGGATCGCCCTGTTCCTTCCCGGAAATCCGGAATACAGTTCCTTTGTCTCCCCAGCCGCGCCTTTCACATTCTGCCCTTGTCAGACGATAATGCAGATAGAGACAGGTTTCCGGCTTATCCGGATCCATCTTATCTGTGATATAACGGTACATATAATCATTCTTTTTCCGCTCATCCTCCAGCTCCCACCGGCTGCTGTCTCTTAAATAGCTCTGAAAGCTGTCTGCATCATCGGAATCCATAGGAATAAACAGAAATGCCATTCCTGTTTTATCCGAAAACAATTCCTGCGTCATCCCTCTGTCCTTTCCAAATCATAATCTGCCTGACCGTTACTCTGCGTTGCCGCAAAGCCTGCGTGCCTCTTCCTTTAGCCTGTCCGGTTCTAACGGCGGGAACGCGGTAAACGGTGTGCTGCGGACTGCCGTCATGTCTTTTACCAGCGGATACTGCTCCTGATACATCCGAAAACCGATGCCCCTTGCATCCTGCTGAGCCAGTGTAGTCTGTTCCAGGCAGGACGCATAATATGTTTCCCCGATCTGATACAGATACTGGACAGATGACCAGATGGCCATTCCCTCATACAGGATATCCCGGGCCGCTGCCCTACAGGACTTCTTCTCCAGCTTAACGCACCGGTTCACTTCCCTGTCCTTCCAGTTTAAGTACTGCCAGATATGGGTCAGCTCATGGACCATGGTCTCAATGGCTGCCAGCCGTGGACTCCCATTCTCCACGACAATACTGTAGGCTCCGTGCTTTCTCTGAGCAAAGCCAACGGCCCGCGAAGCGAAACGGGTGCCCGGCTTAAACAGCACGCCGGAGTGCTTCGCGATCTCGACGGCATCTGCCACCTTTACCTGCACCGGTGCCTGAAGCTTTACACCATACAGAATTTCCATCATATTCAGGGAGCGGTAAAAAATCTCCCGGAACTCCTCCGGTGTCTCCACTGCGCTGGATGCACAGTCATTGCAGCGGATGCGGCCGTCCGTCAGACGTTCATAGCTGACATCTGTCAGGGGAAGGCCGCAGAAATCACAGGTATTGACTGCCCGCAGGTCGTAGCCTTCTGCATGAAAATCCTCCGGCCTTCTGGCACGGGTCAGCGGATTGCTTCTATAGCCGCAGTCCCGCAGATAATCCCGCACTGCCTCCAGCTTCAGATGCCGGTCTGTCTGCTCAGAGCCAAACAGGAAGAAATGCTCCCGCTGATACCGCCCGGTCTTTGGAGCGGCAGCCTGTACCGTTTCCGCATCCGGTTTGGCGTTCGTTTCTGCCTCCGGTTTCACATCCGGTCCGGCATTCGTTTCTGCCTCCGGTTTCGCATCTGATCCGGCATTCGTTTCCGCCCCCGGTCTTACCTCCGGCTTTCCTTTGTCTCCGGACACCTCCGGCGTTTTCTTTCTTCTTCGGAAAAAGGCCAGGATCCGTTCGAGGAGCGTTTGCCTCTTCCCCTGCGCTATCCCGGTTTCCGGGCTTCGCGGCGGAAGCGGTGCCGGTCTTGCGGCTTCCTTTTCCTCCAGCTTTTCCATGTGCCAGGAAAGGTAATCATCCAGGATTTCAAAAAGCCGCGGCAGATTGCGGGTCACGCTGTCTAAGAGTCCAAGATCCAGCTCACTGTCCTCAATGATATAAAGCGCATCCCCCGGATCACTGCCCTCCAGCTCCGGAGTCAGAAGACGAACCTTCTCATCCAGTCCCTCGGGCTTCCCTGTCAGCACGGCCAGATACGGCCAGCCTCCCGGAAATACCGAACGGAACAGTTCCGAAAGAAGCAGTCCCGTGGTAAAGCGCATTTCCTCATCCATCCCCGGAAGCTCCAGCCGCAGGATGCGCTTGTTCCGGTAGCTCCGATCGTAATACTCCCGGTTCGGATCCTCCTTCAGGTCGTTGTATCTGGCGGTCTGCAGATCATCGAGATCCTGCATGTCCAGGTATCCCTCTGTCTCCACCTTAAGATCACAGCAGCAGCTTTCCAGCTTCAGTCCCATTACACCGCGGCTGCTGATCACTCCGCCGTCCTCCGGCCTGCACAGATGATATACACGCTTCTGGCGGTAACATCTGCGGCCACTGTACAGATCTGACGCACGGCGCAGGATAATGCCCTCATCCGGCGACACCTCCCGCACCTCATAATATTTTCCGTCATAGACTACAAATTGTCCCGGGAGAATCGTCTGGGTGATGTGCCCGAACAGCTTCGCATCCACATAATCCTGCTCCCGCTTCTCATCCTCTACAATAAAGTAGGCATTCTTTAAGGAGGACCGGAAATACCGGTCAAAGGTCTCCCTCTGAATACTGTATTCGCTCACCGGATGCCCGCTCCGGCTTCCCTCTGCCGTGCGGATCGTGATAATGGAATTGTCCGCGCAGGTGTAGCGTACAAGCAGATCGGAGAGAATGGAAAGGGTATCCCGTCCCCTGCAGCCTGCAAGCTCCAGTTCTTCCCGGATGACATCCTCCCTCACAGGACCGACAGCCATCATCAGAAGCAGACGGATCAGCACGTTGCGGTCGGTCTTCGCATAGTCCGGCACCAGGGACGGCACCGCCTCAGGATCTGTCAGGAACATCTGCTGGTTACAGCGCATATAGTCCCGCAGCATATAATTTTCTGAGAATACATTGACAAAGGCCTGCTCCTTTCCCCTGGAAAGGAAGCTTCTCATGGTGCTGAACATGTTGTCAAATTCATCCTCTGCGATCACGAACTGCTCTTTTTCGGCCCGGGAGGTCCACAATCCGGAGGCAAAGGTGATCTTCTCCTCCAGGCTTTTCTGCTGAACCGGAAGATTCATATAGCGGCAGATGGTAGAATAATACTGGCCTGCCAGCCACCGGATATCCCGGAGCGGTGCTTTGGTCTCTCCATACCAGACTACCCTCGGGATCCTGTTGCGGATGGCTGCGGCGGCAAGCTCGATGCCATTTCCGAGAAATCTGGCTTCCCGGTCAAAAAGGCGCTGACGGAGGTAATCTCCGCCGGCATTCCAGGTCATACCCGTATAAAGGCAGCGCGGCACCGGCATGGCTGTCACATGGACAAATTCTGTCTGAAGAAGGTGGGACATCGTATCCACCAGGCCATCCGTGCGGCGGTCGCAGATGCAGTACACCGGCCGGTTTCCGCCGTGGTTCATCTCCTGTGCCAGAAGGCTGATGCCGATCTGACCGGTATTTAACATCACGGACGGTTCCAGAAGCAGCACAAAGCCGGTCTCCCGGAAAAACTCCCGGTTGTCCGCCAGCATTTCTGTATCGTACAGACGGCAGAAATCCAGAATGCCGACCTCATAGTCCGCATCCCCACGCTCCAGACGGGATACCCGCCACATGCTTTTCAGACGGGTATAGCCCTGTAAAAGTTCCCGGATCCACTGCTCTGCATCCCGGCTCGTGGAGGTTCTGCCTGCGATCACCAGGCAGCGTTTTCCACGAAGCAGCGCATCCACCAGCGGAAGCGTCAGATACTCCTCCAGATCCCGGTAGAAGGGATGAAAGAACACTACATTTTCTCCATGCATCAGCCGGTCTGCCGCCTGAATACAGTCCGGATCAAAGGCAGTATTGGTATCTAGGGTGCGGAAAAAGGCTGCCGTATTCCGTTCCGTCCGGTCGCCCTCCTCCAGCTTCTTCAACAGAGCCTCGGCCCCCTGGGAAGCTGCATACTCACAGCCGGAATGAGAGGACAAAAGCGGCTTTGGAAACAGCTTTTCGTAAATTTCCCGGATCCTGTGATAATTGCTGATCCTCCGGAAATCTGTTCCCTCTCCGGATACGGTATGGGAAAATTCCTCCCGGGTCTGTCCATCCAGAAATCCCTTGATCTCACCAAGCACCAGCATGGCAGCGCAGGGAAAATACAGATTTCCCAGTACCGTGCCGTTGCCCGCCATAACAGAAAAGTACAGCATGACCGCGCTGATCCCAGCGCTGCTCCAGAAAAACGCCCGGGCAATGCTGCGCAGTCCCGACCAGTCTTTTTTCAAAAACCAGCCGCCGCTCACCTCGTCATATTCATAAAACCTTCCGCCTGTCTGCTCCATCAGCCGGTCATTTTTCCAGATTTTTGAGACAATCAGGCAGAGAGGCAGCTTCACCGCAAGAAAACCGGCTGCAAGCACCAGGTTTATCCCCGCAGCCTCCAGTCCGGCAAACCGGGCTGCAAGCCCCAGATACACCATAATGCGGTGAAAACTCAGGCACAGTCCCACCGTCCCGCAGACCGCATAAAGAAAAGCGGCCGGAGGAAGCAGGATCTGTCTGCCCCGGTGGATCTTCTTTAAACCGACCGCATTCTGGAGAACTGCCAGAAACAAAACAGCCACGGCGGCGGCCGCCGCCATCCGCATCATATTAGTCTGCATCATCATACAGTTCCTCTCTGATAATTTTCAGTTTCCGGATAAAGTCAAAGGGTGCGTCTATGGTATCGCCCGTATGATTGACCTCTACCGGACAGCATTCGTCTGTGGCGAACGTATACATGGGATTGATCTCCGGCGCAAGCTCCGTGTTCATGGCCAGCTCATCATTCATGGCCAGAGAATCAAAATACATCTGCAGATGATAGGCCCTGCACCACTCCCTCAGACTGGAATAAAATGCTGTCAGCGCAACAATGTGCTGCTTCTTCCCGGCAAAAGCCTCCTGACCGGAAAGCTGGCTGCGCCTCAGTGCAGAGAGAAACGAATTTCCGTGCATATAAGACGCAATTTTGCTCATATATCTTGAAAACTGCTGGCCGTCCTCTGACAGCTCTGTCACCAGGCTGCCCATAAACCTGTGAAATGCACCGACCTGAAGCTGAAGCTTTGCCTTCCGGGAAAGCAGACACAGAAGCTCCGCACCGGCAAATACGCCGGCACCGGACACGACAAAGCCTGCTGCCGTAAGTAACGATGTGCCGCCTCCGTGAATCCCGGCAAACAACGCCGGAGTCATGGACAGGGCAAACAGTGCCGATGCACCGGCAAGGGCCGCAATGGCCTGAGTCCCTGTGGTCCGCTCAGCCAGCACACTGCGGATATTTCCGGTCAGCCGTTCCAGCTCTGCCTCGCCCCGTCCCCGGCTCCCCGGCAGCCTGCTTCGCATCGCAAAAATCTCCCGGTACTCCTGCTCCAGTTTTTCATCCATGTCTTCCCTCTGATACGGATTCAGGGAATATACCTCCTTCTCCGTATAACTGCAGCACTGGCGGATACGCAGAGCCGTCTGATCCAGCGCCCGGTCTGTACAATGCACAAGACTGCCAAGCCCCTTTTGGGCTTCTTCCTTCATCTCCCACAGGATCTCCTGGTCTGATGCAGGACTTCTGGAGGTGAGGCCGAACCGCCCCCGCCCCGGAAAAACCTGGTCATGCTCCGGCAGCTTTAACACCACAGGAGCCCTCAGTTCGTAATCCGGCAGGATCACATCCTCTCCTGCTCTCTGCTCCAGTTCCCGCTTTATGCTCTTCTCAATCGACTGGCGGGCACGCTGTACCCGCCCTGCCGTCTCCTGAAATGCCAGCTCAAGCTTCCTGCGGTCGAATTCCACACAGATCCGATAGAGCCGGTAAGCCTGCAATGTGCTGGGATCAATGTCATTGGCCGCCAGCAGCATCACACTCGTCCAGAGGTTAAACAGCTCCTCCGTTTTTCGCACCTCGCCCTCTCTGGAAATATCAAAGACGGTAAACCTGCAGCACGCCGGATATCCGTTTCTTCTCCAGAAATCCGAGGCCTCCTCCACGGAGCGGTTTCTCCAGACCTCTTCTATTTTCTCATTCCGGTTTGTTTTGTGGGTGCGCGGGCATACCAGAATGATCTCCCGCGGCATTCTGCCGCAGAATTCGTATTTGCTCTTTAACTCCTCATAAGCCTTCCGGTCTTCCTCCCGCACGCCCGGCTTATAGATCATCCGGACCTCTTTGTTCTTCTGCGGAACAGGTACCTGCTCAAAATGCATCACAGGTGCCGGGACTCCTCCCAGCATCTGCGTCAGCCGGATCAGCGGGATCGGACTTTCCTTTGTGCAGATATCCGAAGATGCATTCTCCAGAAAATCATAGGGGTTTTCCGCCTTTGACGGAAATGCCTTCTGATCCTCCGGTTCATTCGTGCACAGGATCACGGCACGCCATTCTTCCTTATCGTTTATCAGATCATAAATTCCGGGCATTGCGGTATCTACTGTGGTTCCGGCCTCCATCCACTGGCATACGCCGATTTTTCCTGCCGTAAGCAGCGGCAGAAATATCGGACGGAACACATCAAAATAGTCCATGGTCCTCTGACTCAGGAACAGCACCGAATACATGGCTTCACCACCTTTCCATCCGTGTACCGTGATTACCGGCTTAATTCCTTCGCCTTTTTGCGGACCTCCCGGGCATCTGCATTCAGTCCGAGCTTCTCAAAGGCCTCTGCGATGATGCTGCAGGTTCTGCTGAACAGATAATCCTGATACAGATTTCCAGTGCCGGCAGACTCCAGCTCCATATCCTCCAGGTAGCGTTCAAACTGCTGCTTCAGAAGAGCGCCCATGGTCTCCGGCAGCTCTTTTGCGGAACAGAAGCGGCTCAGATATCTGCGGATCTCGGCAATCTCGGATCTCAGGATCTGAAGTACACTGTCCTCGTTGTAGGAATCGGATCTGGTAGACTTCTTCATCAGATACGGAATATCAAAAATACTCCGCACGCGGTTGTCTCCGCCCAGCGGATACTCCTTGATCCGGAATTCCTCCAGATTGCTCACCAGCAGTCCTTCTGAGAGCGGAGTGTCCAGATTGACCTCCTCTGTGGTGCAGTCCTCGGTCTTCTCCAGCACCTTCTCTACCAGCTCCGGGTAGATGGCGAAGGCATCCAGCACCTCATATAGGCGGTCGCACATGGTTCCGTTCGATACCGTCAGCACATCGGACGCATAGCTCATATCCAGCTCATCTACCTTCAGGCGGTATGCCCGCTGGTCTGCTCCCACGTCATACAGGTTCACGTAGTCACAGAGCATGCCCCAGAAAAATGCAGCGTAGATCTGCTGCTCCTGCATCTCCTGGTTCCTGTCATCCAGATCCGGCATTTTGCTGACCACATGCCACCAGCGGTCAATGTGCGGGGTGACTGCCTTGCTCAGATGCGGCTCCGGGTGGATCATCCGGATCAGCTCGAAGTATGCTTTATAATAGGAGCCTCCGTCCCGGGAGGAGGTCATGGAATGCTCCGGAGGTGCAAATTTGCTGAGATCATTGGCACGCAGGCCGTAGAAGGACTGGTAGAACAGGATCATGTTCTTGCCGATATCGTTATCCTCCACGCCTCCATTATTCTTTAATTCCTTACCGATGATCTCAGAGCGCATGGAGCTGTCATGCGGGTCCAGGGCGGTATGGAAGGCACAGGCATAGATCGGCTGCTTCTCCTCTCCCAGCGGCTTCTCAATAAACGGACAGGACAGAGCCTTGGTATCCCGGATGACCTTCCTTACATACTCCATCACATCGGCATGATTGTAGCAGTGCTTCTCGTACCGGGCTTCCTCCTCCAGCGCCTGAATGATATCCATATCGATATTCTGTCCGTAAATTTCCATCAGAGAGCTGCGGAAGTATCCCAGAATCCCATTCTCAAAAATCTCATCAAAATAGCTGCCGTTATCCTCCGGACGCTTTTCCAGCATGGAATACCGGCGCACACGGCTGTAAATATCCTCTGCCAGGCGCGTATCGATGGAAATGGCACCGCCGGCGTAGCAGTACTCATCTGCCATGGCCTTTAAGCAGGCCGAGGAGGCGCACACATAACGCGCGGTGGTTCCCTTGGAGTGCTCATATTTTTTTGCGATATTCGCAATGCGACGGTCTACCTGCGCGATACGGGCATCAAAGGAGGCATAGAAGTTCTGGAAGGCATCGCTTAAATTGCGCACATAGTCAACAGCCTCAGCCAGAACAGCCGCCAGCACCAGATTCTCACGGTACTCATCTGCCTTCTGCATATACCCCGCAAAGGACTCCGTGATGGTCTTCTGCTCCGCACTCAGCTTCTTTCGGAACCGGTCCAATGCCGGGATCTTCCGGTTTGGCAGATCATTGACCGTCTCCACAACATCCGGGGTCTTCTGATCATCAAAAATTTTCTCATAGTTCTCAAAGTAATCCTCTGCGTCCCGGTTCTGACTGTCCACAACATTCTTCTGCTGCAGCAGCATCTCATAGGTCTTATAGAGGAAATAGCGTACCGCATTCGGATGGATAAAGCATCCTGATGCATCCCGAAGATAGGTTTCCAGCCGGTGGGACGCCTTATCTGCCGTGACATTGGAATTCGGAGCCTTAAACATGGTATAGGCAATGGTCTGGGCTGCATCCTCGCTGCGTCTCACGATCATGGCACGGTACTTGTCCATCTCGCGGAAGGCCGCCTGGATCAAGGACCAGGATTCCTCTCCGCCCTCAATGTTTCCGCGATCCCTTACTGCCTTTTCCTTCTGGAAATCCAGCTCCTGCTGACCGGTGGATTCGTCCGCACGGATCTTCGCGCACAGGGCGGAAACATAACTGGTCCATTTGTCCGAGACTCTGGTCAGGCCATCCTCCGAGTAGACCATGCAGGAATCTACAATGGCACGGGCAAAGGGATTCTTATCCTTCGCTGCGGTCTCCACTGTGGTGATGTAGCATCTGCCCTGGTTATCATCCGCCACATTGATGCCCTGCGCCCGCATGGCGGCGTGGCTCCGTCTCAGCTCCTTATAGGTATGGTCAAAGGTCATCCACTGGCTGGATACACATTCTCTGGCCCAGTTTAATGCAATATAGTTCTTCACATCCTCCACCGGGTAGATCAGCATGGAGGAGCCTGCGCCCGCGTAGCGGTTGCGTCCCCGCTCCTCACACAGGCGGCGGATGGTATTGTCCTCGGAGGAATTGCTCCGTTTGTTCATCGGTCCGATGGACTGGGCGTAGATGCAGTTTGCCGCATGATCCAGATACTGGTTAAAGGAATTTAATTTGCTGCCCTCGGCATTCTGGGCATCAAAGAGGAAACAGAAATCATAGGGACGAACCCTGTATTCTTCATAGTCGTTGGAGGCAGCACGCGGGAACTCCATCTTGACGGAATCCTGGTACTGCGGCGGCAGGGTGTCATCCCCCTTCATGAGGAAGGCATCCAGCTCCCTCAGGGTTGCGTAAGCATTGCTTCGAAGGCTGCTGCGCTCGGCCTGGCCCGGGATCACCTCGTCAAACACCTCCGGCAGAATGAAAAAGCCTCTGGTGATATTGGCACTCTGACGGAAATGGGTAGCCAGATAATTCTTGATATAAAGAGCCACCGGAAGGATCAGGCCGGAGCCGGTGCCGCCTGCCAGAGAGCTGACGATGATGACCCGGAGTGCCTGTTCGCACTGCTCCTCCTCCACCTTATAAAGTTCCTGGATCGCCTCATGAAGCTGCTCCAGCTTTCCGGCGCGCACAGCGGTATCAAAAGCAAGCCTTGAGATGGCACGTACCTGTCCGGCACCCTCTGTCAGCGTCTTGCTGTTTAAAATGGCGTTGACCGGAAACCAGGTATCACGGGCATGCGTGTCAATGTTCAAATACTCACCTACAGAAAGTCTGGTTGATGTCTGGATGATCTTGATAAACGGATTTGCCCGCTGAATGTCTCTCAGCTCATTGATATCTGTGTCAAATACGGCAAATCCAAGATGATCCCTCTGCTCTTCACTGACCAGCTTGGATACCCTGCAAACAATTTTGGAACCGGTGCCGCCCAGTCCGACTAATAATGTTGGTGCTATCATATTCCTTTTCCTCCCGTATGATTTTCTATTTTGACTGCGTCGGAATGCAGGTATAAGTCATTCCCGGCGTTTTGTATATGATCATGGAAGCTGCACTGATGCGCATACGCTTCTTTGTATTCTCCGGAACCGGCATACCGTTAAAGGTAATATCCCTACGTCCGGCATAGGCCTTCGCGTTGGTGATCCAGATTCCGCCATCCCGTGCCGCCTGGATGGAGGCTGCCGGGACCCCGGAGATTCCCGGCGGTATGAATCTGAGGCTGCCCCGCTCTGCAGCATAGGGAAGCAGGCTGTAGAGCAGGCGCTTGCTGAACCGTCCCTTATCCTCCGACGGACGATATCTCGGATCCAGAGCCTGACCCTTGATGAACGGGCGGTTCTTCAGAGTCTTCGGGAAACGCGGCTTAAACCATGGAAAATACCCCAGCACCAGAATAATCCCTGCTGTCCACAGGACGATGTGTTTGATCCGGTCTCCGTATCGCTGCAGCCAGGAGCGCTGATCCTGTATCTTCAACACCCCCTCCGTGCTTCCGGACCAGGTAGCTTCCCCGTTCTTTCCCTCATAGGTGACGGTAAACGGGCAATCCCCGTAAAGGCTGCTATCTGCCCTTCCGTCCGGCAGAGCCGGATAGATCTCATAGACCCCCGGTGTGCTGCCCTTCTTCACCTCAGGCTCGCCAAAAAGCTTCTCATCCGCAAACTGTACCTGCGGCAGCGTCATGCTTTTCCATTCCTCTGCAGAGGGCTCCCGTCCGTCCACCAGTGCCTTCACGGTAATGGGCCCGTCGATCTGAAGCCCGTCCTTCGTAAGCTGGTATGCCGGATGCTCCTGCACGGAAAGCTCCAGCTCCCTGTCCTTGTAAATGGAATAATCCAGATGTGTGGACACCGTGTTGTACTCCAGATAATGTGCCACGACATCAAGGATCAGACTGCCCTCCTGAAGCTCAATGCTGTCACCGGATGCATAGATCCTGTCCTGAGTCTCTCCGTTGTTCGTAACCGTCGCGCTGTAGGAAACATCCCCCAGCAAAGCGGACTGATTTACCTTTTCCGGGGTGCCGGTCTTCACCAGGCCAAAGGTCAGGGTATAGGTTCCCGCCTTCAGGTTCTTCAGGTCGGTAACCTCCTCACCGTCTGCGCTGGTCAGGTAAGCTGCCACCTCCACGTTCGGCTTGTAATACACCTCGATCGTATCGGCACCGGACACATCCAGCGTATAGCTTCCTTTTGCAAAATCATCCTTAAAGGTCAGAAGACAGCCCTTTAAATCCCGGTCCACAACGCCGTCATCCCGGTTTTCTGCCGCTTTTTCAGAATACTGCACGGTAACCGGTGCACTGGATGCCGTATACACGGTTCCATCCTCTCCGGTAATATTCCGGATCTCGGCGTTGGCCCCCTGTGCAAACACCACCAGCTCTGCCATGGGGACATCAAAGGAAAGTGTCTTTGCGGAAGCATTCACATCCAGCCGGTCGCTGTTGAAAATCCGGGTGCAGATCCCGGTGATCCGATCCAGGATCTGTTTGCTGGTCTGAGCCTGTTCAAAATAAATGCCGGCAGCTTCATCCGGGGTAATTCCCTGAGCAGCCGGTCCCATGCCAAGAAACATCACCCGGACTGCCGGATCCTTCTGACGGAAAAATCCGTCAATATCCCCGATTCCCTGAAACTCGCCGTCCGTCAGTACCACCAGCCATTTTTCATCGGCCTCCGCAGCCGCAAGATCCGTATATGCTCTGCGTACTGCATCGAACGGCGTGTTGCCCGCCTTTGTCAGCATGCTGTGGACTCTGGCGACATTCGCAGACTGTCCATCACTGCCATTTAAGGTCAGTCTCGGCGGAGACTGCTGCGTTCCCTCGTAATCACTCATCGCATAAATATTCAGCGTATCGTTTTCCCCCAGAAGCGCCGCAAATACTTCCATCGCATATTTCGCCTGACACCAGGTATCCACCTTCTGGCCTCCGGTTTCGATCATGCTGCCGGAATCATCATATACCACATGGATCACGCGTTTCGGAGGTTCCTCCTCTGCCAGGGAAGCGAAACCCGTAAAGAGTGTCATAAAAATCAGCATAAGACTGAAACCCGCAGCTCTGAATCTTTTCCTTCGTATCTCTTTCATACTCCAAACTGCCCCTTTTCTGATTTGTCGTCCATGAGTAGCCACCCGGTATCCTCATGTTATCTATGCCCCTATAGTATCACAGTTACCGAAGAACCGTCCATATATTAAAGGTTTTTTTGCATTTTTGTCCTCCTCAGGCTTTACCGATCATCCATAACAGTTATATCAGCCCAGCTGCACTAATTTTGGACATTTTATTTCCTATCTGTTATAATCATGGTGTTATTACAAATGAATTTACGAGAGGATTTGGCTCATGAAAAAGAAAAACGTTGAGGAAAAGCTTGCAGATCTGCTCCAGGCCTTTCGGGAGCGAAAGGAATTGTCCGTAAATGACATATCTGAGCTTTTGTCCTGTAACCGCCAGAGTGTTTATAATTACGTGAACCGTCTCAGTGAACGCGGCATTGAGCTGGAATGCAAGAAGCAGAAGCGCACCGTTTACTATCACCTTGTTTCCGATGGTACCGGTGCAGCTCAGGCTTCCTGCATCCCTCTGACAGATAAAATATTGCGGAAATGCAATATTGTGCAGAATCTCCAGATGGCCCCGGCCACTCCAAAGGCGCTGGAGGAGCGTTATTATTTTGGTTCTTCCGTCAAACAGGAGGAGGACTATTCCTACCATGATCTCAAGCAGCCTATCGATATCGGATACTCTGCATTTCGCGGCCTGATACAGGAATTAGAACAGGAGCACGAGATCGAGCGCAGCGCAGACGGCGTATATCGCCCGACCGGACATACCATCCCGATCCTCCATCATTTTTCCGAGGAGGAAATCCTTGCGCTGTTTCAGCAGGTGAAAACGCTTCCCTCCGGCTCTCCCTACCACGGACAGCTGGCTTCCATTGCGCGGAAGCTGGAAATCATAAAGGTTTCCTGTAATCTTGGTTCCGTTTCCAGTCCCAGCTACCTGACCTATGGCAAAAGCCATGAGATGCTGGAGCAGATCAGCCGGTGGATGAAAAAGCTCTCCGATTCCAACTACACGGAAAAGCTGATCCGGGTTACCTACAACACTCGCTCCGGTCAGACGCTCACGGTTCTGTTCCAGACCGGTATGGCTGTCTATAGCGTAGAAAAAGCCCGGCTGTATCTCCTGGGAAAAGAATATACATCCGATCCGGTTCCTGCTGAAAAATATCATTCCGTTATTGATATGAGCACCATCATCCGAATTGAAGATACGGAATTTGCCAACACCGGCTACCAGTCCGAGGAATACCGGCGCACCTTTTGTGAAATGTTCAGCATATCTCTGGAGGAGCCGGTTCCGGTCACGGTCCGCTTCGACCTGGAGGCTAACGTAAACCGGAAAATAAAGTACCTAAGCCGGCAGCGAAGCACCGCTTCCATCCGCTATTTTCCTGAGGAAAACCAGTTGGAATACCGGGATACCATCCGCGGTCTTTCTGATTTTGCGAATTATCTCCGCCAGTTCGGCCGCAGCGTTCACGTTATAGCACCTGCTGAATTAAAGGAGAAAATGAGTTTTTCCGTAAACCGGACTTTGGCAAGATACGAGGAGGACGACCATGAATAATTACACAAACCCTTATCTCCGTCTCCAGACCTATTACGGCTGGCTGTCCTGCAGCAGTGACGATCTGCTTGGCATGTCTATTCTTGAGCTCCACCGGCACACCCAGCTTCCGCTTCCCGTCATCCGCCAGGATATGGCGGCCATTCTGGACTGGGAGGCAAAAACCGAAAAAAGAAATGACCGAGGCTATTCTCTTGAAAATAAGATCAGCTTTGATCTGGAGGCCATCTCCGATGAAGCGGATTTCTCCGATGATCGTGCTGATGAACCGGCTGATCCTGCGCATTCAGACGCTTCTGAGTTGGAAGACATGATTTCTGCTCTTGATTTCGTTGATTTCGATCCGAAGCTGCAAAAAATGCTCCTGAATGGCGATCTGGATGACCTTCCGCTTCTGATCGACCATTACCGGTCCGGTGGACTCGGCCACTTCGATATCGCCTTAAGCTGCGAGGAAGCCCTGGCTCTGGAGGCTGTTTTGAAGGATCTGGGCATCCATCAGCCTGTTCCCCTCAAAAAGTCCTCCTTTTTGCAGATCAAAGACAGCTATCGCACCATACATGACTACCGGGAGCTGTCATCCCGCCTGCAGATCATTGATAACGCCATCCGGGAGCAAAAGCCGCTCTGCATGAAATATGTAAACTCCAGAGGCGTCACTCTGGACCTTTCGTTTCAGCCGCTGAGGATTTCTTACGATGAAACAGAAAACCTTTACTGTGTGCTTTCTGTTTTCCACGGAAGGATCCAGGTTCACCGTCTGGACCGCATCCGCGGATTATGGCCCGGAAAGGAAAAGGTGGAGGCAGGCGATGTCTCCCTCATCGACGATCTGGCGCCGCAGGTCTGGGGAAACTGCTTTTCCGAGGAGCCGCAGCATGTAAAGGTAAAATTCTACAACGAAGCGAATGTATGGAGCAAGGTAAAGCAGGAGCTGGCCTGCCGCACGAAGGGCCAGTTGTATGAAAACAACGGATTTTTATATTATGAGGATACCGTTTACGGCATCAGTAAATTCCGCTCCTGGATCTACGGCTTCGGAAGCTCCGCCATCGTGCTGGAGCCAGAAAGTCTTCGGGAGCATATCATCGCATCACTAAAAGAGAGAAAAGACCGGGATCAGTTCTGATCCCGGCTCTTTTTTACCGGCCATTCCAGCTCTTGTTTCCGCGGTATCCGCCGCCCTGGCCGCCGGATGGCTGCGTTTTTCTCTTCTCCTTTCCCATGACAACCCCAATGGTATCCAGCGGAATCTGCTTATTTGTCCGCTCCTGATAATCACTCGGCTCCTTTTTCGAGATTCTGTCAATGCTCATGTAATGTGTCTTTGCATCCTCCGGTATTTCATCTGCATTTTTCATCCAGAGGAAATCCCGTACCGGCGGGTAAGTCATGACATCCCTGCCGAGGAACCGGGTCATATCCTTTTTCGCCTTGTCCACGTATTCGCCGCAGTGCTCCTTCTGATCCTGATATGGCTCCAGGCAGAGGGTATCACCGCCGTAAAGCGCAGCTGCGTCCAGAATATTCAGCTTCTTTAAAGAAATCCTGATACGTCCGTATCCGTAGGGCTTGCCCTTGCCGATATTCTGCTGGCTTTCCTGTTCCAGCAGAAGGCTCCACAGAAGCATCCCCAGCTCTTCCTCGCTGAGATTGGTAAACCGGATCTGTCCGGTGAAGGAGGTCCCCTCCGGATACGGATAAAACTCAGAGCCAACCTCTTTGTTATTTCCCAGTCCCGACTGCACCGTTTTCGAATGAAGCCAGTACTGCTTCATGCCTCTTAAGGAGAAATCACCGCGATACGTTGCAGGTGCTCCGTTTTTCCCCATCAGATAATCCAGATAACTGGTTGGCTTCGGCTCGCCAAGCACCGCATTTACCTTTTCGCCTTCCGAAGCAGTCTCATCCACCCCGGCCTCCTGAAACGACAGTCTGGAGCGGTAGCTTTCCTGATCCGATGTAAAACCAAACAATGCCTTGCAGTAATCCAGGCTGTTGTCTCTCTGCTCCTTTGACAACCCGTCATAAATTTCCTTATCGTAGAACAGGCGCAGGCGCGGGGTAAAGCCAAAGTACAGCTTTCCGGCTAATTCAATATAGAATACCGGCTTCACCTTTCCCTCTTCCGGCAGACCAAAGAAACACAGCACCTCCTCCTTCAGCTTTTCTTTTTCTGCCTTCTGCAGCCTTGCCAGATTATAACCGGTCGCTACGGTAAGCTGATTCTTCCTGCCCTCAAAATCCCGTTTAAAGCTGTCCACATCCTGAGGCGGGATCGGGATCCACTCACGCTCCGGAACCTCTGCCATCTCCGGGATCACGTAAAATGCTTTTTTCTGGTTCATAAAACCGGTGGTGATGAGCGTTCCCTTCTTATAGCCCTTCTGCGGGTTTTCAGACAATGCGGAAATCTTATGTTCTCCCTTTGGCAGATAATAGACTGTTTTGAAATAAGGCTTGTAGCTGGTATTCTTTCTCCCTTTATACTGCTTGATCTCCTTGATCTTCCCTTTTACCTTCACCTCTCTGACTTCCACCTCAAAAGGATCTGTGTTTGCATTCTGGAGTATGCATGGCTTCCTTCGAAGCATCTCAAAGCCTTTAAATTGATGTTCTATGACCGCACGTTCACTTACTACATAATAGTTCATCGCCCCCATTTCTTTCTTGAATCGGGGATCCATGCATGGGATGATCGAATACCGGCCATTTTTACAGCAGATATATCCGCCCTTCACATTTTTCAAAACGGAAAAGGTTCCTGATCCGACAGCAATCTGATCCATTCCCAGGGTCTTATCGTATACCGCTTTATTCAGATTTGCCTTGCTGCCGCCCACGCTCCGGTACATCAGCTTCGCATTGGCGATATCGTCCACGATGGAGGACTGGCTCAGCACCTGCATATTGCTGCGCACCAGACCGCGCATGGTGCTGCCCGGAATGGCAGCCTTACCGTCTTTATTCTTATAGAAGTGGCCATCGCCGCCATCCACGATGATCGGGGTCTGGGCTGTTACCTGATACTCCAGATAGCCGGACAATCCGGTTATCTCATTATGCTTTGTGATCTCATCCTTCCGGTAGACCTTTGTTCCAAGCGGTACAAAATTATACGGAGCTCCTACATAACTCATTGCGCCTTCGCCTCCAATCTGAACGGTCTTGTATAAACTACAACTGCCTGTCCATCCTCATCTGCCTCCAGGTATTCCTTCACAGCCAGATAACAGGGGCGGGCCGAATTGCTTACTGCCCCGCGCACGGCATAGCGCCTGACCACCGTATCCTCCCTGCTGTCCCCGGTTTCCAGGATCTCCACAGCCTTCAGTCCGCCATTCTGCTCATATACATGCAGCTCACCCTTCTCATCGAATGCCCGCAGTTCCACCAGCTCATCCCAGTTGATCTTCTCATGAACACCGTCACCACACAGGATATCGCTGTACATATGGGCGATCACATACGGATACTGTGCTGCTTTTTTCTCCAGCTCCGAGGGTTCAGCCGAAACCTCCTGAACCTTAAGATGTTTATAAGTTTTCATACCTTTTTCTCCTCATCAGACTGCTTTTATATATTCCGCGATCAGCTCTGCGCCCTGCTCCACCTTCCTGGTCTGCAGGTTGATCTTCGCAATAAGCTCTGTTCCATCCTTGATGCGAAGCTCCGTTCCGGTCAGGAAGCCTCTTCCGATGCTGCCCCCGCTGCCCAGCGGCAGAATGCCGAGTCCCAGGTCACGCAGTGCCATAAGCAGCAGCCCTGCTGCCCGTTTGTCTTCATTCTCCAGGTCTGCCCGGATCTGAAGTCTTCCTGCTGCCGGTGTCTCATGAAACAGTCCGCCATACATAACACCGCCTGTAAATTTATCAATGTGGATCCGTTTCTGGGCCGGACGCTCCTTTCCTTCTATAACAGTATCAAAGAAATGGATAAATCCGAGATACCCCTTTTCCTCCTTCTCAGCGCTTTTACCAAAGATACGCTCCAGCTCACTCTCCGGAAGGCCCTTAAATTTCGCGATTTTTTCCATCTGGCTGCGCACAACACCTTTTACAGACGTCGCCGGAACCAGAAGCCGTCCGTCCGCAGTCCGCATCTGCTCTGCAGACTGTGCCTCCTCATTATAATCCTGTGCCGCGATGGCCCGGACTAAGAGTGCGCTGTCGATCTCGCCGTCCAATTCAAAGTGGATCCGCTGATCCAGTGTGGAGATCTGCTTCTCCAGAGCATCCAGAATGGAGACTCCCGCTTTGCTCTCTTTGCTCCAGAGCTTCCGGTCTTCGGCATTTTTCATATCATAATCTGTCTTAACGACCGTAAGAAAACGAACATAGCCGCAGCCGTTGCTCTTCTGCCCGCCAAGCTGGATATTGCCCGCATGCAGCGCTCCCAGGATCCGCTCCAGGGCTGCTTCATATTCATGCTCCCGCTCGTACAGATACAGGGAAAACGTGAATTCTGAACCGGCTGCCACAGACTCTGTCTCAAATTTCTGACCGGACCAGCTTCCGGTTCCCTTCGTCTGCACACTCTGGCAGGTTCCGGTCTCCCGGTTGATCTTCACCCGGGGACGCAGCTCCATGGGAACCACCGTGCCGCAAAAAAAGGCATCGCTGACACGCACCCGGCTTCCGGTATCGGTTCCATCTGCGCTTTTTCCGAACATCTGCTCCTGCAGCTCTCTCTCATCCTCCAGATAATCCCGCAGGACTCCTGCAATTCCCGTGGCCTGGATAAACGGAACATTCTTCACGGGATGCACCAGAACACTGCCGCTTCTCGCTCTGTTTCCGCCAACATGCAGCGGCTCTGTGCACACCGCCGTGATCTGATATGAGATGATGTGATCGTATAAACTTCCGTATTTATCAGCCATGACTTCTGCCCTCCCTGTTCGCATAACGGATCTGCCGCTCCATCAACTGCAGCTTATAGCGTACCTGCTCATCCGGATCCAGCAGCTGAGCCACCGGAACGCCCACAAGCTTCTCCTCTGAAATCCCGAGCAGCTCAAACAGCCCTGTCCGGATCATCCTGGTCATATAGCTGTGGAAGGCGTCCTTTTTCTGTTTTCCGTCCTGGCGCTTGCTGCGATCTTCCTTGATCTGGGAATTCGACAGAAAGCTTCCGAGATACTGCTCTGCCTTTTCCGGTGTATACTGAAGCATAATGCACATGGAGGCCAGTTGTCCCCACTGGCTGGAGCTTACTCCTTTGATATCCGCATCGCGTTCTGTCACATAGCGCTCCATGCCCCGCTCGATCCGGTGCTGCAAGAGTCCGCGGGCAGCCAGACGGCGGTCCTCCTCCAGTTGTTTTTCACAGCCGGACGGTACTTCTGCAGTTTCTGTCTTTCTGTCTTCCTTCTCCATGGCAAGCTTTTTGCCGATTCTGCCAAAGTCCGCCATAAACGCTACCTGGCCAAAGCCCTCTGCTGTGCGGATGCCGAGTCCCTCCGCCTCCACCTGACGGAAACGATCCTCTGCGATTTCCGCATCTGCCGTAAAGCAGAATACACTTCCTGCCTCGTACATATTGGCAGAGGGAATGGTTCCCCTCCAGATCCGGTTATAGCCGTAAACCTGGGCAGTAGAGGCAGCACAGCGGTTCAGCTCCAGCTTGTTGCAGCCAAGACGCTCTGCCAGCTCCTCCGGATTCAGTCCGGTCAGCTCACCGATCTCACTTCTCATAACCAGATTCGACAGCAGGACCATATAAAACCGGGTTCCGTTTTTCTGGGTGCGCACCTGCGCATAGGGCACCGCATCCTTCATCTCCCTGCACGCCGCCGCACAGGTTCCGTATCCGCCAGAGCGGCGGTTTCCCACATGCACCGAACCGTTTAACAGCTTCTCCACACGATCTGCGAGAGCCGGATCTATGCTGTCCGTAAACACTGCGTAGCCGGTAAATTCCTGTCCCCGGCAGATATACTGGCTCCGGTAAATATTCCGGATGTCCTCATCCGGACGTTTCTTTTCCACCCCACGGCCGTTGTTGATGTTGATGTCCTCACTGAGCTCCACGCCGGTGTAGCAGAGGCAGTCTCCGTCTACATAGCAATAGCTGCCGAGAGAAGCACGCTTAAATCCGGAAGTTGCATCCTTTTCAAGCACATTTTCAATCGTCTTTTTCCCCCTGCTGACCTTTTTATCTTCATAAAAGCCCTTTAACGACGGGATCAGTTCTTTTCCCG